>JAGYLC010000012.1 GCA_018401235.1 Kiritimatiellia bacterium
TCGCGACAGGTGCGTTCCCAACTACCCGCGTAAAATCCGGTACCGTTCTGATCCCAGATTCCCCGCACCCGGGCGTTCCAGGGGGATTGACTGCTGGCGTGGGCCCGCTGCATCAGTTGATCACTTTGCCGGAACAGGCGGAAGGCGCCGAGGGGAAAGGTTTCCTGTTTAGATGCAGTTTTATGGAAATGCTCCGCCATGTCTTTGAGGTTGCGCGCGGGAGTGGATGCCGAATCGAGGCTCCCATGTCGAAGTTCAAACAGGCGGGGGGAGCGGGTCTCGCGGTGATAGCGAAGGCTTTCTGTGAGGAGGGAGGGAGCCAGATTTCCGATCCATTCCCCTAGTAGCTGCTGTTTGGCATCGGTATCGCCCGAGCGCCAGGCTGTGTTCAGCCAGATGCCGTGGGGACCTTGAATGGCCGCGGGCTGCCGCAGGGGGCGGTCGAGGGCATCGGCCCAGCGGGCAATCACCCGGCTGTTTCCCCGTGGCTGAATGCCGCGCATGGACCAGGCGTGCTGATAGACGCGGGAGGGGGCTTCGGGCATGAGGGAGGTGTCGAGCAGAAGATGATTGAACTGTCCCACGGTAGAGGACGAGAGCGCGTTTCCGATGTGAACCCCCAGTTTGCGGGCCAATCCGTTGTGGGTGGATTCGAACACGATAAGGGCGGTTCCCTGATCGACGAAGCGGGACAACTGCTGAAATTCACGTTCGGAGAGATGTGGGAGATAAGGAATCAGAATCAGGCGGGGGGCGGGCCGGGTAGGCAACGCGTCCAAGGAGTGAATCGCGTGGGGAAGCCCCAGTCCGGCCAGGATGCGGTCGAGATGTCGCTTGCATACCCGTGCGGTATAGGTTTCGTCCCCGGTTTTCGCGGCGGATTCGGTGTCCAGTATCCAAAGGTCATCCTGAAAGCCTTCCAGGCTGATTGGATACAGGGTGGTGGTCCCGCTTCCCCGCGGCCAAAAGCTGAGACGGACAGCCTCGATCCGGTTCCAGCCCGCTACTGCGCCCTCGCTGGCGAAATTCGCCTTGGCGAATTGCAGGTGGGTGGGACCTTTCTCGTGAAGGGTGAATCCGTGGGTGTACCAGCCGTTACCCGATTTAAAGGACAGGTTCGCCTCCAGCAACACCGCCGGATCCGAGATGCCGATGCGCAGTCGGAAACTGGACAGTTCCCCAAGGTTCCAGGACCCGTTTCGGGTGAGGGTGATTTGTCTTCTTTCAGCCGGGAAGCGAAGGAGAAGTTCGACTCCCCGGGTGCTTCGTTGCAACCGTGCCGGAATTTCGCCCGATCGCCAGAGCTGCGGGTTCTCTGATTGAAAATCCACCAATGAAGTAAGCGGTTGGGCCGATACGCGCAGGAGAACCAGGGAGACCAGGCCAAGAAAGACCCCCAGATAGGGAAATCGGGTGCTCATCCAACTCTCATGGCGTGTTGGAGATATGGATTGGATGCGAGTTCCTGTCCGATGGTGGTGGCGGGTCCGTGACCGGGAATGACCCGGGTTTCCGGGGGCAGTTTCGAGAGTCGGCGCAGGGAATGCATTAGGGTTCGCTCATCGCCCCCGGGTAAATCCGTACGTCCCATGCCGCCCTTGAACAGTACATCTCCGCCGATCAACAGGTTGTCCTCCTCGAAATAAAAGCCCACGCTGCCCGGGGAGTGGCCGGGAAGAAACAGGGTGTGGAAACGAAAAGAGCCAATCTCAAAGGGGCCGTCCTCTTCCCAAGCTGTTTCTAGGGTGGGAAGTCGGGAGGGATCCGGCTGACGATACCAGGGCAGATTTTGATTGCGGGAGGTAAAGGCCCAGTCCAGATCCAGGGGGTGCATCCAGCAGGGAGCGGGAAAGGCCTCATGCAGATCGGCAATGGCGCAGACGTGGTCGTAGTGACCGTGAGTAAAGGGATAGCCGATGACCGTGAAGTCATTCTGTTGAATATGGGTTTTGAGAGTTCCGGCGTCGGCTCCGGGGTCAATCACCAAGGTCTGCCCGTCGTCCATGGACAGGAACACGCAATTGGTCTGGATCATCCCGGTGGGAAGTAGTTGGATTTTTAATGACATTGTAGAATTCGTTTGGCGGCGAGGGCGGCACCGACGCCGTTGTCGATATTCATGACCATCAGCCCATTGGCGCAGCTTGCCAGCATGGCGTGCAGAGCGGCGGTGCCGCCGGTGGCGACTCCATAGCCCACGCTGGTGGGAACGCCGATGACGGGCTGTGCGCATTGCCCGCCACCACCGATTGTGGGCCCCGAAACCGGCCACCACGATCAGGACCTCGAACTCAGCCATTTCGGGAGTTTTAGAAGCGTTGAATGGCCGCCACCCCACATCCTGAAAGCTTTGGGAATGTACCCCTAGAAAGTGAAGAGTATTTGCGCATTCCGCGACCAACAAAGTATCGGCAGGCAATCTGATGAATGGCCAACTTCGGTGGATTACTGGACGGGGATTCCACACCCAGGTTCGCGCCACCGCGTCAGTGTCCGCCCTCCAGCGTTAAGGCTTTTCCGGCTGACAGCGGGAGATGAGCACGGGATGGTTCGCTCCCGGCATTGATCGATGATACGCTGAAGTTGGATCGATGGATTTGGCTTCCCCGTAGACAATTTCCGGAAACCCCAGCCGTTCGCGGCGTGAGAAATCGAACTCGATATCTGTTTTAGAATCGTGACCCGGCATACGATTCCTTAGCGGGAGGATCAGTAGACCCCGGCGATTTTCGTCGTAGAAGCGAAAGACCATTTCGTTCGTTTCAACCAATCCGACTTGTGCGCGACTTGCGGACATAATCCCGATCGTTCTGGAAGCGATCCTGACGCACCCGCAAATCCTGAAGACGAAGTTCTTCCCGGTCTTAATTCACTGCAGTTCAGTGAGACGCGTTTCGTTCGCCTGGTATTTGCGGAATTGCGGAATAAATCCCAGCACAGCAGCACCACCACCCAGCACCGTGACTTACCCGTCATCATTTTGGTAAGTTGTTGAAAAGTGGTCACGTTTGAAATTTAAATTAAAAATGAAAAATGCAACAGACAAAATTGTATATTTTCAGAGTTTTTTTTAGCCAGAAAGATATAGTCGAGTTGCCTCAACTCAGGATGAGGAGAAGATCTCAGTTTGAGGACGAATTTTACAAAAGTTCATCGCAAATCCAAATGGATGTTCATTGAATAAACCAAACCCGGAGCTCGCCTCGGGGTGCGGAGAAATTCACTACCGGAATTCGCCCGTTCCGTTCTCAGCCCCGTTTCACGCCGTTAGCTCCCCGCGTGCGGGAAGCCAACGGCGGCGGGGTGGGTGGGGGATTGGGGAGGGGCCCGGTATCGTGAAGTGAATTTAGTTGGGGGGCATGATGGGAGTTTTCAAACTGAAATTTGTAAGTAGCAGGTTTCCAAGTGCGTATCATTGGTACTATGAACTTATTCTCAAAAAACCCAGCCGCGAAATTACAGAAGCACTATGAATCTCTTATGCAACAGGCAATGAATGCCCAGCGTGGTGGAGATATTGTGAAAAGCTCCGAATTGCATGCTCAAGCTGCGGAGATCCTCAAACAGATCGATGCGCTGAAATAACTACTCAGCTCTTTTACTTCCCGGTGCGGGAGAGATTCTCCCGAATACTGCCTAGAGCCTGCTTGAGCATGGGGTCTTCCAGTTCTTTCTGGGAGATGCTGCGGCAGGCGTGGAGTACGGTGGCGTGGTTTTTCCCGAAGGCATCGCCAATAGTTGGCAGGGAGTGCGAGGTGAGATCGCGGCAGAGGTACATGGCAACCTGGCGTGGCAGGGCAATATTTGCCGGACGTTTACGGCTGAGTATGTCGCTGTAGCGAATATCGAAATGGTCGGCGACGGTGCGCTGGATGCGTTCCATGGTGAGCGGGCAGGGGGCCTCGTCGTCCAGACTGTCCCGGAGCAGTCGCTCCAGAGCTTCCGGGGTCAATTCGCGATTAGTGAGGGAGGAAAAGGATGCGGCGCGAATCAGGGCGCCTTCGAGGCGGCGCACATTGGCGGCAATGCGTTCCGCGATAAAATGAATAACCGAATCGCTGATATCGATATTCATCAGTTCGGCTTTTTTCTTAAGGATCGCCATGCGGGTTTCAAATTCCGGCGCGTCGATTTCGGTGACCAGTCCCCATTCGAAGCGGGAGACCAGACGACGTTCGAGTCCGGGGATCTCAGTGGCGGGCCGGTCGCAGGTGAGCACAATCTGTTTGTGACCATCGAAGAGCGCGTTAAAGGTATGGAAAAATTCTTCCTGCAAGCGCTCTTTTCCGGCCAAAAACTGCACGTCGTCGATCAGGAGAATGTCCACACTGCGGAATCGTTTCCGGAACTGGGTTAGTTTGCCATTTTGGAGGGCTTCGATGTATTCGTTCACGAAGGTTTCGGAGGAGAGGTAACAGACGCGGCAAGCGGGGTTGTTACTGGTGGTAAAATTCCCGATGGCCTGCATGATGTGGGTCTTTCCCAGTCCTACGCCTCCATACAAAAACAGGGGGTTATATGCGCGGGCCGGCTGTTGGGCTACGGCCATGGCGGCAGCATGGGCAAAGTCGTTCGAGGAGCCGACCACAAAGGTCTCGAAAACGTAGCGGGGATTCAGGCTGGTGCGCTCTATTCCGTTGGAACGCGCGGCGGGGCGGGCGGTTTCTTTAGGCGTGGAATCGGCTTTGCTGACGGGGAGGGCGTGTATGGCTTCTTTCGAGTCGGTGCGCAGGCTGGTATCGACCACCAGTGAAAAAGTGATGCGGTTCCCGGTTACCGCCGCAAAGGCATCCGAGATAAGGGGGACATAATTTTCCTCCAGCCAGGTGGAATAAAAGTCACTGGCCACTCTCAGTTCCAAATGTTCATTTTCGATGAGGGTCCCTGGCTGAATAACCGCGATCCAGCGCTCATAAATATCATCGGAAAGGGATTTCCGAAGTAAATCGCAGACGTTGCCCCATAACGCCAGATTGGCGGCGGGTTGATTTTCCTCTGTAAACTGAATACTGTTCCTCTCTGCTTTCAACGATCTATCTTCCATACAACCAGTTTTTAACCTGTGAAAATTACGACTTTTCCTGTACACACATGTCCGGCGGTGGCTGAACGGATTCAGTTGCGCCGGTTCCTGAAGCCGAACATAAACCTAATACAGGGCTATGGACAAGCTGTTAAATTGAAAGAATGAAAGAAAAATTCCACCCACTACAGGTAGTAGGTCCTGTTTCAAAAAGACACAAGATCATGAGACCAAATCGAATCATGAAAATAAAGCTTCTCTTTCGTTTGAAAAGGACTTCGTACCCCTCAACCCGAAGCTCGATATGAACGAAAAACGAACAAGTAAAGGCCCTCTGTTGTTGATTGGCGGGGGGGCGGACGATGTGGATGTGCGGTACGCCTGTGGCTTCGGAGCACCGGATCCGTTCCTGTATGTGGAAAAAGGCGGCGAGCGGCATGTGGTGGTCTCGATGTTGGAATTGGGTCGGGCGCAGGCCTGCGGAAAAGGGTTGCAGGCGCACACTCCCGACCGTTTGGGTTTAAAGGGAACGAAAGGTCGCGGCCTCGGAGATCAGGCGGTCGCGTTGTTACAGCATCTGAAGGTGAAACGAATTCTAGTGAGTGGGCGCTGTCCGGTGGGGGTGGTTCGGCACTTGGAGAAAGCAGGACTGACGGTGCAAATCAAAAAAGACCCGGTGTTTCAGGGTCGACTGGTCAAATCGGCAGAGGAGATCAAGGCCTTGCGGGCCTCCCAGCGGGCGACGGCTGCCGCGATGAAGGCGGCAAGGGGCATGATCGCGGATACCCGGGCAGGGTCGGATGGGGTTCTGCTGACTCCGGACGGGAATCCACTTAGCTCTGAACGGGTTCGGCAACGGATTGAGCAGGTACTGATGGAGGCGGATTGCCGCGCGGATGAAACGATCGTTGCGGGCGGAGATCAGGGGGTGGATCCGCACGAACGGGGATTCGGTCCTCTTTATGAAGGTGAATTGATTGTGTTGGATATTTTTCCCTGCTCCAAAGTCAGCGGTTATTGGGGGGATATGACCCGCACGGTGCTGAAAGGGACACCTCGTCCCGAGCAGCGTCATCTGGTCCAGACGGTGTTGACCGCGCAACGGGCGGCCTTGTCCCGGGTAAAGCCGGGGGTGAGCGGAAAAGAAATTCATGAGGGAATTTGCGAGCAGTTTTTGGAGGCGGGCTACGAAACCGGATTGGTGGACGGAATTCCGCAAGGATTTATTCATTCCACCGGGCACGGGGTGGGGCTGGAGATTCATGAAGCCCCGTCGGTGGGGCCAAATGGCGGCGAACTGGAGGTCGGGCAGGTGATTACCATCGAACCCGGGCTGTATTATCGCGGTGTCGGCGGGGTTCGGATAGAAGATACGGTGGTGGTGACGGAAAGCGGGTGTTCCTTGTTGGCCCGCTGCGGCAAGGAGTGGATTCTATGATTTTCGTAGGAATTCTGGTGGTCGCGTTGGTCTTGTGGTTCGGGTTGCAGGCCTATGAACACCGCTTGATTTTTCCGGGGTCCAAAATGATGCAGGAGCCGCCCGAAAATTTCAGTCGTGAACGGGAGGAGGTCGAATTCTGCGCGGAGGACGGGATTTCATTACACGGATGGTGGTTTCCGCATCCCGAGGCGCAAGGAGTCCTGCTGGTATGCCATGGCAACGCGGGCAACGTGTCGAGTCGTCTGTGGATCGCGGAGGATTTACAGGATGTGCCTGTAAACATCTTTATTTTTGATTACCGAGGCTATGGAAAGAGCAAAGGGATTGCCAGCGAGAAGGGAACCGGACTGGATGTCGCCGCCGCCTGGGAAGTTGCCCGCAACCGCTGCGGCGGGCAGGAGTCACCTCCTGTTATTATTTACGGGCGTTCCCTCGGGGGAGCGGTGGCGTTGCAGGCGGCGACGGTTTTCCCCGTTCGCGGGGTCATCCTGGAAAGTACCTTCACGTCTATTCTGGAAATCGCGCTGCGGCGCTTCCCCTGGTTGTTCCCCCGCTTCACTTGTCGGTCGACCTATCGATCGGACGTGCGGATTTCGCAGGTTCGCTCACCCATATTGATGGCGCACAGTCCCGATGATGAGATAATCCCCTTCGACATGGGGGAAGCCATGTACCGAAAAGTTCCGAATCCCTGGAAATTTATCCGGCTACGCGGAACCCATGAGGAGGCGGGTTGGCAGAGCTCCCCGGAGTATGCGGCGGCGGTACGGGAATTCATACGCCGATTTATCGGAACAGAGCCGGATCCAGCCAGTAGGCCGCTTGCACCACTGCTCCCACCCCGAAGAGAATCAGATAGCTGATTTTATCGCGGACGGCGAATAGTACAGGATCATCTCCCATGCCCCCCCGCAAGGTCAACAACCAGAGGCGGCCAATCCAATAGAGGATTAGCGGGCACAGTAGCCAGAGAATATGCGAGGAGGCGTAGACTTCGGTAATGGACTCATCCCGCACATACAGTGCAAGCACCATCACGGAAAGCATGCCCGAGCAAATTCCAATTTGGGTAATGCATGCTTGGTCCCGGGGCAAATATCCGCGGATCTTCCCGGAAGATTCGGGAGTCGCATCCATCACCAACTTCAATTCCTGCACACGTTTCGCGAAGGCGAGTGACAGAAAAAAGAACAAACTGAAACTCAGCAGCCAGTCGGTGACCTCAATGCCTCCGGCCACTCCTCCCGCATAAATACGCAGAACGAACATCAGGGTTAGAAAGACCACATCCAGAACGGGGATGTGTTTGAGTTTGAAACTGTAGAGGAGATTTGCCACCAGGTAGACGAATAAAACCAGCGTAAACGCCCGGGGCAACAGTGCATACGCAGCGACCAGAGCTGTGAGCGCCATTCCCGCAAACAGCGGAGGGGCCATTTTCAGCGGAAAGGTGCCGGCGGCCAGGGGACGGTTTCGCTTGTTGGGATGCCGCCGGTCGGCTTCGACATCCAGATAATCGTTGAGTACATACACACTGGAGGCCAGCAGGCAAAAACAACCGACGGCCCACACCACGTTCAGCAGCACGGGCAGTTCCATAAAGCGGTGTGCGAGAAGCACAGGCAAAAACAACAGCACATTTTTCGCCCACTGGTGAGGACGCAACAGGAGCAGGATTGGCGGGATTTTTTGTAAATTATGCGTTATCATCGGTTAGGGTCGGTGGGTGACATTCACATAGAGCGGATTAAAACCACGGAGGGCACGAAGGGGCACGGAGGGGCACGGATCCGGTATGACGGCGGATGGGTTCGGCGAGCCCCTGAATTTACCCCGGTTGCCGAACCCCATCCGGTTCGCTTCGAACTGTGATGGAGTCACAGACGGAGGAGATGCCACCAACGGGGTCATCCAGGGCTCTCGACATTCCCTCCCACAGTCGACAAGCCCATACACGGCTTGGCCGAAGCTCCGTGGTCTCCGTGTTCTTCGTGGTTATCCAAATCATTCGGGTCAGGGTAAAATTTGGCCGCGCGGCGTTGGATACCCTCGGTGAGCGTGAGATAGGAGTGTCAGCGCGTTGGCGATGTCACGAAGGGGACCAGATGATTCAAAATTAACGATAGTTCGCTCATCGAATCTCGCTTCCGGACAAAGGGCGCGCGCGCCGGGAGGGTATCGGTAGCGGGATGCAAAACTGATTTGAAATCCGATCCTCATTGGCGGTACTGAATCGGAATTTAGCGATTCACGGATAATTCGGCTTCCTCACCTCGAAGCCCTCGCCCGCACCTCCTCGGCAGTGAGTCCGACTCCGGCGACTTGAGGATCCGAAAAGACCACCCAGGGGACCGAGGAGGCTGGCCGGGGGGTGGTTGATTCTCCATGGACATGTGCCACCACCCGTTCCGCCTCGGCGGAGGCGGTGTATACCAGCATGTGGCCGCCCAGCAAATCTCCGGCGGCATATACGCCGGGGCAGGAGGTTTGGAGCTGATCATTTGTGGGCACGAATCCGCGGGCATGGGGCTCAATCCCCAGTCGGTCAAGTCCCAACCTGTCGCTGTTCCCCAGTCGCCCGCGGGCCATGAATACGGTTTTCGCGGTGAATTGTTGCGGCTCTCCATTTACGGTAGCATGGGCGATCACGCCGTCGCCTCCCGCCTCCAGGGAGCCCAGATTTACACCACAGTGCAGGTGAACGCCTTCTGATTTCAAATAGGCACCCAGTGGTTCCCCGAGGTAGGCGGGTTGGGCGGAAAGGATATGTCCGCTGCGTTGGAGGGCGATGACCTTGGTTCCCATCCGATTCATCATTTGCATCAGTTCCACCGCGATATACCCCCCGCCGATCACGATCACACTTTCGGGCAACGCCTCCCGATCAAAGAGGTTTTCATTGGTCAGCACCCGGTCTTTCGGGAGGTCGGCGGCATCCGCCAAATCGGTGCGCGATCCGGTGGCCAACAAAATGGCATCGCCTTGGATCCGCTGTCCGTTCACCTCAATTGTGGTGGAGTCGATCACGGATCCCCAGCCTTTGATCAACCTGCATCCGGGAAGCTCCGGAAGTGGTTTTTCATAGTTCCGTTCGCGCATCTCGGTGATTTTCGCGCGCAGGTCCCGGAATAATGCCGCCTGATCCTGTTGCATCCCCAGTGGCTCCTGTCCTTTAAAGGGGGAGTGGTGGGAGTGATGGACCCGTTCCGCAGCGCGAATGAGATACTTGGAGGGCACACAGCCCACATGCAGACAGCAGCCGCCCAGCGGAAGTCCTTCGTGCACCAGGGTGGATGTTCCCCCTCGTGCATGCATGGCCCGGACGGCGGTGGTGGCGACGGAGCCTCCGCCAATGATGAGTAGATGTTTGGCTGGCATAATAGAGGTTTATTTAAAGAACGTCCACGCGTACATCATGGCCGCCAACACGCCCAGTCCAATCACTTGAGGCCAAATGGTTTCGGGCGCGATAATGATTTCTTTCTTGTTTTGGCGGGCCCGGGCCATGGATGTCGCGTTGATGCGAACCTCCCGGGGGCGAGTATTTCCGGTTTCCAGCCGGATGGATCGGGTGGCCGCCAATTTGCGGTTCATAATCTTTTGACTTTTTTCCAGAGAGGCGGGGAGGCGGGTGTGCATGACCGTACTCCGGATATCTTCCGACAGAGGCGTGCGAATCAATTTTCCGCCCCGTACCGATAGGATATCCGCGATCACCTCGGCCCATTCCGCATATCGGTCATCCGTATTTTTAGCCATGAGTCGCTCGACCAGACAGCAAAAGCCCCAGGTTAACCGGGGGTTGATCTCTTTGGGGTTAGGCAATTGACCGTGGACCTGCTCGGAAGCCACCTCGTCGGGAGTCAGGTTTCCAAAAGGAACCACTCCGGTGGCCAGATGATACATGCTCGCCCCAAGCGCGTACATATCGGTTCTGCTGTCTAATAGCTCCTCTACCAACGCCTGTTCCGGAGGAAAATAGTTGGGTGTTCCCAGGGTCATGTCTTCATCAATGCCCACGCCGTCTTTCCCCAGCACCTGGGCCAAACCGAGATCCGCGATTTTGGTGCGGCCATTCCGGTGAAGCAGCAAATTGTCAGGTTTGATATCGCAATGAACGACTTTGTGATCCCTCCAGGCGTATTGAAGAGCTTCCGCCACCTCTTCCGCGATTTCCAGGACCCGGGCTTCCGGCATGGCACCGTCTTGGTCCACTACATCACCGGCAGTGGGACCCGGGACATACTCCATCACATAGTAGAGAAACTCATCGAATTCCCCGGCATCGATCACCTGCACCACGTTCGGGTGAATAAGGCTGGCGGCGGCCCGGGCCTCGTAGATGAAGCGGGCGTATTCCTGGTTATCGGTTTCTGGTTGTTTATGCAGCACTTTGATGGCCACCACCCGGTCCAGTTTCTCCTGGCGGGCTTTCCATACCTCGGCCATACCGCCCTCGGCGATTTTGTTGACCATGCTGTAACCGGGAATATCAATTTGCGCTGTCATAAGCAATAGTGTAGGGGTTTGTTTGATCCTACATAATAACTTCCACCATGAGTACAAGCATAACCCCTCCCATTTACACCACCCCCTTCTGCCGAATACTGAGCGTTACTCTGGTCATGTTTGCCCTGTCTGCGTCCGCGCAACCCACTATTTTCACTCCGCAACCTGAGGTTGATTTCGGGCAAAAACGCAGTGGAGAAACCGTTCAGCATAATTTTATCCTTCGGAACCGGGGAAATACCCGATTAAAGATTCATAGGATTCAAACATCTTGCGGATGCACCACCCTGGCGGCCAAAACCATGGAGCTGGAGCCAGGGGACGAAAAAGATCTACCGGTGGAACTCGATTTGACCGGACGTACCGGCAAACAGAACCAACAAGTAATCCTTCATACCAACGACCCTGCAAACCGGACCTATCGGTTACTCATGACAGGGGAGGCGGTCCCCGAGATTCAGGTGGAGCCCCGCACCCTGAATCTGCAACAGGCGCAACCGGATGAGCTCCATAAGGGATCGGTCACTCTCACCAGCAGCACGGGTGAACCCTTCACCATTAAAAAAGCCACCGCCAACCGGGATCGGCTGGAAATTGAAGTCGTGCGCGCGGAGGACGGGCTCAGCAGCGTGGTGAAGGTAACTCCCAAACCCATGGACGCACAAGGACACTTCACGGATGTGCTGGAAGTGGAGACCTCGAATAAATCGATGTCTTCCGTTCGAATTCTGGTGATGTGGCAGATTAGCACCGGAATTTCCGTTGCGCCGGGACAGTTGAATCTGGTGGCGGGGCAAACTGAGCAGGCGATCGACCGGTATTTGATGGTGCGCGGATACCAGGGACTCGAGAAACCTCTGGAGGTGACCAAGGTCGAGTGGCCGGGTCGGGAAGTGGACATCATCTGGCAGGACACCCAACGCTTCGGCTGGCGTATTCACCTTAAATCTTTTATTCCCCACCCGGAGATGCACGGAGAACATATCCTTATCCACACCAACGCCGAAGGCTTCGAAATCCTGCGTATTCCGGTCAGGATAGTTAAATGACACGATGGGGTATGATTTATGACGGAATTTAATTGGTAATTCTGATGCGGCAATAGTGTCGAATGGATTTGACCTCTCTCCATCTAGGGGGCATACAACTGCATTCTATGAAGCGACTTACCTTATGTATTGATTGTTCCGATGAACCGGGTTTAATTGCGCGGGTGACCGGTGTGCTGCACCGTCACGGGGGCAATATTGTAGAGAACGGAGAATATGTGGATCCGGAAAGCCGGCGATTTTTTATGCGCACGGCGGTGGAGGATGTCAAGGACCCGGACCTGCTGTTGCGGGTGTTGAAAACCGAACTCCCGGAAATCGCGACGATCCGGCTTCAGGATCCCTCCAATAAGCGGGTGATGCTGATGGCGACCCGGGAGCCCCACTGTCTGGGGGATTTATTGATTCGGGCGGCGTATGGGGATTTGCCTATGGATGTATGCGGGGTGATCGCCAACCATGAGGACATGCGGTCACTCACGGAGTCGTTCGGAGTTCCTTTTCATTTTTGCAGTCACGAAGGACGGAGCCGGGACGAACACGAGGTCCAGGTAGGGAAGATCCTCGACGAGGTAAAGCCGGATTTGATTGTGATGGCTAAATACATGCGGATTCTATCGACGGACTTTATTCGACGGTATCCCAACCGGATCCTCAACATTCATCACAGCTTCCTGCCCGCGTTTATCGGTGCCAACCCGTATCGTCAGGCCTGGGAGCGCGGCGTGAAAATTATTGGTGCCACCGCCCACTTCGCCAGTGAGAATCTGGACGAGGGGCCCATCATCGCCCAGGACGTGACCCCGGTGAGTCACCATCACCGTCCCAAGGAAATGGCCCGGAACGGGCGCGATGTGGAAAAACGGGTGTTGGCCCGCGCGGTCCGTCTAGTGTTGGAGGATCGGGTGGTGGTTACGGGAAACAAAACGGTGCTTTTTGAATAGGACCCCCGTCCGGATGCCGGGATAAACGAATCGATGCATAAATCACGGAACAAAGCCAAAGATAAGAGCCACCATGAGCAATGGTTAAAAATGGCATAATGCCTTCAGCTTAATTTCTGCCCGCCGGTGATGAGTTGTGTGGCGATTTCGCGGATGTCGGCTTCGGTGCTGGGGGTGCCGAGGCTGATGCGCACGCTGCGCATGGCAGTTTCGGGGTCGACTCCCATTGAGCGCAGGACGTGGCTGGGTTTGCCTTGGAGGGAGGCGCAAGCGCTGCCGGAGCTGGCGATGATGCCGGGGAGCTGGGCCAGCCATTTGCCGCGAATGCCGGGCAGACTGAACATGCTGGTGCCGGGGAGCCGATCCACGTCGCCGCTTTGAATGACCACTCCCGGGAGGTGGCGAAGTACCTGAGACTCCAATTGTTTGGTAAGGCGTTGAAGCTGGGCCTTGCGGCTGTGGACCTCGCGGGCGGCTTTGTCGGCGGCCATGCCGAATCCAGCGATACCGGCGACGTTTTCGGTGCCGCTGCGCAGTCCCTCCTCCTGGCCGCCTCCTCGAATCAGGGGCGATAGGGCCAGGCCCCGTCGTTTGTACATGGCCCCCACTCCCTTGGGTCCATAACATTTATGGGCGGAGAAACAGGCGAAATCGATTCCGTCGGTATGCACATTAAAGGGCATTTTTCCCAGCATCTGGGTCATGTCGCTGAAGACCAGCGCCCCGGCGGCATGGGAGAGTCGCACGATTTCGCCGAGATCCTGCAGTACCCCGGTTTCATTGTTGGCGGCCATTACACAGACCAGGGCGGTGGGGCGGGTGAGGTTTTCCCGGAGTGCATCCAGGTCCAGTCGGCCTTGGGAATCCACAGGCAGTTCGACCCAGTCGGCTCCCGCCCGGGCGCAGTGTTCCGCTGGCATACAGACGGCGGGGTGTTCGATGGCGGAACTAAGGATGCGGGGTCGGTCGGCGAGCAGGCGTTCCATGACCCCGAAGATGATGGTATTGGCGGCTTCGGTGGCGCCACTGGTGAATATGAGTTCGTCGGGGTGGGCACCCACGGCGCGGGCAAGTTGTTCACGGGCGGTATCAATTACCCCCCGGGCCTTGCGACCGGAGAGGGACGCGCGATTACCGGGGTTGGCAAATTCCACGCATTGTATGTCCAACATGCGCTCGGCGATGTCCCGTAGGCAGGGAGTGGTGGAGTTGTAATCGGCGTAGATCATGTTGTAAGAGGTCAGGGGTCAGAGGTCAGAGGGTAAAGAGGAATAACAGATTGGAGAATAGATTTTTGTTGGAGGTTGTGTGAACTCGACTATGACAGTCTTGCAGGTCTCTTAGCTCAAATTTCGACCTAACCTCTGACCTCTGCACTCTGACCTCTCCACCACCGGTTCACCCAACCTCAAGCATCCGTTCGATAGGCAGGCGGGCGCGTTGGAGGATGTCGTCGGGTAATTCAATTTTGGGGCTACGGTTTTTCATGCACAGATAGAGTTTTTCCAGGGTGTTTCGTTTCATGTGGGGGCAGGTGTTGCAGGTGGTGCAACTGCCCTGTTCGTTGCCGGCCACCTCGGCGGGGGCCATGATGAAAGTGGCCTGGGGGGCGATCCGTTCCATCTGGTGGATGATTCCGGGTTCGGTCACCACTACATAGGTGCCGGTGGGGTCTCCTTTTTCCACCGCCTCCAATAAGCGTTTGGTGCTTCCGACCACGTCTCCCAGGTCGCGGACGGGTCCGGGACATTCGGGGTGAACGAGAACCTTGGCCTCGGGATGGGCCTGTTTAAGTTCGAGAATGGCCTGTTCGCTGAAGATTTCATGCACTTCGCAGGAACCCTCCCAGAGCAGCATCTCGCGTCCGCTCTCCCGCTGGACCCAGTCTCCCAGATATTTGTCGGGTCCGAAGATGATTTTACGGTCTGTGGGCAGGCTTTGAATCACCTGAACGGCGTTGGAAGAGGTGACGCAGTAATCCGTGAGGGCCTTGACTGCGGCGGAGGTGTTGACATAATTGACCACCAGATGATCCGGATGTTGATCCACAAAGCGTTTAAATTCATCCGCCGGAGCACTTTCCGCCAACGAACAACCGGCCGCGAGGTCCGGGAGCAGCACTTGTTTGTGGGGGGATAATACCTTGGCGGTTTCGGCCATAAAGTGAACTCCGCAAAACACGATCACGTCTGCATCGGTGGCGGCCGCCTTGCGGGAGAGATCCAGACTATCGCCAATGAAATCGGCCACGTCCTGAATTTCGTCTACCTGATAATAATGTGCGAGAATGACAGCATTCATTTCCCGCTTGAGGTTCTCGATGGCGGGGACCAAATCCACCTGGCCGGATTGGGATGGTTTCGTAAGCAATATCATGGATGATGCATACCCTACGGGAGGATAGGAACAAGTCAAAATATCAGCCGTAGAGATGTTGTGCTGGTTTTTCTTTCCTATTGACAGGAAATGCTCTAGGTTTCCAGCTATCTTATGAGTGCTTCCGAAGAATCCGAATCCCCAGTGCCCTCGAAACCAAGCAAAATCACCTTCAAGTCACCAGCGGGCCCGAAGAAGAATTTGCTGACGCATGCCCGTGAGCACCTGGAAAAGTCGGAACCCGTTTCCGAACCGATCTCCGAAGCTGTTTCCGAATCCGCTCCCCCGGATCCCCCTGTTGAATCGAAAGCGGTTGTGACGGAGGTGCCAAAGGAGGCGCCGGAGGAGTCGTTTCCAAAGGTGGTGCCGGCGGAACCGGTGCTGGTGGGCAGGGACTTTTCCGCTGCCCTTTCGGGAAAAATGGCCAAAATAAGTTCTATTCGGGAATCCACCGATTTCAAGGGCTCGGACCCGAACTGGAAAGAAAAAGCCGGTGCGACCTCTACGTTGCCGGAGGCGATGGCCCGGCTAAATCGGAAGCATCGAAACGAGGAATTGAGGAATCAACTGGACACCTCAAAACCGGTTTCGGGCAAGTCTTTGAAGCGTACGCCGACCAAAGAACCGTTGAATGTGGAGGATCCCGCGCCGGGACCGATGCGCACACTTCACTGGTTTATTTTCCGTTTCGGACGTTTTGCCAATGGCGTTTTATTGGCCCAGTCGATTTGGTACAGCGTGTTTTTTGCAGGTCTGGTTGCGCTGGGCTCCATTTATCACAGTCTGGGTCTGCTGGTACCGGGAACGCCGGGGCCGAACTCTTTACTCGGGGGCGCTTTTGTGCTGCGGGTACTAGGAGGAGGGTTTCTGCTGGGCTTGGTTTTCTTCTCTGCGTTGAGTTTCCTTTTCAACTGGGTGGTCGGGGCGCGCTATGGGAAGGTGGGGAACGGATTCGGTTTCAAAGTGGTGGCGCAGGCCTTTGTCCCTTTGGCGGTGTGTCAGATTTTGGCGGTCATGGTGTTCAGCCTCCTGTGGGGAGAGGCGTTTTGGCGGGGAGCCACGCCCGACGGTTTTGAAGTCGTGCATTTCGTGCTGATTCCGCTTTTCTGGGTGTGGGCCGGTTTCCGCCTGGGACAGGCGGTGTGCGGATTGTATGCGCCGCGGTTCCTCTCGCGATTGCTGATCAAGGGGGTGCTGGTCTGCGTTACCGGAGGTTTGGGGCTTCTGCTGACCCGTGGACTCTCCCGTCTGGAAGCGGGCGCTAGTATGGAAGCGTGGTCGGATCTGAAGGCGGACGTGATGCAGTCGGGTGCCGCGCTTCCAATCGAGCACTACGACCAGATGGAGAAGCGTCTGGGGTTTCGGGATGTTTCCAGGCGACGCGACCTGTATTTGTGGCGTCTGCAGGCACACTATATCCGGGATGATCGGATGGAGGCGAGGGCGGATGCGCTGCGTCTTGATCGCATGGAACCCTCCGGGTCCGCGTACCGTGAATTAGCCCGGGGGCTCAATCTGCTTCTGCAGGATCGTTTGGATCTGGCCCTGCCTCGGTTTGAAAATGCAGTAGAGATTGACCCCTCCTGTCTACCTGCCCATCAATGGATGGCCTTGGCGTATGTGGGGCGGGATCTTTCGGTGGCAGAATCGCATGCCCGTCGCTTGATGGAAGCGGAGCCCAATGTGTTTCATTTGCAATTGCTGGTACGTATTCTATTTGCCCGGGATAAGCATCAGGAGATTTGGGACGTGATGTTGACCGTGGATGCGCCGCCGGAGGAATGGGATCCCTTGACCTTGGCGCAGGGCGGGATGTCCGCACGGATACTGGGTAAAGACAGACGGGCCGATGTCCTGCAGGATTTGGCCGAACGCAAAGGATTTGATTCCGAACTCGAATAAGCTCGATTTTCCGGCTATTTTCTTTTTTATTTTTTTGGGGGGTAGTCCCACGGATAGCCTTGCCGGACCACGGATAGAAGAAATCAATAACCAATCATTTCAATCCCATGAAGGCCTTAGTTTTACTGCGGAAAATTTGTATATCTCCTTTACTCTTTATCCGTGGTCCGGCAAGGCTATCCGTGGTCCAGAACCTATATGGGTGCTCTGCTCGTGTACTCTTCGGTTTCGGATGGAATCCGCGTTAGGAAAGCCTGAAATTAATTCTTTATGGAGCCTGGAATTACATGACATTAACTACAACCCGCGCCCGGGACATCATGGGGCGATTTGATGAGTGCCGCCTGCTGGTGGTGGGGGATTTGATGCTGGACCGGTATGTAATGGGTAAAGTGGATCGTATCAGCCCCGAAGCTCCGGTGCCGGTGGTACAGGTGCTTTCGGAGCGAAGTGTGCCGGGGGGTGCCTGCAATGTGGGCCTGAATATTCAGGCACTGGGGGGGCATTCCCGGGTGTGCGGAGTGGTGGGGACCTGCGGGCACGGGGACGAGTTGCTGGGCCACTTGGAGGTGGCCGGTGTGGATGTGTCCTCTGTGTTGCGTGATCCGGGGATTTCCACTATCGTCAAAACCCGGGTGGTGGCGGACCGACAGCAGATGTTGCGGGTGGACCGGGAGCGAACGGATATTTCGGAATGGGTGGAGTCCGACTCCTTCTATGAGCGTCTTCATCGGGGGCTGGACGGAATGACAGGGGTCATTCTGGAGGATTACGGAAAAGGGGTATTGCAGCAAGGGGTGGTGAAACAGGTGTTGGACGCCTGTGCGCGCTCGGGAATTCCCAGTGGATATGATCCCAAGGATAATCATGAACTGGATGTGCGCGGAATTACTTTCGCCACGCCCAATCGGAAGGAGGCGTTTACGGTGGCGGGCCTGCGGGATCGTACTCCGGACGAGGAGCCGTTGATGGATACGAATCTCAATGAAGCGGTTGCTACCTTGTGCAGGTTGTGGGAGCCGGAGCATTTGTTGATTACGCTGGGCCCTCAGGGGATGTATCTTAAAGGACGGGAGAAGGAACCTGCGCATTTAACCACTCGGGCCCGGGAGGTATTTGATGTGAGCGGGGCCGGGGATACCGTGATTGCCACCACCATGTTGGCGCTGGCATCCGGAGCCGATTTCGTGGAAGCCGCCGAATTGGCGAATGTGGCGGCGGGACTGGTGGTGGCAAAGCTGGGAACGGCTACCACCACGCAAGAGGAAATCCTGGGCGCATTGGAGTGGCAACCATGAGAACCGTGGCTGTTATTCCCGCCCGATTCGCCAGCACCCGCTTTCCTGCCAAAATGCTGGCGGAACTGGAGGGCGTACCCCTGGTGGTTCGAACGCTGCGTCAGGCGGCCAAAGCCTCATCGGTGGAGGAGGTGGTGGTGGCCACAGACGACGAGCGAATTGTCCGGGTGGTGGAAGAGGCGGGCTTCAGGGCCTGCCGCACCCGTGCGGATCATCCCAGCGGCACCGACCGAATTGCGGAGGCAGTGGGAACTCTGGACGCGGATCTGGTGGTGAATGTGCAGGGGGATGAACCTTTTATTGATCCGGAACTAATTGATCGGTTGGTGGCGCGTATGGGGGAGGAGGACCGTCCTGATATCGGCACCGCCTGCACTCCCATTTTTGATATCGAAGAGTTGCGCTCGCCTTCGGTGGTGAAGGTGGTGCGGAACGAGCGGGGCTGCGCCCTCTATTTCAGTCGGAGTGTGATTCCCTTTTCGCGTGACGAGGATCCGACGAGTCTGCTGGATCGGCAGGTCTATTTTCGTCACCTCGGACTCTATGCCTACCGCCGCGCCTTCCTGGCCCGCTGGGAGACCCTCCCTCCGCATCCCCTGGAAACGACGGAGAAGCTCGAACAACTTCGCGCCCTGGCTCACGGAGCCAGTATCGCGGTGATCGAAACCGCGCAGACCGCGCCGGGGATCGACACCCCCGAGGATTTAGAGGCCGCCCACGACTTTTTGAAACAACACCCGGATTTTTATCTATGAATGTAAAACAAACGAGAGCCATCGATATCGGTCCCTTTTCTGTAGGCGGAAACAGTGGGTTATTTCTAATCTGTGGACCCTGCGTGATCGAAAGCCGGGATGTGCTGATGGAAATCGCGGAGGCCCTGGCCATCTGGTCGCAAAAGGAAGGGGTGCCCCTGGTGTTCAAAGCCAGTTATGACAAGGCGAACCGGACATCGTTGTCGGCGTTCCGCGGACCGGGCAGGGAAGAGGGCTTGGCCCTGCTGCAGGAAGTGAAGAGCGAATTCGATTTTCCGATTCTGACCGATATTCACCATCCGGAGGACGCGGCACCGGTCTCCGAGGTGGCGGATGTGTTGCAGATACCGGCTTTTCTATGCCGGCAAACCGATTTGCTACTGGCCGCCGCCTCTACTCAAGCGATCGTCAACGTGAAAAAAGGGCAATTTCTGGCTCCGGGCGATATGGAACCGGTAGTGAAAAAGATCGCCGAAAGTGGAAACCGAAAGATCATGTTGACCGAGCGGGGATCGAGTTTCGGGTACAACAACCTGGTGGTGGACATGCGGGGTCTGGTGGAAATGCGGGATCTGGGCTATCCGGTGATTTTCGATGCCACCCACAGTGTGCAGCGTCCGGGAGCCGGGAACGGGTACACGGCGGGAGACGGTGCCTTGGCCCCTTATTTGGCCCGTGCCGCGGCGGCGGTGGGGGTGGATGGATTCTTCATCGAAACCCATGTCCGTCCCGAGGAAGCGCAGTCGGACCGGGAAAACCTGATACCTTTCACCCAGTTGCCCCGCCTGTGGGAGCAACTCCAAAGCATTTCCGAGCTGTTGCAGGGGTAGATAATTTCAACAAGGTTGAAATTCCCTCCGGAAAAAAGTGTTACCAGATCAAGATTTAGCAATAAAGGCGGATAACACCCTGCCCGATGTGCTCCATTCGGAGCCTTAAAAAAAAGGGGGGGGCGCATAACTCCTTGCCATAAATTGGTACTACAGAGAACAGCGTAAACCTGGAATCTCCTGTTCAGAGCCCTGAAAAAGATTGATAGCGGGCACAATTGCTGTAAGCTATCGGTATTAACTTGAAGACATGATGACATGAAAAGGTATAAAGCATGAATGACGAAAACGGGTTAGCTTCGATGGACGCAAACGGTCTGGCGTATGTGGAGTCCTTATATGAGGAATATCGCAATGATCCCGACTCGGTGAGCGGGGAGTGGCAACAAGTTTTTTCGCGGCAAGATGAGGCAGAATCCACGGCTGCGGTCGCGAATCCCCGCCGCATTGAAGCCGAATTGACCCGTCGGGCAAGGTGGTCGGAATCCGCTCCGGTTTCTCCACGGGCCGTGGGGCCCAAGCCGTCGGCCACCGATGGATCCTGGATGGCCAAGCAGGCGGCGGTGTTGCGCCTGATTCAGGCCTATCGAATTTTGGGTCATGTGAAAGCCGACACGGACCCGATCCATCTACGGCAGGTTCCCAATGTTCCGGATTTGAATCCCGCCACCTTTGGTTTGTCCGATGTGGATATGGATTTGGTTTTCAACACCGGAAATCTGGTGGCACCTGATTTTTTGAAACTGCGTGATGTTCTGGAGATTTTGCAGGAGACCTACACGGGGTCGATCGGAATCGAATACATGTTCATGTCCGATTCGGAGCAAAAAAACTGGTTGATGCGGCGGGCGGAAACCACCCGGGCCAAAGAAAAGTTGTCGGATGAAGAACGGAAAAGCCTGCTTTCCTCCCTGGTGTCGGCCGGGGGATTGGAACACTACATGCACGTCAAGTTCTCGGGCAAAAAGCGTTTTTCGTTGGAGGGAGGGGAAACGTTTATACCCCTTGTACATGAGATTATTCAGCGGTCCGGTGCCCAGGGAGTGGACGAGGTGGTGATTGGCATGGCCCACCGGGGACGCTTGAATTTGCTTACCAACGTGATGGGTAAAGTGCCGAGCATCCTGTTTCAGGAGTTCGGGGAGCATGTGGCGGGCATGGATGACAAAATGACCGGCGATGTGAAGTACCATCAGGGCTTTAGCTCGGATGTGCAGACCCCGGGGGGGCTGGTGCATTTGGCCCTCGCGTTCAATCCCTCGCATTTGGAAATCATCAATCCGGTGATTTGCGGCAGTGCCCGTGCCCGCATGGAACGGGCCGGGGATACGACTTTACAGAAAGTGCTGCCGTTGATGATACACGGGGACGCGGCGATCGCGGGGCAGGGGGTGGTGTATGAGGCGGTGCAGATGTCATTGACCCGCGGCTACGGGGTGGGGGGCACCATTCATGTGGTGATCAATAATCAGGTGGGTTTCACTACCAGTCATCCGCGGGACGCCCGTTCCTCCCTGTATTGCACGGATGTGGGAAAAGTGACGGAATGTCCGATATTTCATGTGAACGGGGATGATCCGGAGGCGGTGGTATGGGCGGTGCGGACGGCTATTGATTTCCGGATGAAATTTCACAAAGATGTGTTTATCGATCTGATGTGTTTCCGCAGGCACGGTCACAACGAGGGGGATGAACCCTCTGTCACCCAGCCGACCATGTATCGGCGTATCAAGAAGCATCCGGGCACCCCCGCGCGGTATGCGCGGAAACTGATCAAGGATGGAGTGGTGGACGAGGCGGAATTCAAGGAAATGCAGAAAAATTATCGGGACGCGTTGGATGAAGGGTTGCAGGTGGCTCCCCACGTGGTGCCCCGGAATTTGCACACCAAATATTACACCGCTTGGCAGCCGTATCTGGGGGGACATTGGGACGATGAAGCGGACACCGGGGTTTCGGTTCGTAAACTGAAACGTCTGGGGCTGGAAGCCTGTGAACTGCCGATTAAATTTTCGTTGCATCCGGCGGTGCGAAAGCTGATGGATGACCGGCAGAACATGATCAAGGGCGATCTTCCCCTGGACTGGGGATGTGCGGAGACTCTGGCCTATGCCACCCTGATCGATAATGGATTCCGGGTCCGGCTCAGTGGTCAGGACAGCGGGCGCGGAACCTTCTTCCACCGTCATGCGGTGGTGCATGATTACGATTCCGGTCGGCGCTTTGTACCGTTGCAGCATTTTGCCAGGAACCGCGGATCGTTGTTCACCGTGGTGGATTCCATACTGTCCGAAGAGGCCGTGCTGGGATTCGAGTATGGCTACAGCATGACCGAACCGGGAACCCTGTGCATCTGGGAGGCCCAATACGGCGATTTCGTGAACGGGGCCCAAGTGTTGATCGACCAATTCATCAGTTCCTCCCAGCAGAAGTGGAATTTATATTCGGGACTGGTGATGATGCTTCCACACGGATGGGAGGGGCAGGGGCCGGAACATTCCTCCGCCCGTCTGGAACGTTTTCTGCAATTGTGCGCCCAGGAAAACCTGCAGGTGGTGGTCCCGTCCACCGCGGCCCAGATGTTTCACGCTCTTAGACGGCAATTGCTCCGCAAACTGCGAATCCCTTTGATTATTATGAGTCCGAAAAGCATGTTGCGTCGCAAGGAATCCTATTCGTCGCTGCAGGAACTGGCCAAAGGAGAATTTCAGACTCTGATTCCTGAAACCAATCCCGATCTGGAGCCTAAGAAAATTACCCGGGTGATCCTGTGCAGCGGGAAAGTGTACTACGAACTGGTGAACAAGCGGACGGAGCACGAACTCACGAACGTGGCTGTTTTGCGGTTGGAGCAGTTGTATCCCTTCGACCACGATGCGGTGATGAAGCAACTCAAACGCTATCCCAAGGTCACCGAACTGGTGTGGTGTCAGGAGGAGCCGCTGAACCAGGGTGCCTGGTATCAGATTCGCCACCGACTTCAACAGTGTCTGCAACCCGGTCAGGAACTGATTTTCTCCGGGCGAATCGCCTGTTCGGCCCCGGCCGGAGGAAGTCCAATGCGGCATAATGAACGGGAGGCCATCCTCATTCATGAATCACTTGGTCTTGAAGTTCCCGACGTAACCTGACAATCAGACTCTTCTCCATCTCCTTCCAACTCCCGAATACCTTTTTTTTATGAGCACTCTAATCAAGACCCCTGAATTACCTGAATCCGTTGATGAAGCCACCCTGCTGACCTGGCATGCGGAATCCGGTTCCACTGTGTACCGCGATGACAAGCTGGCGGATGTGGAAACCGACAAAATCGTGCTGGAGGTCTTCGCGCCGGTGGACGGGGTGTTGATCACAAAAGTGGAGGAGGGCGATATTCTGAAGCGCGGGGATGTACTTGCGGAATTAGACGAAAAAGGATCGGGTTCTAAAAAATCTTCTTCTTCCTCCCAGCAGACAGCGGACGAAGTCAAACCGGCCGAAAAACCGGAGAAGGCGGAGGCGGTGGAGCAGGATGATCACACAAAAAACGAGGAAGACCTTCAGGAATGGAATGTGTCGGGTGAAGAATTAAAAGGATTGAGTCCTTCCGTGCGCAAGATGTTGCAACAGCATAATATCCATCCAGGACATTTGAGCGGTACCGGTAAATCGGGCCGGATCACCCGACAGGATGTGCAACGATTTTTGGACGAGACCCCGGAAGCCAAAAAGAATCTGGGACTGGGCAATCCCGAGCGGGTATTGGATATGTCGGTGGCGAACCAGAAAGCACTACCCGAAAAATCGGAAAAGCAGGACCCCCCTTATGTGCGTCGCGTGCAAATGACTCAACTGCGTTCCCGGGTGGCCACCCGCCTCAAAGAGGTGCAAAATACAGCCGCGCTGCTTACCACTTTTAACGAAGTGAATATGAAAGCGGTTATGGACATTCGATCCAAGTACAAAGACCGTTTTCTTCAGGATTACGGAGTAAAACTTGGGTTCATGTCCTTTTTCGTCAAAGCTTCGGTAGAAGCCCTTAAGAAATTTCCTATTGTAAACGCCCAACTGGACGGACGGGATATTTTGTATCAGGAAGCCTACCATATCGGAGTGGCGGTGGATTCCCCGCGTGGACTGGTGGTGCCGGTGTTGCGCAACGCGGAGGATATGAATTTCGCCGAAGTGGAAAAAGAGATTCGGGAACTGGCCGGGAAAGCCAAAGACGCGAAGCTCGCCTACGAGGATTTGATAGGAGGAACTTTTACCATTACCAATGGCGGGGTCTTTGGCTCCATGCTCTCCACCCCCATTCTCAATGCGCCCCAAAGCGCGATTTTGGGCATGCATACTATTCAGGAACGGGCCTGGGTCGAAAACGGAGAACTGGTCATCCGCCCGGTCATGTATTTGGCCCTGACCTATGACCACCGTCTGATCGACGGACGCGATGCGGTCCAATTCCTGGTCAGCATCAAAGAATCACTGGAAGATCCGGCCCAACTGATGTTGCAGTTGTAGGCGGGGAATCAAAATGATTCTTTTTGAGTTCGAGACGTTAAATACATAAATATATTGGTACCTGCCGGGTGGGGTGACTGCGACCCAACCGAAATTCACGGGCTGCCGGCCCGCGCAGATCACCAGACCTACGTTTAAAGAGTAAAACCCGTCTTTTCGTGATGGCATTGCACGACTATCGACACGCATTTGCTTCTGCGACGGAATGGTGAGATTTCGATATTATTCAGCTGTGAGGGTGTGCCGACGGAAAGTCGTGGATTTTTATCCACGGGAAATTTAATCTCAATAGCGGCCTCCATGGAAACAAAAATGTATCTCAAATCTCCTAACTTCGACCTCCGAATTATACTTGTGCAGAGAGAGGGTTGAGGATAGGGTTAGGAAAGATGATGTTTAACATGGTATTCAAAACAGTAATGTTGTCGGTGTGGCTACTGTGCATGGGCTGGTTAATTCGCTATGAGGCGTTCCCTCACTGGTTCGATGATACCGTACAGGGATATAAAATGCTTTCCCGGGACTTGCCGGCGATCCGGGATACCTGGATGAAAGTGATGGCGGAGGGGAAACATGTCGGATATGTGAATACGTCCATTGAAATGGAGGACAAAGAGGGGCAGGAAATATTGTTGATGTCCACCCAGTTGTTGCTGAGGCTCGATTTGCAGGGAACGAGGGAGATGTTGCGGTTGCAGAATAACGTGCGATTAAACGCCCGGCATGAACTGATGGGAAGCGAATCACGCTTTTCCCTGGGGCGGATGTCAGGTCAAATGGATATTACCGGAACGGGGCGGGGCGAGACCTTTGATGTCGCCGCCACGTTCAATGAGATTCAGTTTAACCGACAAATCCGGATTCCGTCGGGTGCGGTGCTGTTTTCTCCTTTGATGGATGCGGGAATAGGATCGGTGAGACCGGGTCGCAGCATGAAAATCCGTACTCTGGATCCGTTTTCGTTTTCGGGGGAATTGCGGACGATTGAAATGAAAGGTCTGTCGTCGAGTCGGCAAAAGTTGGAGGGCGAGGACCGGGAGGTGCTGGTGACCCGGGTGGCAGTTCATGTGGGGGATTTGGTACTGCATTCCGAGGTGGACGAGTTCGGGCGGGTACTTCGCCAGGAGACCCCGTTCGGATTGATTTTTGAGCAGAGCTCGGCCCAGGAGGCCATGAAAGTGCCCCCCGAAAATAATTTGAATCCGCTTACCCTGCTTTCCTCACCCGCATTTCCAACCCTGATGAACCTTCCGGTGGGCCCATGATACGAGTTGAACATTTACAGAAACGCTATGGAACCCTGCAGGCGGTGGATGATTTGTGTCTGGATGTGCCCTCGGGCGAATTGTTTTGCTTTCTGGGCCCTAACGGGGCGGGGAAGACCACCAGTATCAAAATGATGACCGGGCTGGTGAAACCGGACGGCGGGTCGATTTGTCTCGCGGGTGTGGATGCGATGAAGGAGCCGGTGCTCGCCCGGAGTCAGTTGGGATACATTCCGGACATGCCGTTTCTGTATGAGCGGCTGACCCCGATGGAATTTCTCTTATTTACAGGGGATTTGTACAAGATGCCCCGTGAAGAAGTGCGTGAGAAGGCACCGCGTATGCTGGAGATTTTTGGAATGATGGATCGGGCGCATACCCTCAACCGCGATTTGTCCCACGGGATGCGTCAACGGGTGATTTACGCGGCCACCTTGATGCATGAACCGAAGGTGTTACTGGTGGATGAGCCGTTCATCGGATTGGATCCCCACAGTATCCGCCTGATCAAGGATCTGCTTCGGGAACACACCACGCGGGGGATGACGGTGTTAATGACCACCCACATTTTGGCAATTGCGGAGGAGATCGGGGACCGGATTGGCATTATCGACCAGGGCAAGCTGGTGGCCTGCGGAACCCTGGAGGAACTGAATATGGCGACTCCGGGTATGGGAAAACTGGAGGATCTCTTCCTGAAACTGACCCTGCATTGAGGAAAGAATGATGCGCCCCTGTTTTCTATTAATTCGAAATCATTTGTTTGAGCTGCGAACCGCGGTTCGGCATTTGCACGAGCAGCCGAAACTAAAAGTGGGCGTGATCGCTCTGTTCAGCCTTTCCTGGCTGGCAGGATTGAGCTGGCTGTTTTATGCTGGGTTTGATTTTTTGTACCGGCTGGGGGGGGCGGCTTTTTTTTTGGTGCCCCGCCTGTTTACGCTGTTTTTTATGGGGCTGGGATTTATGCTGATGTTGTCGGGGGCGGTGACGGGGTACGCGACTCTATTTCAAACTCCGGAGGTGAGGCGGCTGCTGACCTGGCCGGTGCCGATGCGGGATTTGTTTTATTACAGTCTGGTGAAAAGCACTCTGATGAGCAGTTGGGCCTTTTTTTTCATCATTATCCCTTTTATCGGGGCCTTCGGGGTTTATCGGGAATGGAGGCTGCTCATGCTGGTGTGGGCCTTTCTCATTTCGGTGCCGTTTGTGATGCTGTGTTCGGGGTTGGGGGTGTTGCTGATGCTGGTGATCGTGCGCTGGATTCCTCGGGGGCGAACCCTGGCGTTGCTGGGAGTGTTGGCACTTGTGTTCGCTGGCTATTCGGCGGCGGAGTATATGCGGGAGTTGAAAGCAAACCAGACGGAGGACGTGATGGTGCTGGTAAACTTCGTTCCCGGATTGCAGTTGGCCTCGTATCCCCTGATGCCCAATGGCTGGATGGCCAATGGAATCTTGGCGTTTTCAAATGAGGACTGGGGTACGGGACTCTTCTATTTGGGGTTGTTGGGCTCATCGGTGGGCGTACTGTTCCTGTTTATGGCTAGAATGGGAAGTTGGATTTATCCAGAGACCATGCAGCGTCAGCAGGTGGGATCGAATGTTTGGGCCAAGCAAGCCTCATTCCCGTCACGGTTTCTACAAGCGGGGTTTCCGGGGAAAGGGGCTTTGAGGGCCTATGGCATCAAGGACAGTTTGATTTTTCTGAGAGATCCCTCTCAATGGACCCAGTTTCTGATCTTTTTCGGTCTGTTGGGACTTTATTTTCTGAATTTGGGATCGCTGGGCTACAGTGAGCTGGATCCGGTTTGGAGCAATTTGATCGCGTTTCTGAATATGTTCAGTTTGTCGGCGGTAATGAGTTCGTTGAGTGCGCGTTTTGTGTTTCCGCAGATGAGTTTGGAATCACGGACGCTGTGGATGGTGGGGTTGGCACCGACAAGTCTGGGCAAGCTGATGCTGATCAAATTCTCATTGGCGGGAGTCACATTGGCGATCGTGGGGGTGACCCTGTCAAGCCTGTCCAATCGCATGCTGGATGTGAGCCCGTTGAGTTTGTTTCTGAGTCGATTGTTGATGCCCAGCGTGGCCTTCTCTCTGGCGGGAATGTCCACGGGTCTGGGATCGATGTTTATGGAGTTGGGTCCCCAAACCCCGGCACAAATCCTAAGTGGATACGGAGGAACCCTGAATCTGATTCTGACCCTGCTTACAGTGATTCTGGTGGTGCTGATTCCGGGGGTGGTGTCGCACCTGTTGATTTCGGGAAATTTTGTGGGCCATCAGATGAATTCGATCCCAATTTTCACCTCCCTGTACATACTCTCTGTATCCGGTCTGGCGGGGGGGATTCCCCTGTGGTTGGGGTACCGGACCGTGACCCGTCGGGATTATTAGAAGTCTAATCCCTGCCGGCGGGCGGACATAACCAAGTTTCTTTTAGGAGTCCACATGCCCGATAAATCGCTATTATCATAAAAACCCTGCAAATTGTTTATTTACAGGGTTTTATAAATTGGTTGCCGAACTAGGACTCGAACCTAGACAAACAGAGTCAGAGTCTGTTGTGCTACCATTACACCATTCGGCAATCAGGGTTGTACATGAAGAATCAGAAGGGATTCGTCAAGCCGGATGTGAGGTGGATTTCAGTTACTTACCTGAGCGCTTCTCAGTGGCTGGCTTGTGGTGGCGGAGGCAGAGAATGAACCCAAGTAGTGCCGGAAGAGCAAACACCAGTCCGACAACCAGATGGGTGACGTTACCGTGTTCCTCGGTTCCCGGGTGACCTGGATGTGCCAGGAGCAGTGTGGGAAAAAAAACGAAGAGGGTGTTGAGGAGGAGTTTTGGAGAGATCATGAAACAAAGGTAGAGTCGCTGTTCCGAAAAATCAACCGCGAATGTCCGCAATTTTTTTTTGGGGGGGGGAGGCTACAGGGGAAGAGAAAGGCACTAACTCAGATTCAGGCTTTGAACGCGGTGGTGTTCCTGTGCCGGGATGTGTTGAACAAGGATCCGCTGGGGTGGTGAGCCCTCTGGACAGGTTGTAGACTTCGCTGTCGTGCGTTAGGATGGGAATGATGTTCAGTTGAGGACGAAGTCTTCGCTGGGGGATCTATTGCCCGGATGGGAGGCTGGGGGTATCAAGATTGCACAGACAGGAATGTCTGTGTCACGATTTGGGGTGGGCAGGCCGGGAGAGGCGGCTTGGTACAGCTTTTCTCACGGATTCAGGTTTACTTCCCACGATTTTCCGGGAAAGATGGGCACATGATTTTCTCGCCATCCCGTATATCCCCAGCCACCCGGATTTTTGCCGTTTTAGGCCATCCGGTAGCCCACTCGTTGAGTCCGGCCATGCACAATCCCACCCTGGAAGCCATGGGAATGGATGCGGTGTATCTCGCCTTTGATGTGCCCCCGGAGGAGTTGATGGATACGCTTCGCCGCTTTGCCACGTTGGGTCTGGCCGGGGTGAATTTGACTATTCCCCTCAAGGAAGTGGCGTTCCGGAATATCGCGACGCTTTCGGATACTGCACGGCTGGCGGGTTCGGTGAATACGGTGGTATTTCACGGGGAGGGGCGGATGGAGGGCCACAGTACGGACGGCTACGGATTGCGGCAAGCGCTGGTGGAGGCGTTTGGAGTTGGATTTCAGGATCGCAGCGTGCTGGTGCTGGGCTGTGGCGGTGCTGGTCGGGCGGCGGCATTGCAGGCAGCCTCGGATGGAGCCTCCGCCATTTGGCTGGCGAATCGAACTCTGGATCGCGCCCGGTCGCTTGCAGAAGAACTAACCTCGCGTTTCCCCGATGTGCCCCTGCGGGTGTGCGAGCAATGGCCACCAGCGCCGGAAGAATGTACACAGGCGGATTTGATTCTGCAATCGACTTCCATGGGCATGAAGGAGGGGGATCAGATGGGGTTGACGGAGGCACATTTTCGGGCGGATCAGTGTGTAGTGGATATGACCTATGTGTTCAAGGAAACCGCGGTGATGCGGGTGGCCGCCGCGCGTGGCGCCCGGGTGGCGAATGGACTGGGCATGCTGTTGCATCAGGGCGTTCGCTCACTTGAAATCTGGACCGGGAATACGATTCCGGTGGAGGTGATGCGGTCCGCATTGACCCAAAACGTGTACGGGGAGGGCGCCTGATGGCCTATTGGCAGGAATTATCTCCTGACCTATGGCAAACGGTCCCCGTATGGATCATGGTCTGGATTTTTGGAGCTATTTGGGGCAGTTTTCTGAATGTGTGCATTTATCGGATTCAGGCGGAACTCTCGGTGGCCTGGCCGGGCTCGCACTGCTTCGCCTGCAAAAAGCCGATTGCCTGGTATGACAATCTGCCGATAGTGAGCTGGTTCATTTTGCGGGGAAAATGTCGCAACTGCGGGGAGCCGTTTTCGATTCGATACGCCATTATCGAGGCGGTCACCGGCGGACTTTTCCTGGCGTTATGGATTGGGTATGGCCCCTCCTGGCAGATGCTGGCCTACTGGCTGATGGCCTTCGGGCTGTTGCTGGGAACCGGAATTGACCTCGATGACTTCTGGATTCCGGATCGGGTAACCTGGGGCGGCATTCTTATTGGGATTCCCTTGAGTGGGCTGGTCCCTCAGTTGCACAACGCCGACACCTGGCAGCAGGGACTCCAAGCCTCCGCCTTGGGCGCGGCCCTTGGCTTCGGTCTGCTGTGGTTGGTCGGTTTCTTGGGTAAGCTGGCATTCAAGAAAGACGCGATGGGCTTCGGGGATGTAAAACTGCTGGGAGCGATTGGCGCTTTTCTGGGGGCACCGGCGATCTTGTTTGTGGTGTTCGCCTCCGCGTTTCTAGGGTCCATTGTCGGGGTGACCCTCATTGCCCTGGGAAAAAACGAATTAGGAGGACGGATTCCGTTTGGTCCCTATTTGGCGGCGGCAGCGTTGCTGTGGCTGTTCGGGGGAGATCACGTCCTTGACGTCTATCTGAATTTTATACTGGGGCCCGGGGAGTTGATATGAGCGGGCGAATTTTTTTAGTGGGATTTATGGGGTCGGGAAAGACCCGGGTCGGAAAACTTCTGGCCAAAAAGTTGAAGTGGAATTGGGTGGATCTGGACAAGGAAGTGGTCAAGGCCGCGGGTGTGACCATTCCGGAGTTGTTCACGCGAGAGGGTGAAGAGGGATTCCGGGACCGGGAGCGGGTCGTACTGCAGGAGCATTTGCAGGCGGAGAACGAAGTGATCTCCTGCGGGGGCGGTATCGTTCTACGCCCGGAAAATCTGGAGGATTTACTCAAGGAGCCACAGGTGTATTGCCTGCGCATCACCCCGGAGTCTGTTTTCCGCCGGGTGGGGAACGACCCCCGGCGTCCTCTGCTGCAGGGGCCCAATCCCTACGAAAAAATCAAGGAATTGATGGCCAGCCGCGCGGATCTCTATGCCCGCTTTCCCAACCAGATTGATGTGGACCATCTCCGGACCTCGGATGTGGTGGATGCCATTCTGTTGTCTCTCGGCAACTAGAATTGAAATCAGTTCATGGCGTAAATTTCTGTTGATTTATGCACGATTGTGGCGCATAGAGATTTTTAATGAGTTTCTTGCAATCGTATACTACTTGGGAAGACGGAAAAGTCTGTTTTGCCCGTCTTCAGGCCAGCCGCTTTGCCAAGCAGGTGGCGGATGATTTCAATCCCATACATGATGTGGACGCCAAGCGTTTCTGCGTGCCGGGCGATCTGCTGTTCGCAGTGCTGCTGGACCGGCTGGGGTTGTACCCCCGGATGGATTTCACTTTCGCGGGCATGGTGGGCGACGGAGTCCCCCTACACTTCGACGAGACGGTTTCGGGTGAGTTGCAGTTGGTGGATGAGCGGGGTAAAGAATATCTGCGGGCCTCCTTTTCCGGCGAACCGAATCGGGATCAGCAGGTAATAGAAAAGACCATCCGCAGTTATGTACGGTTTTCGGGCCACAATTTTCCGCATGTACTGGGAAAATTGATGGAGGAGCACGGCGTGATGATCAACATCGACCGTCCCCTGGTGATTTATGAAAGCATGTCATTGAATTTAGACCGCTCGGATGTGTCGGATTTGGAAATCGAGCACACCGGTGCCACCATGGAAGTGGTGGGTAAGCGGGGGAACGCCAATTTGACCTTTCGGTTTTTGGAAAAGGGTGAACCCGTGGGAACCGGAGAGAAAAAAATGGTGTTGAGCGGATTGCGGGAATTCGACGCATCGGTGATGAGGCAAATGGTAGAAAAATACGACCAGAGAAAAGCAGACGAAATTGAGTAACTTTTTCTCTTGCATGTTCTAAAGACGTATGTATAGCAGACGTATGAACACAAAAGAAGACCTCACTCACAAGCAGCGCGCCGTTTACGATTATATCCGACTTAGGATCGAAAAAGACCGCTGCCCCCCCACCGTCCGAGAAATTGCCGACGAGTTCGGCATCAAGTCCCCCAAGGGAGCGTCCGATCATTTGGCCATGTTGGAACGGAAGGGCTGGATCCAGCGTATGCCCGGATTAAGTCGAGGCATTCAACTCACCGAAGAGGAGTTGGGAATCCCGCTGCTGGGGAAAGCGGCCGCTGGACATCCGATTCTGGCCCAGGAGAATATTCTGGGGCATTTAAGCTTCGCCCAGTTATTCGGACTGCAGGATCGCTTTTCCGTGCAGATTTCCGGCGACAGCATGGAGAACGCAGGCATTCACGACCAGGATTATGTCATCGTGCAACGTGGAAGTGATTTTCGGGACGGAGACATCGTGCTCGCGATGGTGGACGGCGAAAGCACCGTGAAACGTATCTACAAGGAATCGAATAAACGCTATCGACTGCAACCGGAAAGCGACCGTCACTTCCCGCTCTATGTGGAAGATTCCCAACCCGACTTTCAGATTCTGGGTAGGGTGGTGGGAGTGGTGCGGCGGTACTGACCCTAAACTCCGAACGGTGAACATTGAACGCCTAACTTTGAACTTCGAATGAAATTTCACTACACTAAGAACGGAGTTCTTCATTTTGGCAAAGGTGAGTTTTTTATACAGGGCGTGATCGTACTCAGTTTGGTGGTCATGAGTCTTGAAACGTTTACTTCGATTCAGACAAGAGGTGGAAATCTTTTAAAAAAAATTGAAATGGCAACGCTATCCTTATTCTGCGTTGAGTACGTGTTTCGATTGGTGTGTTCACGGGATCGTAAAAAGTTTGCGTTCGGATTTTACGGCATTATCGATTTGTTAGCGATATTGCCTTTTTTTCTTGGCTTTGGCCCTCAATTCCAA
>JAGYLC010000120.1 GCA_018401235.1 Kiritimatiellia bacterium
TTCAAAAAACACGGGATGACCACCATTCGGAATTTTGATGCCCTCAACGATGTCACGAATCTGATTTTCTCCGGACAATGCATTCACGAGGCCGGGTTGAATCACGAGGTGGTGGTGTCCATGATGGCGCTTCCTCCCGGTTGCGAAGGCGCCCACGATGCCGATTTTTACGAAAAAAATCTGCGGGAAATCCTGGATGCCGATATCCCCTACAGCAGTGTCTGCTTCAAGGACGCCTCGGGTACCGCCACGCCATCGACTGTGCATGAAAGTATCCGCAGAGCCCGGGTCATGCTGCCGGAGGGAACCCGAATTTCATTTCACACCCACGACACCGCCGGTACGGGAATTCTTTGTTACAAAGCGGCCATCGAGGCGGGGGCCGACCAGATCGACCTCTCCATGGCCCCGGTTTCCGGTGGAACCTGTCAGCCGGACGTGATCAGCATGTGGCACGCCTTGCGCGGAAGTGGCTACGAACTCGACGTGGACATCGACAAGATGGTAGTGGCCAGCGATGTACTGCGCGACTGCATGAAGGACTACTTTATGCCTCCGGAAGCGAAGGAAGTGGAACCGATGATTCCCTTCTGTCCCATGCCCGGCGGGGCGTTGACCGCCAATACTCAAATGCTGAGGGACAACGGGATCATGGAGAAATATCCCGAAATCATTCGGGCCATGGGCGAAGTGGTGCGCAAGGGCGGATTTGGCACCTCGGTCACCCCGGTCTCCCAGTTTTATTTTCAGCAGGCCTTTAACAATGTGATGATGGGCCCCTGGAACAAGATTGCCGACGGCTACGGCAAAATGGTGCTGGGTTATTTTGGGCGCACCCCCACCGCCCCCGATCCGGAGGTCATTCGCATCGCCTCCGAGCAAATGAAGCTGGAGCCCACCACCCGACCGGTGCTGGAACTCAATGATGCCGATCCCACCAAAGGCATTGAAGCTGCCAAAAAGATGTTGCGCGACGCGGGGATCACCGACCTTTCCGACGAGAACATTTTTATTGCCGCCACCTGCAAGGAGAAGGGGATCGACTTTTTGCTGGGCAAAGCTGCCTCGGGCGTGCGCATGAAGCAGCCGGAGATGGATGACGCACCTGTTGCGAAATCCTCCGGACCCAAACGGGTGAGCGTGAATGGGCGCAGCTTTTTGGTGGAACTGTCCGAAGGAAAAGCGGTGGTGAACGGAAACAGTTATAAGGTTTCCGTAAGCGACGGCCCAGGCGATACCGCCATGAGCGGGGGGGATTCCGGGGGTGGGGGCGAGGTGATCAACTCCCAAACCCCGGGCAAGGTGTTTAAACTCTTGGTGTCCGAGGGAGATCAGGTGCAAAAAGGGCAGGTGATGCTGATCTTGGAGGCGATGAAGATGGAGGTGGAAGTCCAGGCACCCCGGGACGCGCAGGTCACCGACATCCGCGTAGAGCCCGGCGGACAAGTGAAATCGGGTCAGGCCCTGCTCACCCTGCTCTGAGGATATGATCATGATGAAATACCTCTATTTACTTTGCATGGCCTGTTTTTTTTCCGCTCCGATGGTTGGGGCCGAGGAGGCTTTTTCGGTATCGAAAGGCTTCGAGAAATTGTGGACGCAAACCGGGATCTACCGCTTTATGCATCCGGTTACCCGGGTGGAACGCGAGGCCGACATCGCCGCCGCCCGGATTCAATTGGAGAAACAGGTAGATAAAGAGATGGAGCCCGGAATTTTTCCGGAGGGGGTGGGGCAGGCACTGATGATCGTGGTGGGACTGCTGCTGATCTGGCTGGCGATTTCCAAGAAATTCGAGCCTCTGTTACTGTTGCCCATCGGGTTTGGAGCCATTTTGACTAATATTCCCGGCGCGGGAATCGCGGAGATGGGGCTGCCGGGTCAGCCTGCGGGCTTCCTCTACTATTTCTACACGGTCGGGGTGGAGACCGGTATTTTTCCGTTGCTGATTTTCCTGGGGGTCGGGGCCATGACCGATTTTGGGCCTCTGCTGGCCAATCCCAAAACCGCACTGTTGGGCGCGGCGGCTCAATTCGGGATATTTCTGGCGTTGATGGGGGCGTTGCTGCTGACCCGGATCACCGGTGGAGCGATTTCGTTCACCCTGGCGGATGCGGCATCTATTGGCATTATTGGCGGCGCGGACGGACCCACCGCCATTTTTCTGGCCTCCCGCCTCTCCCCGCACCTGCTCGGCGCCATTGCGGTGGCCGCCTATTCCTATATGGCCATGGTACCCATCATCCAGCCCCCCATGCGGCTGTTCACCACCGAAGCGGAGCGCAAGAATTGAGATGAAGCAACTGCGCGAGGTTGGCCAGGCCGAAAAAATTGTATTTCCCTTGATGGTGTTGATACTCTGCATTTTACTGTTGCCGCCGGCTACTCCGCTGATCGGGATGCTGATGCTGGGTAATCTTATGAAAGAATCCGGAGTGGTGGACCGCTTGTCGGACACCGCCCAAAACGCCCTGATCAACATCATCACCATCCTCTTGGGACTGGCGGTGGGTTCCAAGCTGGCGGCAGACGAGTTTCTGAATCTGCAGACCCTGGGAATTCTACTGTTGGGACTGGTGGCATTTTCGATTGGCACCCTGACCGGTATTTTGATGGCCCGACTGATGAATTTGGTCAGCAAAGACCCCATCAATCCGCTGATTGGATCCGCCGGGGTGTCGGCCGTTCCCATGGCCGCCCGGGTGGCCAACCGGGTGGGACAGGAGGCGAATCCCCACAATGTACTGATCATGCACGCCATGGGACCCAACGTGGCCGGGGTCATCGGCTCCGCCGTCGCCGCCGGCGTGCTGCTGGCCCTGGTGGGGGGGTAATTCGGTTTAAAACGGAATTTCCCATTTCAATCCGGGAAACCGGGAAAACCCTCGATCCAGCGTGACCCATTCGCAGCCCGTTTCCACGGCGAGGGCGGCGTGGAAGGCATCCGGGATCAAATTGCCCTTGGCGTTGCCACGACGACACAAATCGAGAAAAATTCCCCAATGGCGGGGACCCGGGCGGAGGATATGCACATTGGGTCGATTATGAATGTTCTCAATAAATTCCAGAGCGGAATCCAGGGGAGTGGGATCCCTGAAAATTTTCGGATGGGTACTAATACGCAGAACGCCACTCAGCACCAGCTCGGACACGGCGAATCCCATGGGTGTCGAAAGGGCCGTTTGCAGCCATTCCGCCGCCACCTCGTGCAAATCGGCGTCATCGCGATGCGCCTGGACCAGAATGTTGACATCCAGAAGTTTCATTCCGATTCCATTCGATCCAATACCCCGGAGTTGTCTCGAAGGTCCACCCCGGGTTGCAGTCCGCCGGTTCCATACACCGGCCAGGGTTCGCGGGCGGAAACGGACGGGGCGTTTTCCTGTTGATAGAGACTGGCCCGCAAGGCGTCCTCCACCACCGCGCTTAAACTGGAGTGCCTCTCCATCGCGCGTTTCTTCGCGGCATCCAGCAGAGAGTCCTGAAGGGTAATGGTTGTTCTCATACATCATGATGTATCCGACATGCATCATGATGTAAAGAAAAAATCGGTTTGAAATCTTCAACCCTGGAACTCGGTTTGTTGGCGAACCGAGACAAGCTCGACGTTTGGTGGGAAAAAGGGGAAAGTCCTGGTCGCCGGGTTTCATTGACATCTAATCCAACGCCGTTATGTTCCGCGCATGACAACGATCACAGACGCACAACAGGAATTGGTGGAGGAATTCTCCATGTTCGACGATTGGCAGGAGAAATACGCCCACATCATCGAATTGGGACGGGAACTGGAGCCGATTCCCGAAGAATTCAAAGACGACGCCCACAAGGTGAAAGGCTGCCAGTCGCAAGTGTGGTTGCACGCCTCTGAAACCGGGGACGGTCGCTTGCATTTACAGGCTGAAAGCGATGCCCTAATCGTACAGGGATTGATCGCGATTCTGCTGCGGATCTATCAGGACCGCGGCCCGGCCGAAATTCTGCATGCGGATCTGGGATTTTTTGAGGATATTGGACTTCTTTCGCACTTGAGTATGAACCGGACCAATGGATTGAACAGCATGATCAACACCATCCGGGCGTATGCCAGCGTGAAGGCATGAGGCGAATTCTGGCTTCCGCGTCTCCCCGGCGGGCGGACTTGCTGCGTTCCGCCGGGCTCAATTTCGAGGTAATCCCCGCCCAGGTGGACGAGAGTGCGTTACCCGGCGAAGCGCCAGCCGATCTGGTTGTCCGTTTGTCTCGATTAAAGGCTGCTGCAATTTTCGACGCGCACCCCGAGGCTTTGGTGCTGGGGGCGGACACGGTGGTGGTGTGCAAAGGGATGCTTCTCGGAAAGCCTGCGGATGCCGAGGAGGCGAATAAAATGCTGAACGCGCTTTCCGCGGAGACCCACCAGGTGTTGACCGGATTCAGTATATTTCGTCCGGATCGCCCTTGCCATCAGCAGCTGTGCAGCACTCACGTCACCTTTCGCAGGCTCGCCGATGAGGAAGTTCAGGTTTACGTGGACAGTGGGGAACCTCTTGATAAAGCCGGAGCTTACGGCATCCAGGGCAACGCCGCCGCGTTTGTAAAATCCATCGACGGCAGCTATACCAACGTAGTGGGCCTCCCCCTGGCGGAAGTAGTGGAAGCCTTGGTTTAACTATTGCGATTCGGGTTGCCGATTTTTAAAACGGAGTTTCCTATTTTAACTTGGGGAAGCGGGTAAATCCTCGGTCAACAGGCATCCACTCGCAGCCTGTTTCCACCGCAAGAGGGGCGTGATAGGCATCCGGGATCGTCTCGGCGCAGCGGCTTGTCCGCTGCGGACTCTTGTTGGGACTCCTCCTATTCCGCTTTGCTGCGCGAGGCCATTCCGGAGTTCCTCTTTGTTTCGGTCTCTCAGGCTTTTCGGCGCAAGCACCTTCCACATCCTTTATCAAAAAAGGATTCCCCGCGGGGTGGATTTGGGGTAGGGGGCATGCATGATTTTAGTGTATCAATTTGAGAGGTTGGATGGGGAAGAATTGGGCCTTCGCCTGTATCGTATGGATATTCGGGTCGGAGATCGGTTCTGCGGGGTGGCGTACCCGGTGAGGGCAAAGGTGCTGATGGAGCAGGGCATTAAAGGGGTCCGGGTGTCGGCTGTGGATAGGAAAATCCTGATGTCGGCGTTGATGCATCAAAAAATTCACGGGGAGGAATCCGTGTTTCTGGGGGCTAATTCGGCCAGGCTTCTGGAGTTGTTGCTGGAGTCGGGTCGCGGATATCCTCCCGGCAAAAACACCTGGCCGCTTACGAAAGGAAAGGCACTGGACTCTTCGCTGAGCTGGGGCGGGGTGGCGGACAAATGGAAGGCGTCGGTGCTACGGCCGCAGGGCTTTGAGCTGATTCCCGCCAAACCGCCTTATGCGCTGGACCCGACTACGGGTGCCTGTCACAAGCTGAAGCTGAAGGAAGCGGATGATGTGACCTGGAAATGGATTCATTCTCCCGGGTTTGCACCAAATGAAACAGGGGCGTTTCTAGAAAAAATGAGCAAAATGTATCCCAAGGTGGCCTTTCCAATAGCTCCGGGTCTGGATATTCAGAAGGTCAAGGTGCCGCGTCCGCGTCCGGTGTTACGGGTGTTGCCGGCGGATCGAAATCTGGGGCTCCCGATGCGGGGGGAGCCCAGCTTTTTTTACGGGGACATCGAACTTCTGGCAGGGCGCGAGGGGAACGAGTTCCGCTGGATCGAGGGGGACACGCTGATGGTGCTTACACGGAAAAAACGCGAGGAGCAAAATGCGTTGGATCAATTGACGGCCTCCGGCTTGAGGTTTCGTTCCCGGGGAGGCGACAGCTTGTTTCATTTTCGGGAGGCGAAAACCTGCTATGAATTAGATCCTACCCGATACAGCCTGTGGTCGGACTTTGTCATAAGGGAAATCCCCGATTTGGAAGCGGCGGGATGGACTTGTGAAATACCCGGGGAGCTGGGTCGGGTGATGCGTCCGGATGAAACAGATTGGTACGCGGTTCTGGAGAAGTCGTCGAAGGGCTGGTTGCATTTCGAGCAGGGAATCGAGGTGGAAGGCAGACGCATCAATTTGTTGCCGGTACTGCAGGTGTTTCTGAAGGATCGGAGAAGTTTGACGCTGGAGGAAATCCTGGAGGAGATCGGGGACGCTCCGTTTCCGTTGCAGGTGCCGCAGGGGATTGTGATGATCGAGGGCATGCGATTCGGGGGGATGATTGAGCGCTTGTTCGAGTTGTTCGGGGACGGGGTGTTGGATACGGCGGGGCGCTTGCGCATGACCACCTGGCGGGCCGCAGAGTTGTCGGAACTGGAACAGGTGAAAGGGTGGCGGCCTTCGAAGGAATTGAAGGCACAGATTACCACGTTGCGGGGAGACCTGACGATTGATCCCATGGAACCGCCGGAGACATTTATCGGGGAGTTGCGTCCGTATCAACAGGTGGGACTGGGCTGGCTGGACTTTTTGAAACGGCATCGCCTGAGCGGTATTCTGGCGGATGATATGGGATTAGGAAAGACGGTGCAGGTGATCGCGGCCCTGCTGCGCTTCAAAGAACAGCAGTCGGAGCGCAAACCCTTCCTGATCGTCTCGCCCTCCAGTGTGCTGCCGAACTGGCGGTCGGAGCTTCGTCGTTTCGCCCCCTCCTTGACTTTGCATACGCAGCATGGACAGGGGAGGCATTTAGACCCGGAAAAGGTGGAGTCCTCGGATGTGATTCTCACCACCTTCGGCACTATGCTGCGCGACATCAAAATGTTGCGGGCAATTCCCTTCGACGTGGTGGTGTTAGACGAGGCGCAGGTGATAAAAAATCCCAAAGCGAAGATCACCCGGGCGGCCTGTACCTTGCAGGCGGATCTGCGGGTGGCCCTGTCGGGCACCCCGTATGAAAATCATTTGGGCGAACTGCGGTCGTTGTTTCATTTTGCTTTGCCGGGATACCTCGGAGATGAAAAACATTTCAATGCGGTGCTGCGACATCCAATTGAGAAACACGGCTGTCCGCAGGCCCGCCGGGTCCTGCAACGAAAAGTAGCTCCGCTGCTGTTGCGTCGAAGCAAAGATGTGGTGGCAGGGGAG
>JAGYLC010000121.1 GCA_018401235.1 Kiritimatiellia bacterium
GCGGCCTATATAGAAGAAGTCAAATTGTGGATCAGCAAACTCGCGCAGGACACCTCTTTCCGGGTGGGCGAGGTCCTGTTTTTTAACACTCCCGAAAAACTGGCCGAAACCCTGCCCGACGCCAATATCATTCACCAGGGAAGCAAAGCCATCTCCGGCGAGGGGGATCTTCTCGGACTAGTGATTCACGAGGCTCGCATCGCGGATTTCATTACCGCCTACGATATTACCCTGCTCAATCCCAAATTGCTCTGCGGTCTCTTTTTGGGGTCGATGATGTGCTTCGTGTTCTGCGCCATGACCATGAAGGCGGTGGGCCGGGCAGCCGGGGACATGGTGCGGGAGGTTCGACGTCAGTTTAAGGACATTCCCGGTATCCTGGAAGGTACCGCCACTCCGGATTACGCCCGCTGCGTGGGCATTTCCACCAAGGGGGCCCAACGGGAAATGGTCATGCCCTCGTTGATGGCGGTGGCGGTGCCGGTACTCACCGGACTCATTCTCGGAGTACCCGGCGTCATGGGCCTGCTGGCCGGGGGGCTCTGCACCGGCTTCACCCTCGCCTGCATGCTCAACAATGCCGGCGGAGCCTGGGACAATGCCAAAAAATACATTGAAAAAGGGCATCACGGCGGGAAAAACTCAGAGGCCCATAAGGCCGGGGTGGTGGGCGACACCGTAGGCGATCCCTTCAAGGACACCTCGGGGCCCTCCCTCAACATTCTGATCAAACTGATGACCATGGTCAGCGTGGTGTTCACCGGATTGGTGGTCAAATTCTCTCCGATTATTGGAGATTGGATTGGGTTTTAGAAAGAAGGATCCGGTTAAGTTTAGGACCACGGATAGCCACGCCGGACCACGGATGAAAAATCAAAGAGACTCGAAAGGTTTCGGAGGTACGGAGGACATTATAAAATGGTGTCGAAAGAGTGTTTCTTCCATCCGTGGTCCGGCGTGGCTATCCGTGGGACTCTCTACCCTAAACCCCTCTCTGGATTTTTGTGGGGGGGCTGTGGGGGAATTTGTGGCTAGTCTTGGTCCAGAAAACGTGAGATAGCTTTCTTTTTTGTAGGGGAGATCCTCCATCAAAGAAAAAGAATCGTTTCAAGCTTTAATTCCATCAGAGGACTGGCTAGTAAACTCTTCCCGACGAACCGAACCCTCGTTGGGATTTTTTTTATGGCTAAATATCTATTTATAACCGGAGGCGTTGTCTCTTCTCTTGGCAAAGGCATTACCGCGGCGGCCATCGGCTCGCTGCTCTCCAGCCGCGGGTTGCGTATCGCATCATGAAGCTGGATCCGTACCTCAATGTGGACCCCGGCACCATGAGCCCCTATCAGCACGGAGAGGTCTATGTTACTGACGACGGCGCGGAGACGGATCTCGATCTGGGCCACTACGAACGCTTTACCGGCGCCCCCACCTCCAAAAAGTCGAACATAACCGCCGGGCGCATCTATTGGGATGTGCTGCAGAAAGAACGGCGGGGGGATTACCTGGGCCGCACCGTCCAGATGATTCCGCATATTTCCAACGAAATCAAGGACCGTATTCGAGCATTGGATGACGGTGAAGTGGACATTATTCTCTGCGAAATTGGCGGAACCGTTGGCGATATCGAAGGTTCCATCTTTCTGGAGGCTATTAGGGAAATCGGACTCGAAGAAGGCCGCGACAATGTGTCCTACATCCATTTGACCTATGTGCCCTACATCGCCGCCGCCGGGGAGGTAAAAACCAAACCTTCACAGCAGTCGGTGGCAAAGTTGCGTGAAATCGGGATCATGCCCGATATTCTGATTTGCCGGGCGGAAGTGCCGCTTTCCCTTGAGGTTCGCCAGAAGTTGTCGCTGTTCTGCAACGTCCCCCTCAACTCCGTGATTGAAGAAACCGACGTGAAGCACTCCATTTACGAGGTTCCATTGGTCCTCAGCGACCAGGGGCTCGACGAATTACTGCTGGTGCACTACCGCATCGCCCGCCCCCCGGCGGATCTGCGCCCCTGGCGAAAAGTGATTAATGCCATCCGAAACCCGATCGGCGAAGTCACCATCGGGGTAGTGGGCAAATATCAGGAACTGCAGGATGCCTATAAATCTATTTTTGAGGCCCTGGACCACGGTTGCATCGCGAACCAGATGAAATTGAATCTGGTCAAAATCGCCGCCGAGGATATCGAGAGTCATAAAACCTCCCAATTGGAAGAAATACACGGGATTCTGATCCCAGGTGGATTCGGAAACCGCGGCATCGAAGGAAAAGTTGCCGCCATCCGCTACGCCCGCGAAAAAGGCATTCCCTTCTTCGGCATTTGCATGGGGCTACAGTGCGCGGTGGTCGAATTCGCCCGCAACGTCTGCGGACTCAAAACCGCCAACAGCACCGAAATCGATGCCAAATCGCCTGATCCCGTGGTCTGTCTGATGGAGGAACAAAAGGAAGTCGTCGATCTGGGCGCCACCATGCGTCTGGGAGCCTGGGACTGCAAATTGACCCCCGACACCCGGGCCGCCGCTCATTACGGCAAGGAACTGATCAGCGAGCGGCATCGCCACCGCTATGAATTCAACAATGCCTACCGGGACTTGGTTCAGGAACACGGACTCACCATCGCCGGCACCACCCCCGGCGGAGAGCTGGTGGAAATCGTTGAAATTAAGGATCATCCCTGGTTTGTAGCGGTGCAGTTTCATCCTGAATTCAAGTCGCAGCCCTTTAATCCGCATCCGCTGTTTGCCGGATTCATTGAAGCCGCCACTCTCCGCAGCCGAAAAAAAAGTTGAAGGGTAATAAATGGCTGATTGGGCTGCCTTGTTTGACTGGGACGGAGTCATTATCGATTCCGCCCGCGCCCATGAACGCTCCTGGGAGCGTCTGGCCGAGGAACTGGACCGACCACTCCCGGAGGACCACTTTCTACGCGGATTCGGCATGCGGAACGAAGTCATTTTTCCGGATATTCTGCAATGGAGCAGGGATCCTGACGAAATTCACCAGTGGTCCCGGCAAAAGGAATCGTTATATCGCGAAGTGATCCGAGAAGAAGGGGTCACGATTCTACCCGGGGTCATCCGTTACCTCAAAAGTCTGCGGGATGCGGGAATTCCCTGTGTGATCGGCACCTCCACCCAGCGCGATAATGTGGAATTCATCTTGGAGATGACCGAACTCCGTCCCTACTTCCAGGAGATGGTCACCTCCGAAGATGTCAGCCATGGCAAACCCGATCCCGAAGTTTTCCTCAAAGCCGCCGAGCGAGCGGGTCTTCCCCCGGAACAATGCGTAGTCTTCGAAGACGCGCTCTACGGGATTCAAGCCGCCAAAGCCGGCGGCATGACCGCGGTCGGCGTGCTCACCACCCATCCCGGAGCTTTCCTCAAAGGAGCCGACCGCCTGGTCGCCCAACTGGATGAGCTTCCTTTGGATGGGGAACACCCCTGCCCCCGTTAAAACAGGGAACAAATCCGATCCAGATCGCTGTCGGTGAGAGCACTGCCGGAGGGTAAACAAAGCCCTTCCTCGAACAGCAGATCCGAATGCTCCCCTCCGTAACAGCGGAGATGTTGGAGGGCGGGCTGACGGTGCAGCGGCTTCCAAATGGGGCGGCTTTCGATATTTTCCGCTTCGAGGGCGAGCCGTACCTGCTCCCGGTCCCGGCCGTAGGTTTGAGAATGTATCCGGATCACGCTGAGCCAACGGGTGGCCTCGTTCCATCCTGCCTCGGGCATAAAAGAAATGCCGTCAATCGCACCCAGACGCTCTCGATAGCCCTCGAAAATCGCGCGGCGTTTGCGGACCCGGTCCTGCAGGGATTCCAACTGGGCCACTGCCACCCCGGCCAACAGATTGCTGAGGCGATAATTATATCCCAACTCCCGATGCTCATAGTGAACGCAGTCTTCGCGGGCCTGCATGCACAACTTTCGGGCGTGGTGGGCGAGACGGTCGTCGTGGGTGGCCAGAATTCCGCCGCCGGAACAGGTAATAATCTTGTTCCCGTTGAAAGAAAAAACCTGCGCCCAGGGGGCGGGACCGCTCCGCGGAACTCCTAACGCCTCGGCGCTGTCACATAATACCGGTATTCCGGTACCATCGCATAGACCCCGAATGGCTGCCAGATCACAGGCTTGGCCAAATAGGTCGGTGGGCAGAACACAGAGGATCTGCCGCCCTTCCGCGTGGGCATCGGTAAGTGCGTGACTGAGCAGAATCGGATCCATTGTCCAACTTTCCTCTTCCACATCGGTCAGCCACACCTCGCAACCCATGTGCAAGGCGGGCGCAACCGATGCAATGAACGAAAGCGAGGCAGCAATGACCACTGGAGGCCGGGAATCGGCGGAGCGATGTTGATCCAACAGGTGGCGTATGGCCAAATGCAACGCGGCACTGCCCGTGTTGAGGGCCAGACAATGCGGGTAGCCACTGACCTGACACATGGTGGATTCTAATCGATCCAGCATCGGCCCCACCGGTGCCAGGAAATTGCTCTGCAGCACCTCCTGAATCAGTTCCAGTTCATGGCCATTTTGATGGGGAGGGGATAAATAGATTCGCTGCATGATTTCATGAGCCGGATGGAGAGATTCCGATTACCAGAAATAACTGATGCCCACCCGCAGACTGATGTCGGACTGGGTGGTTTTGCTGCCTTCAATATAGGTATAATCTGTGCTGTACCCAACCCCCAACTCGGTATTCAGACTCACGTTGTCGGTCACATAATATTTGATGCCTCCAAATATCCGGAAATCCAAGCCCGAAAAGGAATCTCCCATAGGGGAATCCAAGGTACTGTAGTAAAGCCCGCCCCCATAATATGGAAGAAAATAGGTTCGGGTCTCCACCAACGACAGTGCGAAAGCACCAAAGGAGCCCCGACTGTAAAAATCGGTGTCCTGATACCCCAGAGCTAATCCGATCTGCACATAATCCTGGACAAACGCGCCCAATCGAATGTTTCCGGATAACTCGGCACGACTGAGCATGGCCGAGGTGGCCACTTCGAAATCCCCTTTGTGGATCTTGAGCTGTTGCGCTGGAAGAGCGAGTGCGAAAAACGTGGAAATGAATAGTAATAAACGATACATAGGTAGTCTCCAAAAAAAAGGTTTTCCATTGCTGGCAGACCTATTCCAAAAATTCAAGCTGTTTCGATCTATTCCATGAAAAATTCACTTCCTCCAGTTGAACTCCTTGCGCCCGCAGGCGGATGGCCCCAGCTTCATGCGGCAATGAACGCCGGTGCCGATGCGGTTTTTTTTGGGGTGGACCGCTTCAGCATGCGTGCCCGTGCCAAACAGTTCACCCGGGACGAACTCGCCGAACTCGCATCCTGTGCACATGAAAAAGGTGTTCAGGCGTATTTGACTCTAAATACACTCATCTACGAGTCCGAGCTCGATGATCTGGAGACAACGGTTCAGGCCGCGAAAGCGGCGGGAGTGGACGCGGTAATCGCCTCCGATTTCGCGGGGCTGGCGGCGGCGAAACGGCATAACCTTCCTGTACATATCTCCACCCAGCTTTCAGTAAGCAATTCGGCGACCCTGGCCTTTCTGTTCGCCCAGGGGGTGCGGCGGGTGGTGTTGGCGCGGGAATGCACACTCGAGGATCTGGTTTTAATCAAATCTAATTTGCGGGAACAACTGGGGGAGGAGGCGGACGATCTTAAATTGGAGGTGTTTGCGCATGGGGCGATGTGCGTGGCGGTGAGCGGACGTTGCTTCATGTCCGGTTTCGAAAGCGGGCGCTCGGCCAATCGCGGGGACTGCGCCCAACCCTGCCGCCGCAGCTACCGGATTTCGTCGGAGAGGGGCGGCGAGGGCTTTGAGGTGGAGGAGGGACACGTGCTCAGCCCCAAAGACCTCTGCACCCTGCCCTTCCTGGAACAGCTCCTGGACGCGGGGGTAAATAGTTTGAAAATCGAAGGCAGGAATCGCAGCCCGGATTATGTGCACACTGTGGTACAGGTCTACCGTCAAGCACTGGATTTCTACCGGGCCCATCGGGAAAATCCCGATTTTGCATCCCGATTTGACCAACTCAAAATACTGTGGATGCTGGCACTGTCGAAAGTGTATAACCGGGGATTTTCCGAAGGATTTTATATGGGAAAACCCCTGGGCGACTGGACCACCGCCCCCGGAAACCAGTCCAGCCACCGCCGCGAATATATCGGGCAAGTACTCACCCTTGATCCGATCGGCGCTCGCCTCACTCTTCGCCTGGAATCCGCCGGCCTGCGAATCGGTGAGGAGGTGTTTATCGAAAATTCGGAAGTGGGATACCTACCCTTTGATGTACCGGATATGTGGCGGGGTACCGAACGGGTATCTACCGCAGAAAAAGGGCAATGTGTGGAGATTCCGCTTCATCCCCACCTCCAGGTCCGTGACCGGATCTATCGGCTGGCGATCCAGTGAAAGACTCCAGACCTCAGTTTGAAGGGTCAGTGTCTCGAAACAGATCGCAGATTCAAATGCGTATTGTGAGAAGGCTAAAAATGCCCCGGAGGGGCAATCGCCGTAAGCCCGGGGTCAGCGACGAAGGAGCGCAGCCCCGGGATCGCAGATCCAACCCAAATGCGCCCCGGACGGGGTGCGGGTAAAACCGGAACCCATGCACCGCATCACCCGCACCCCGTCCGGGGCGCACATACCCATTTCCTGAATTCCCGGGGCTGCAGTCGTTCCTCCTTTACCCCGGGCTACCTGCGTTGCCCCCGTCCGGGGGCTTGAAGAGTCATCATATATGATCCAATAGTATAAAGGGCAGGACAAGCCCGGCGGCGACTTTCGGGCTGTATCTTTAAATTACCTGTCAAAATACTCTCGAGTCCGGGATGCAACACCCAATCGTCGTCTTTAAAAGGGCCGAAGGCCTGACATTTCAAAGCGAAGGCCGCAGGCCTGGAACACCAGAACTCAGTTTATTTAGTATT
>JAGYLC010000122.1 GCA_018401235.1 Kiritimatiellia bacterium
TGAACCGGCAAGTGAATATTGACCACCGGCTCGACCGCGCAGAACCCGAAGCAACCCACCGGCACCAAAAGACAGTCCAGCCCTTGGCGCTCGATCTCGTCCGTCAGGGACCGAAAAACCGCCCGGGCACCATTGCCGATGCCACAGGTTCCCATGCCAACCCCAATGCGGGGCTTTCCCGGAAGGAGCTTCTTCCGTCCTGATTGGCGAATGTCGTTGAGAGTGTCGTAGCCGGTGATTTTCATGTCAGGATTCCCTTGCGGAGAGTTCTTTCAGCAATTCGCCCAGCCGCACGTCGGTGACGTAGCCGTGGATGTCCTCGTCGATCGCCACCACCGGCGCCAGGGCACACTGGCCGAAACAGGCCACCGTGCGTACGGTCATCTGCCCATCGGGGGTGGTGAAGACCTCTTCATCCCTGAGGCCGCCCATGCCGGATTCCCGGTAGAGGCACTGCAGCAAATGACGGGAGCCGCGGGTGTGGCAGGCCGTGCCCCGGCACACCACCACGCTGTGTTTCCCCTGGGGGTCAAGATTGAAGAAGGAATAAAAGGTCACCACGCTGAACACCCGGGAGGCGGCGATGCCCATCCGGTCGGCCACCGCCCGCAGGGTGGTCCGGGGCAGATAGTTGTCCGGGTGGGCCTCCTGCAGATCCTCCAGCACGTTGAGCAGATCCCCGGTGGGATCGGGGTGGTTGGCGATGATTTGGTCGATGACCCACGCATCAAGCGGTTCCGCAATGGGGGGGGCGATCGTGATCATGTGACGATGGGGATGGGGGGTTCGACCGGACGGGCATCCGGATGCAAAGAAAACAAATGGGCGTGGAGAATGTGGAGTCCCTGGTCCACCACCGCTTCCGCCCGCGGGGAGATTTCCAGTCCCAGATCAAAATCGAACACCGGCAGATAGAGCACCCATGCCTGTGGACGCTTTCCGTAAAGCGTCGCCGCCAACTCCAGCACGCGCTCGGGGCCCAGACTATGCACGCAGGTGGGAATAAAACGGGCGGGAACGTTTTCGCCGGGATCCAGAGGACGGATCACCGGGCTGTCCCCCACCCCGTCCACGCTCCCTGGCACCACCGCGTCAGCAAAGACCACCTGTTCCGCGCCCGCCACATCCCAGGCCAGTTCGGGTGTCAGTTGCGGAACCACGGCCACCTCCACCCCCGGAATCGCCTCCGCCTCCAGCCGCCTCGCAAAAACCAGACCAGCGGCGTCATCCCCCCGCAGTTCGCTGCCCCAGCCGATGACCAGGATGGGGGTCGATTGCGCGGATGGCGTCAGGGAGATCAAAATCGTTTCCGGCGGGCGATAACCTCACCGCGGGGGTTGTGGAATTCAAACAGCATCGGCATTTGGCCGAGGGCGTGGGTGGAACAACTCAGGCAGGGATCGTAACAACGGATCAGCGCCTCGACCCGGTTGAGGGCTCCCTCGGAGATGTCGTGGCCTTTGACAAAGCGGCGGGCCACATCGAGCACCCCGCGGTTCATGGCCATGTTGTTGTGGCCGGTGGCCACGATCAGGTTGGCCCAGGTCATGAGCCCGTCGTCGTCGATGCGGTAATGGTGGATTAGCGTTCCCCGCGGCGCCTCCGAGATACCCACCCCCTCCCGTCGGTTGGGCGCCGCCACCGCGCGGATGTGCGGACTGAGAATATCGGGGTCCTGAAGCAAGCGCTCGATCATTTCCAGGGCGTACAGAATCTCGATGAGACGGGCATAATGAAAGTGGAAGGATTCCCACACCGCCCCGTTGTGTTCCCGGCCCAGGTCCCGGAAGTGTTCCAGTTCCGCGTCGGCCAGGGGGGTGCCGCAGCGGTCGCAGACGTTCAGCCGGGCCAGAGGGCCGACCCGGTAAAAACCTTCCGGATATCCGACGGGTTTGAAGTAGGGCATTTTGAGGTAGCTGAAGGGGGCGACCGCCTCGCCGATGAATTCGGTGTAGGCTTGAGGCGGGATTTGATCGGCCACGATCTTGCGGTTCTCATCGACAATCCGCAGCTTGCCCCGGGAATGCTCGATTTCGCCTTCCGGGGTAACCAGGGCCATGAAGTAACTGGGGAAATTGCCGAAGGACTCGATCTCCGCACCGAAACGGTCCACCAGACTTTTCAGCAGATCCACGGTCTTGCGGGTGATGTCCAGCGCCCGGGGAATGTCCGCCAGGATCTCCTCCCGGTCTTTGGCAAGCAGCGGGGACGACACCCCGCCGGGAACGGTCCACATGGGGTGGATGCGTTTGCCGGAGAGGCGTTCGATGATCTGCTGGCCGAACTTGCGCAGCCAGATTCCTTCGCGGGCCTGTTCGGGAAACTTCGCCGCCACCCCCAGGATGTTGCGCTCCGCCACCTCCGCGTCCATGCCCAGCAGCAGATCGGGGGAGGTGAGATGGAAAAAACTCAAAGCGTGGGACTGCACATACTGGCCGAGATTGAAAATCCGGCGCAACTTCATGCCGGTGGGCGGCACCTCGACCGCCAGCAGGTCGTCCCCCGCCAAGCTGGAAGCCATGAGGTGGCTGACCGGGCAGATCCCGCAGATGCGGGCGGTGATGCTGGGCATCTCCTCGAAACGGCGGCCCTCGGTGAATTTTTCAAATCCCCGGAACTGGGTCACGTGGAACTGGGCGTCCTCCACCGCCCCCTGGTCATCCAGTTGGATGGTGATTTTGGCATGGCCCTCAATGCGGGTGACCGGGTCGATGGTGATAGTTTCAGACATGGTGGTGTTCTTTTTTGGGTGTTCAGCCGAAGCGGGTGCCTCCGAGGTCCGGCGTTTTGCCCGCCAGCAGATCCGCGAGCGCCCCGAAGATCACATCGTTGGAGGGCGGGCAGCCGGGAATATGCAGATCCACCCGCACCACTTCGTGAAGTGGACGGGCTTTTGAGCACAAGCGCGGAATCCCCAGCGTGGGGATTTGCGGATTGGTGGTGACGTTTTCGAGATAGGCGCGATTCAGCAGCGCGTCCACCGGCAAGCCATTGCGCATGGCCGGCACGTTGCCGGTAACCGCGCAGTCGCCCAGAGAAATCACAATCGCCGAGCGCTCCCGGATGAGGTGGGCCTTTTCCACATCCTCCTCACTGCTCACCGCTCCCTCCACCAGGGTGGCATCGACATTCTCCGGAAACACCTTGGCATCCATCAGCGGGCTGTAGACCAACTCAATGAGGGGCGCGACATCCAGGATGCGCTCATCGATGTCCACCAGGGACATGTGGCAGCCTGAGCAGCCGTCCAGCCAAACCGTCGCCAAGCGTAATTTTTCCATGATCGGTATCGAGTGGGTTTGTGATGATTATTTTAGAATAGGCATCGGAAATCTCTTCTACTGGCAAATCCTACGCCTACCTCAAATTCAACGCAACCCCTAATTTGGAAAAAACTTTCCACATGACCAGTGATAGTAGGGACGCTAAAGTAGCGCTTACCCTACGAAGCAGTATCATCATGCAAATGATTTTCCGGAGTAGCCTCCCAACCTTTACTCCAACCGACTATACAGCGTTTTGCGGGTGATGCCCAGCAGTTCGGAGGCCTTTTTTTTGTTTCCTCCCGTGGACTCCAGCACCTGTTGAATATATCGCTTCTCCATTTCCGCCAAAGGCAGGATTTCGCCGGGAGTCATCCATTCAGACGGAAGGCTCATGCCCTCCGGATTCGATCCGGCGGTGTCGTCCCGCATGCGCCGGGGGAGATCTTCGGGTCGGATTTTCTCCCGGTCGCAAAAGGTGACCGCCCTCTCCATGGCATTCTGGAGCTCCCGCACATTTCCGGGATAGGAATATCCGGTCAGCTTGGTGAGAGCCGCCGGGGTGAATCCCCGCACCTGTTTCCCGGTGCGGGTATTCATCAAATTGAGAAAGCGGTGGGCCAGCAGTTCCACGTCCTCCCCGCGCTCACGCAGCGGCGGCACCTGCAACTGGAAGGTTTCCAGGCGATAGAACAGATCCTCGCGGAACCGCCCCTCTTTCACCGCCTCCTCCAAATCCTGATGCGTGGCCGCCACAATGCGCACATCCACATCCTCTTCCACATTCGCCCCCACCCTCCGCACTTTCCCGTCCTGCAGGATCCGCAGAAGTTTCGATTGCAGTGCCAGCGGCATTTCCGCGATTTCATCCAGAAACAGGGTCCCGCCCGAGGCCTCCAAAAACAGTCCGTCCCGGGACCCCTTGGATCCGGTGAACGATCCCTCCTCGTGTCCGAAAAATTCGCTTTCCATCAGGGCCTCCGGAATCCCCGCGCAGTTTACCGCCAAAAAAGCAGCGTCCGCCCGCTCGCTTAACGCATGCACCGCGCGGGCCACCAATTCCTTCCCGGTCCCGCTTTCCCCCAGCACCAGCACCGGCCCGCTGGCGGGTGCCACCCGTTGAATTTGCGAATACAACTCCCGCATTCCCTCCGAATGCCCCACCATCCCGTGGAAATCCTCGTTTCCCAGGGCTTCTTTGAATCCTTCCACCTGCTGACGGAGTTCCCGCAGAGTCAACAGCCGCTTGACCACGTGAATGAAGTGTTCCAGATCCAGGGGTTTGGTCAGGAAATCATCCGCTCCCGCTTTCAACGCCGACACCGCCTGCTCCACGGAACCGAAGGCGGTAATAATCAGAAACAGCGGCGGGTCGGCCAGCGTTTTCACCTGCTCCAGGAGCCCGAGACCGTCCATACCCGGCAGCCTCAAATCGCTCACCACCAGATCCGGCTTCCACCGCTTAAGCAAGGCCGTTGCTTTTTCCGCATTTTCCACCTGACGTGCCTGCATCCCCGCATCCTGCAATTCCTCCTCCAACAGTTCCGCCAGACCGGTATGATCTTCCACCACCAATACTTTTCGGTGCTTGTAATCGTTCGCCTTCCTCATGCGGATTCTCCTTGCGAAGGGTGATTTGGCAGAATCAGTCGAAAACAGCATCCCCGCTCCAGGTCGGAATCCAGTTCGATCCGTCCCCCGTGCTCGGTGGCGATCCCGTGCACCACCGCCAAGCCCAGGCCTGTTCCTTCTCCCACGGATTTGGTGGTGAAAAAGGGTTCGAAAATCTTTGAGACGATGGCCGGGTCCATGCCGATACCGTTATCCTCCACCGTAAACAGGCAGTTCTCCCCTTCGAACCCCTGACCGCAACGCACCTCTCCGCCCGGAGCCGCCTGAATGGCGTTTCGAAGCAGATTGACCAGCGCCTGCTGCAGACGAACCGGATCCCCCCGCACCCGGGTTCCCGGCGGCGGTTCTTCCACCTCGATCCGGGTATGCAATTCCTCCGCTTCCGATGCCACGGCCTCCACCGCATCGCTCAGTAATTGCGCACAATCCACCCGACAGCTTTGGGAGGGATTCCGTCGACTGAAGTCCAATAATTGCCTAATGATATGCTGCATGCGGGCGGACTCGGTGCGAATCGACGTATACGCTTTCCGGTTCCCGTCCTCCTCGTCGCGCGCGCGAAGCAATTTCTGCACCCGCGCGTCGATCATGCTCAGCGGGGTTCCCAACTCATGGGCGACCCCCGCCGCCAACTCGCCGATCGCGGCCATTTTTTCCGCATGACGCAATCGCCCCTCCAGCGTCCGTTCCGATTCGCGGCGGGCCCGGATTTCGATCTCCGCCTCATCCACATTGTCCAGCATGCGATTAAAATGTTCCCCCAACGACCGCAATTCCCTCGCTCCATTCGGACGATAGCGATGCCCGCGGTTCCCCTCCGCAATTTGATTCATGCTGTCCGACAATTCATGCAGATGCCGGCCAAACGCAATATGATGCCCGGTCATCACCAGTCCCGACAACCCCACGAATCCCAGCAAGGTGTACAGCACCACCCGGGTGCGCAACCGACCGATGTTTTGTACGAAATCACTTCTTCTGCGCGTGAGCTGCAGCAATCCGGTTATTTGCCCGCCTGAATCCGTCAGCGGCATCACATGAGAATAGACTTCCTGCCCGCGGGACTCACTGTATTCCCCCTGAGGCTTCCCCGCCGCCGCCATTTCCGTGGCGTCTGCCCTCGGCAACTCCCCCTTGTCCTGCTCGGGCACGGAAATACGCCGTCCCTCCGCATCATACAAAAACGCCCCGTACACCTCACTTAAATCAAATGCGGCCTTCAGAGCCTCCGCAATACTTCCCTCCCGTTCCCGCAACAACGCATGACTCAACGGACCCTTGATCGCCTCCGCCACCATTTCCAAATCCCGCTGCATCTGCTGTTCCACCAAACGTTCGAACGCCCGCAATCCCCACCACGCCCCCGCGGCCATCACCACGCACATCGGGGCCACCACATAGAACAGCAACGCCGCCCGCAGACTCCGTTGACGATGCAGGCGCAGGAGAAGCCGCGGAAGAGAGCCTTTCTTTTTGTTTATATTTTGATACATGTATACAATATATACACTATTTTCCATGGCATCCAGAAAATTATCCCCAAAATATAGTTAAAGTATCCTGTTAGTTACAAAGTATTTATGAATTTTTTATCCGAAAGGACGCCATTTGGCATCTGTCCTGCGACAGAGTAAATCAGCTCAAGCGGAAACTGCTTGAGAACGTAGACTGTTTAACCCTAAAAATGGAGAAAGAAGAGAATGAAGGTATCACCTAAAAAAGTAGTGTTTGGAACCGGAGTTGCCACCCTGTCGTTTCTGGGAAGCCTGAGCCTGGCTCAGGGAACCGCACCGGGACAACCCGCGCAACCCGCACAGCCGGCTCAACCCGCGCAACCCGCGCAACCCGTGCAGCCGGAAGTTCCGGACGCAAGTGCGATCAGTGAGGAGCAACTCGACAAAACCGTCAAAGCATACATCGCGGTCAACGAGCTGCAGACCAAGATCCAGGAAAAGCTGGCCGGTGAAAACGACCAGGCAAAAATCCAGTCGGAAGTTCAGAACGCCCAGGCCAAAATGGTCGAGGCCGTGAAAGATGCCGGAC
>JAGYLC010000123.1 GCA_018401235.1 Kiritimatiellia bacterium
CCTGGATTTCCGGATCGCGGCCCACGATGATGGTGTCGCTGTGATGCCGGGTGTGACTCCATCGCCAGACCACGGATTCACGCAGCACCATGAAGCAGGAGATTTCATAAATCAGATTGTTCATCCAGTCCGATTTGAAGGCGGTGCCGTGGCTGCACTCGTGCCAGCGCGAGTCCGAGGCGGTCGCGTAGAGCACCGCGTACAGCGCATAGGGAAACACCACCCAGCCGCTTCCCCACAACAGGACCGTGCCCCAGCCGGTCAGGCCCAGCAGTGCGAACCACAGCAGGGTGTCGCGGATGGCGGGTCCGTTTTTACGCTCCAGCAGTTTGCGCAGTTCCTTGCGGGAGACGGGGGTTTGATACCAGTCGGCCTCGGCCAGGCCGCGTTCCACCGCCAGCCGGGCGTTCTCACCGGTGAGACTGTAATCCAGATGTTTCGGCGGTTTCAGGGCGGCGGCGGGGCCGTGGTCGAGTTCCATGCTCATGGGGTTATCTCCGGTCGGGGCTTGGCGGGGGAGGATACAGATGAAAAAGACGAAGGGCCTCCTCGGAGGAAAGGGCGTCACCGGCGCGGAGGGTCCGGTGATGGTCGGGCGAAACTTCATAGTACACCGCGACGTCGGCCAGGCCGGCGTCCACCCAGTGTCTTGCTTCCCGGGAGTCATGCGCGAACAAAACGGCCTTGCGGACTCCGCCCGCGGAGGAAACCGCCTGCAGTTCCCGGAGGACCTTCCGGTGTCTGCCACTCACCACGACCCAGTCGAAGTGTGTCCAGGACAGATTGGGGAGGGGGGAAGAGACGGGATTATCCCCGTTGTCCCCGGTCGGCGAGGGGTTCAGAGGCAGTTCGTAGGCCTGAACATCCCATGCGGAAGGCAGCGAGCGGCGCAGGGCGCGGATCGCGGGGTCGCGGTCCGCGTTCACGCCGGAGTCGGTCAGAATCGCGATGGAGCCGGGACCGGACTGCTCCGCCAGACCTTCCGCTAGCCGGATGGCTTCGACGATGCGCAGGGTGTTGCCGTTCCCCAGCGCCTCCCGGAGCTTGCGGGCGGGCCGGGGCGCGAAAAGCTGGGCCAGCGCCATCACCGCAATCAACAGGACCAGCGCGCCGGCGGCCGCGAGAACCGCGGGACGGTTCGGAATCTGAGAGCGAAAACCCAGCAGGGTCAGACAAAACGCAAGCAGGAGAAGGAGTACTATCATGGCGAAGTGGGCGGGGGGACGTTGCGGAACCATTCGGCCACCAGACCGTAGGGAAAGTCCGGGAAGACATGGGTGCGGGTGGATCCATCGAAATAAAGCGCATTGAAAGCGGTCTGATTTCGGTGGCGGAGGATGAGATTGGTGCTCCCCTGCCATTTCACCTCGCCGTAGTCTTTTTTCTGATTACCGAAGAGATGGGGAACCAGCGCATAACGAATGGCGGCATAGCGGCGGGGGGTGTCCAGAATTCCCTGGTTGTTGAAGCCCACATCCCCCTCCGCCAGCAGAATGGCCTGGGCGGGACGTTGAATCCGGTGCAGGGGCAGGTGCTGATGCCGCCAGGCGTTGGGGTTGTCGACAGACCCGGACTGCAGGGAGGCCCAGGCGTTTTGGTTCACGGTGTAGGAGGGGTTGAGAAGGGTTTGCGGATCCCGTTGTTGCGGATTCCGGGTGGCCGGGCACACAAACGTCCGGTCCCAGGCGGGCTGGTTCCAATGACCCCAGGCCCGGGTCGGCGTTCCTTCCATGTAGTGCTGGATCACCGCCATGTAGATCAGATTGCCCTGGAACGTACCGTTGGCGAAATGCTCCAGATAAACGTGGGATGGGTTATCACTGCTGAAAGCCCCGCCGGCGGCGCTGATGCGGACGGGCGGCAGGGCTCCCTGCCACTCGGAGGCGAACTGCAGGGTGGTCTGACCGATTTGCCGCAGGTTGGAAAGGCAGGCGGTAGTTTGGGCCCGGTCCCGCACGGAGCGGAGAGAGGGGGTGAGCAGCGACAACAGGATAAGGATAATCGCGATCACCACCAGGAGTTCAATGAGGGTGAAAGCCCGACGACCCGGGGTGGATGAGTTGGTGTAGGTTAAAGAATTCATAAAATACAAGCGTTTGTATTTATGTACATCGTGGATGGGGGGCGGGTCAAGCGAAAAGTGCGGGATTAGGTGAAGCGCTGCGAGAGGGTGCGGAATTCCGCTATCGGCACCGTGTGGTGCAGGGGGGTGGGGGAGAGGTTTTTCGGCTTCTCGATCTGTCGGATAAGGATGTCTACACTTTGCCGGGCCAACTCCTGATTATCCTGGACCGCGATGATGACGTTTTCGGCGGGAGAGGGTTCTCCGGACCAATCGTCGAAGACCCCGAAGATCAGGCCTTTGTTTTTGAGGAATGCTTCCTGGCGCAAGGCGAAGCGATGCAGGTAGTCCTGGTGCGAGCTGAGAATCGCCATGCGGGTCCGCTTTTTGGAAGGTTTCCAGTTGTCGGACAGTTCGGAGCGATTGAGGGCGGGGATGCCCAGTTGTTGGAAGGCCTCGCCCGCGCCGGCGAGGCGGGCGCGGGCAACGGGATTGGGTTCGGGAAAGAGCAGAATGGCCTCTTCCACATCGAACGCCGCGCAGCGCCGGGCCAGTTCCGCCGCAGCTTGATGGTTGTCCGTGCTCACGACGGGCACCGGCAATTCGGGAACATAATTATCCGCGAAAACCATGGGGACATTCTGACGAACCAGATCCGAGAGGAGGCTTACATCGCTTTCATGGCGGCGGGGGAGGATGATGGCGCCGTCGGTAAGTCCCTGGGACGCCTGCTCCAGGATTTGCTCGTAGTGGGCAATACTGTGTCCTTCCAGCGCGCCGTAGTTGTCACAGTCATGCAGGGCGACGAAAAGGGAGTAGTCCCGCGCGTTGGCCACATGGCTGGCGGCCGCACCAGACGATAGTCGGGGGCCGCGTCCAGTGAGGGCATAGATGATCCAAAGCGCCCTTGTTTTTCCCCCGGCCAGATTGCGCGCCAGCAGGTTGGGCCGGTATCCCAGCCGTTCCGCGGTTTCGCGGATGCGCTGACGGGAACTCGCTTTCACGCGCGGATCCCCGCGCAACGCCCGGGACACCGTCGAGATGTCCACCTCGCACACTTTCGCCAGATCATTGAGGGTTGGTTTCGCCATTTTGCTTCATTTACGGGTTTATTAAAAGTTCCTAACGCTTGTACTTCATGTACTTATATGGGCTTTCATGTCCGGTATCAACGCCTTTCTTTAAAATACAATCGCTTGTATTTTCTATTGACTCCGGGGGAGGGGACGTTAAAGCGAAGGCATGATGACGCACTTGAAAACACACAGGGAAAGGACGGACGCATGACAACGTTGGACTGGTTGATTTTGGCGGGAATTATCCTTGTCGTGGTTTGGGTGGGCTGGAGAACCAGCCGCTATATGAAGGGGGTGAGTGATTTCCTGGCCGCGAATCGGCTGGCGGGCCGCTACATGCTGACCATCAGCGCCCAGGTGGCGGGAACGGGTCTGGTGTCGGTCATCGGCGCCTTTGAAGTGGCGGGGGAGGCGGGCTTTACCCCGGCCTGGTGGGGTTTGATGAACCTCCCCATCGTGATGGTGGTGGCCCTGACCGGCTTTTTCTTCTACCGCTACCGCGAAACCCGGGTGCTGACCCTGGCGCAGTTTTTCGAAAAGCGCTACAGTCCCAATTTCCGCAAGTTCGCGGGCACGGTGTGTTTTCTCACCGGTCTGGTGAATTTCGGGGTGTTCCCCGTGGTGTCGGCACGGTTTTATGTGCACTTCCTGGGCTTGCCGGAGTTGTTTTACCTCCCCGGGATTCCCTTCGGATTTTCCAGTTTCGCGGCGGTGATGCTTCTGGACCTGGCGGTCGCGCTGCTGATTGTGCTGCGGGGCGGTCAGATCAGCGTGATGGTGACCGATTGCGTTCAGGGAATGTTTTCGCTGATCGGGTTTGTGGTGTTCGCGGTGGCGGTGCTGTGGATTGTGGGCTGGGCGGATATCGAAACCGCGATCCGCACCGCGTCCTCGGAACCCTCGCTGATTCATCCGATGCGCACGGCGGGCCACCGGAATTTCAATATGTGGTTTTATGTCATCGGGGCCATCAGCGGGGTATTCACCATGGTGGCCTGGCAGGGGTCGCAGGGCTACAATGCCAGTGCGCGCAGTCCGCACGAACAGAAGATGGGCCAGATCATCGGCGGCTGGCGCTGGTCAGTCACCGGTTGGATGGCGATGGTCCTGGCCATGGGTAGCTTCGCGGTGCTGACGCTCCCGGATTATTCCGCCATCGCGGAAAGCGTGCAGATGAAGCTCGCGGATATTTCGAATACCACCCTGCGGGGTCAGATGATGGTGCCGCTGGTGCTGACCGAGATTCTGCCGGCGGGGGTGAAGGGGCTCTTCTTCGCGGTGATGGTGTTCCTGTCCATCACCACCCACAACACCTACCTGCATTCCTGGGGAAGTATCTTCATTCAGGATGTATTCATCCCGATATCCGGAAAAACCTTCACGCCGGAGAAGCACATCCGGCTGTTGCGGCGTTCGATCGTGGGGGTGGCCATGTACGCCTTCGTGTTCGGAATGTTCTACTCCCCGTCGGTGCCGGTGTTTATGTATTGGGCGATCACGGGGGCACTGTGGCTGCCGGGGGCGGGGGCGGCGGTGATCGGCGGTCTGTACTGGCGTCGCGGCACCACGGCGGCGGCTTACTGCGCGCTCTGTTTCGGGATGGTGGTCGGGGTCTTCGGCCTGGTGGTGCCGCGCTGGTATCAGAATCGTACGGGGGAACTGTTCCCTCTGAACAATCAGTATTTGTTTTTCATCGGCGTGGTGGGATCCGTCCTGCTCTATGTGACGGTGTCACTGCTGTCGCGCAAAGGGTGCCGCTATAATCTGGAGCGTTTGCTCCACCGCGGGGCCTGGGCGGTGAAGGGGGAGCACGCCCTGCACACGGAGATCCGGATGAGTCCCTGGCAGCGCCTGGTGGGCATCACCCACGAGTTCAGTCTGGTGGACCGGATCCTGGCTGTCGCCCTGGTGGTCTGGAATCTGGGCTGGGTTTCCCTGTTCGGAGTGGTGACGCTGCTGAATTTCCTCGCGCCCTTCGGTGACGACTGGTGGCTGGGGTTCTGGAAGGGGTATGTCTGGTTTTATCTCGCCTTCAATCTGCTGCTGGCGGTCTGGTTCATGGTCGGCGGCGTGGCGGACATCCGCTTTCTCATGCGCACCATCAAAGATGTGGTGCGGGACGAGACGGATGACGGACGGGTCCGGCCCGAATCCGATGAACAGTGAACAATTACAACCCAGGGAGTCTGTTATGCGCATTGCCTTTCAAATGAAAATCAAACCCGGAGCGGCCGCGGAATACGAGCGCCGTCACAACCCGATCTGGCCGGAGCTTGAAGCCGCCATCTTCGCGCACGGGGGACGCAACTACAGCATTTTCCTCGACGAGGAAAGCGGCCGACTGTTCGGTTTTGCGGAGGTGGACGATGTGGAGGCCTGGAACCGCATTCCGGAAACGGACGTCTGCCGTCGCTGGTGGGCCCACATGGCGGATCTGATGGAAACCAACCCGGACGGTAGTCCGGCCGCCACAACCCTTCGGGAGGTGTTCCGCATTGAAAACAGCAACTGAATCCACCGGCGGGGAGGCCGGCAAGCCCTACACCTATCATCTGATCCTCAACACCCACTGGGACCGCGAATACCGCTGGTCGTTCCGGGAAACCCAGTTACGGCTGATGGAGGCCGGCGATATTCTCCTGGACAGCATGGAGCGGGATCCCCGCTTCCGCTATTTTCATCCCGATGCCCAGGCCTCCTTTTTGGAGGACTATCTGGAACTCCGACCGGAACGGCGTCCGCTGGTGGAGAGTCTGGTCAAAGAAGGCCGGCTGATGGCGGGGCCCTGGTACACGCTGCCCTCGGAGTTCGTGGTCAGCGGCGAATCACTGGTCCGCAACCTCCTGACCGGACACCGCATGGCGGAGGCGCTCGGCGGGGTGATGAAGGTGGCCTACAACATCTTCTCCTGGGGACAGGTCTCGCAGCTCCCGCAAATCTACCGTCAGTTCGGCATGGACACCGTGCTCTTCTACCGCGGCATCGACCAGTCGAAGCTGGACCGCTTTGAATTCTGGTGGGAGGCCCCGGACGGTTCCCGGGTGCTGGGCCACACCTTTGGCGCCTACCACCGCCTGAATTTCTGGATTTACGTTTACAATCCCTATCTCAAGGGCATTCCCAGCCAGGGAAGCATTCCCAGTGGAGGCTATGATCTCGACCGCATCCGTGAACACGGCGGGGTAATGGTCCGTCTGGCGGATGAACACAGTGCCGGCGACATCAATCATCACATCCTCCGCCAGCCCTGTATGCGGAATCTGGACCTGGCGGTGGAGGGCATGGAGGTGCTGCGCGATTCGCTGACCGCCGGGGCCTCCACCTCGCACCTGCTCTGCTTCCAGGGCTTCGATCAGGAAAATCCCGACCCGGAAATCACCGATCTGGTCGATGCGCTGAACGAGCGGCTGACCGACGGCCGGATCAAAATCAGTTCGCTCTCCGACTATCTGGAGGCCATGCGGGCGGAGCTGAAGGAGAACGGCACCAAGGATCGGCTGCTCACCATGAAAGGGGAAATGCTCAGCGTGGAGTCCAGCGACGACGCCTTCGCGCCGCTGTACATCGGGACCTTTTCCGCGCGTATGCCGCTGAAACTTCAGAACGCGGCCTGTCAATACGCGCTGGAGCGCTGGGCGGAGCCTGCGCAGTCCTGGTGGAGCCTGCTGGGCAAAGACTATCCGGCGGAGCCCCTGCGCCTCGCCTGG
>JAGYLC010000124.1 GCA_018401235.1 Kiritimatiellia bacterium
TTCGAAGTCAGGTATTGCTCTTGGAACATCTTGGAATTCAAAAAGTTCATGCGGCAACCGGGCCTTCGGTAGGCGGTTTGTTGTGTCTTGCCTTTGCTACGCTCTATCCGGATATGGTGAATATCGTGCTGCCGTTGGGGACAGGGCCGAGACTGACGAGCTTGACCCGGCTACATAACTTTGAGCAAATCACCGCGATTGAAAGCGATCAGAATTTCAAGGGTGGGGATTATTATGATGGACCCCACCCGGACAGCGGTCTGATGCTGGCCCGCATGGTGGCCCACAAGACCTATGTGTCGCTTGAAACCATGGAAAGTCGGGCCCGCGGGGAATTGATTCAACCGAAGGACGGATATCACTTCTATAAGTTGGGCCACCAAATTGAATCGTACATGTTTCATCACGGCCAAAAATTCGTAGAACGTTTTGACGCAAATTCCTACCTTCGGATCATGGCGATGTGGCAACGGTTTAACTTAAAAACCATGTTGAAGGTCGACACATTGGGAGAGGTCTTCGAACGATGCCGGCATCAACGCTATATGATTTTCAGCATCGACACGGACGTGTGTTTTTATCCTGGAGAACAGGCCGAGTTGGAAGCCTATTTGAAAGAGGCCGGGGTTCGGTGTTTACGCATCACGGTACACAGCGAAAAAGGGCATGACAGTTTCCTGTTGGAACCGGATTTGTTCACACCGCATATTCGGTATACGCTGGAGCACGATTGGTAAGTAGCTATTCGAGGTGGACGGCGAGGGCGCCGTCGCTCCATGTGTTTTCAATCGGATTTCTTGATGAGTCTGGCGGCGTAGGCTCCGTCACAGTTTTTCTCACCGGGAAGGAGAAGTCGCTCTTTCTCCAAGCGGAAATCAGGATGTTGGCTCAGCCAATTTTGAACTTGCCGGGTGGTTTCCTCTTCTTCGATGCTGCAGGTGCTGTAGACCAGGCGCCCACCCGGTTTCAGGAGGGGTACGGCGCTGGTGAGAAGATGATATTGGAGCTGAACTAACTCCGTAAGCATTTTTCGTCGAAAATTCCACTTGGCATCGGGTCGACGTTGATAGACGCCGGTATTGCTGCAGGGAACATCCAGAAGGATGGCGTCAAAGGCTTCGGGATGAGATACCGTTAATCCGGCAAGTTCGATGGCGCGCACCTCGACCGCCACATGTCCCAGGCGATCCAGGTTTTCCTGCAAGCGTTCGCATCGTTTGGGATTAGGGTCACAGGCAAGTACATGATCGCTTTGTTCGGCCAGGATGGCGGTTTTTCCACCGGGTGCGGCGCAGGCATCCAGCACGGCTTCGCCGGATTCTACATGCATAAATTCCGGAGGCATCGCGGTGGAAGGGTCCTGAATATACCAGGCCCCCTGATCAAAATCCGGCAACTCACTTGGAGAAAAACCCCGAGGAAGTTGATAAAAGTCGGGGCGATCCGGGTAGGTTGTCGCCTCGGAAGGCAAGCCCAACTCCGCTTTCAACTGTTTACCACGGGTTGTCAGTCGGGCATAGGTGAATGATCGTTCTTGATTCCAACGCAGAATTTCCAGGGCGGACTCTTTGCCAAACGATTTTTTCCACCGTTCAACCATCACTTGGGGGTGGGAATACCGTTTTTCCGGTGATTGCTCGTTTAGCCATTGTAAAAGAATATCGTGTTCACGGGTGCAGCGTCTGAACAGGGCGTTGGCAAACCCAATTTGAGGCGGAGGAATCCCCGCCCGTTTGGCGGCCTCGATGGTTTCGTGAACGGCGGCGTGATCGGGAATGCCATCGAGTAGTAGGAGTTGGCTTAAGCCGATCCAGAGAAAGGGGAGGAGGTGGTGGGAGGGGGCCCGGTTGCTCAAATGTTCTATCCAGGCATCGAGTGCTCCTTTGTGGCGCAGGCAGGTCCAGACCAATTCGCGGGTGAGGGCGCTGCAGTGATTCCAGTCCCCGGATTCGTGGGGAATGGATCCTTTGCGAATCCAATCCGACAACAACCGACAGGCTTGATCGCGTTCCGGGGAGGTTGAGGGAGAAGATCCTGAATTCATGACAAGAAAGAGGCACTCGACATTCAAGGAAGGAGGGGGAGGAAGGAATAGAATGCCGAGTGCCAAATTAATTAATGTCTTTACAATTAAGTCACTTCTGACAAGAGTCAACTCCGATTCTACATGAATATTCCTCTTTGATTTTCTTATGTTTCAACCCCAACGCCATGCGGAAATCCTACGTGCTCTTGAACACCAAGGGGGAGTACGAGTTGCGGATCTGGCATCGCACCTGGGGGTGACGGACGAGACCATACGTAGAGACCTGCTGAAATTGGAGGAGGAGGGGCGATTGAAGCGGATCCATGGCGGGGCGATGCCGGTGCTCCTGGATCAGGATTCACGTCCTTACCAGCATCGTCAGATGGAGCAGGTGGACGCCAAGCGCAGCATTGCCCGCTGTGCCAAAAATGAGATTGAGGAGGGGGATGTTCTGTTTTTCGATGGCAGCACCACCGCCTATCAGTTGGCGAAAATTTTTCCGGATATTCGCTGCATGGTGTTGACCCATTCCGAGCCGATTTTCAAGGAGCTGTCCCGTTTCGTCAACGTGGAGTTGGTTTCCACGGGAGGTTTGTATGATCGGCAAAACGCCTGTTTTGTGGGGCCGCTGGCGGAGCAAATGTTATCCAGTCTGCACATTACCAAAGCGATCATGGGTTGCAAGGGACTTGATTTTAAGCGGGGCTACAGTGATGCGGCGGTGCGCCACATGAATTTGAAACGGGCGGTCATGCAATGGGCGGACAAGGTGATCATTCTAGCGGACCACAGCAAGATGGATTCCCGATCCCGTTACTTTTTTGCTTCAATTCACGACGTGGATCTGGTTATTACAGATCCCAAAATCAGCCCTCAACATCAGCGCGCCCTGCAGCAGGCTGGTATTCGCTTTATTTCTGAGTAAGGTTACCATGACCACCCATTCCCACCCACTTCTTCAGCTTACCCTTCCCAGAACCCATCAGGCGCGCCGCCGACTGCAGGCGATGCTGTGGTCTCCCGCCGGAGAGGTTGATGTTCAGTACATGTCCGCGGAGAAGGACGCACAAACGTTGATGGACATCCGGGAACAGCCCTTCGAGTCCATCACCCTCCCCTTTCATTGGGGGAGATTGATGCACACTCGCTGGTTCCACCTGAGGTTTTCCAAAAACAACTCCGGAGAGGCCCGCTACGTGCGCTGGCGGGATCAGGGGGAAGGAACCTTGTATATCGGTGGCGTTCCCTATTACGGATTTGATGTGGCTCACCGGGAAGTGGCGCTTCCGAAGGACTGCCGGGAAGCGTATGTGGAGGCGCTTTGTTTGCAAAGTGGAATCTGGCATCCCGAGGCAAAAGGACTGGATTCGGAGGGCAGTTGCCTGACGGAGGCCGGGTTATTTTATCGAAATGACCAGGCCTGGGATGCCTTGATCGAGTTGGATCTGTGGATAGACTTACTCAAAGATGAATCTGCCAGATGCCCCCATTTCGCGGGGTTGCAACAGGGTGGTATTGGTCACAAAGCAAAAGTGGAAGTGGTATCCCCGTTGTTGCGTCGCCTGTTGCGACTGCTGGATGATGCCATCATCGAATTTGACGCAAAAGGGCTGTCCGCTTTGCATGGAGCGTTTGGCCGAATGAAATCGGAGTTGAAATCAGAGGGTGGGCTGGTGAAAGGGGTGCTGACCGGGCATGCGCACATCGACTTGGTCTGGCTGTGGCGGGAAGCGAATGCGGAATACAAGGCGAGGCACACATTCGCGTCGATGAACCGGTTGATGGACATCTATCCGGAGTTCCGATTCGCCTATTCGCAATCCGCTTCCTATGATTCAGTGCAAGCTTCGTCGCCGGAATTGATGGAGCAGGTTCGCAATCGGATTGCAGAGGGAAAATGGGAAGCGGTGGGAGCGACCTATGTGGAGTCGGACACGATGTTGGCGTGCGGAGAAGCGTTGGCACGCTCGTTCCTGGTGGGGCAGGAGCGGTTCCGGGAGTTGTTTGGAGAAAGCTCGAATTTGTTGTGGCTGCCGGACGTGTTCGGGTACTGCGGGTGCTTGCCGCAGATTATGCGTCAATGCGGGGTGGAGCGATTTTTCACCACCAAACTGACCTGGTCGAACATCACCCTTTTTCCGCACAGCAGTTTTGTATGGCGGGGCGTGGATGGCAGCGAAGTGGTTTCGCATGTGACCCAGGGTCTGGGCTACAATCAGGAGGCACGCCCCCACGAAGTCCGCAAAGCGGCGGACGAGCATCGTCAATCGGATGTGCACGATGAATTTCTGATGCCGACCGGGTATGGGGATGGTGGCGGGGGGGTAACCCCTGAAATGTGTGAGCGGGCGCGTCGACTGCAGGCGTTGGAGGGGGTTCCCAACACCACCTGGGGACGATTGGATGAGTTTTATGATCGGTTGGAGGCTATCAAGGATAGGCTGCCGGTATATCAGGGCGAGTTGTATTTGGAATATCACCGGGGAACCCTCACCACACACGGGGCGTTGAAAGAGGCGTTCCGGGGACTGGAACGGGCGCTGCAACTTCAGGAGGCCTCACGGGTACTTGGGAATGGTGGTCCCATCGATCCCCATGCCTGGCAACGGATGGTATTCGCTCAATTTCACGATTACATACCTGGAAGTAGTATTCATGAGGTTTACGAAGAGGGAATCCCGGAGTTAACCTCACTGGCGGAAGCGGCCGAAGCCGAGGTGTCCGGGATCTTTGGGAAGGGGAATTACGTGGTGAATCTTCTCCCGATGTCGCGGCCTTATCTGGCGAAAAGTGGATTGGTTCGCCTGCCACCCTTGTCATCGGTTGATCCAGAAACCTTGGAGCCTTTTGCACCTGCTCCCGCAAGTGAGCAAACGGATGGTTCCCTGAATTCAGGCCGGGTGTCAGCGGTTTTCAACGACTGCGGCGAAGTGTCCGAACTGGTGACAGATGGGGAGGTGGTGCATCTTGATCACCCCCTGAACCGGTTGATGCTATATTCGGATTATCCTCACCAGTTCGATGCCTGGGACATTGATCGGCAGACCCTGGAAACCGGGGTATGGGTCGACAGCCAGGCCGAGCGCGTGGACTGGTCTCCCGAAACCGGTATTGGACTGGCGTTCAAGAGGAGTATAGGTGAACAAAGTCAGGTGGAGATTCGGTATTGGATCGATCCCGCACAGCCGGTCCTGCAAATAGAGCTAATACTCGATTGGCATGAGACGGATGCATTGTTGAAAAGTCATTTTTCGACGAAGTATCTGGGCCGATTTGCCCGTTTTGCCGCGCCGTTTGGTTCCGTGCTTCGATCCCAACAGCCCGGGGATCTCAAAGACGAGGCTATGTTTGAGAGTGGCGGGAGTCGTTGGGCCACGGTGATGGACGACAGTCAAAGCCGGGGTTTATCCATCATCACGGAAAACAAGTACGGCTTTTCCTGCAGGCAGGGGCAACTCGGACTTTCCCTGGTTCGTTCCGTGCCGGTTACGGGGGAGGATACACAACACGCGCAGGTGGTCACCACGTCCATTCGCGACGGGAAAAAACGGGATGTGTTCTCGGATCAAGGTTCGCATCGCATTCGGTATGCGGTTGCGGCCCATACCGCGGCAACGCCCCGCGAAGAACAGGCCGCCGCCTTGGCGGATTACTTGTATACGCCCCTCTATCGAAGCGAAAACGAATCCAATGCCGGTTTGCTCGGCATGGAGGGCGGGGAAAGTCTGATTCCCGCCTGGAGTAAACCGTTGGCGAACGGGGATTGGATCCTGCGCTTGCACGAGGTGCTGGGCCGAAGTGGCCGCCTGCAAATGAAATTTGCTGACGGGTGGTCTGCGGAACGAACGGATCTGTTGGAGCAACCGGGAGATCCCATCAAGGATTCACTCGAATTCCGGGCCTATGAAATTGTCAGTGTGCGCCTGAGCAAACAGAGTTGATATGGCAAAATCCTACATCAAAAACCCGGTGTTGAAGGCCCTGAAGGCTTTTCCTCCAAGCGGTCACCCCCGAATTCTGGACCTGAGTTGCGGCGATGGCGACGTGCTGGAGGCATTGACGGTCCGGGGGTATCGGGGAGAGGGCACGCACTATCGGGAGGACGATTATATTTTTCGAAACCGGTCGGAGGTGTTGGACCGGATTCCGTTGCACGGCGGGGTGGATTTATCGAAACCGCTTCCCTTTGAGGATGCGAGTTTCGATGGAGTGATCGCGACCGAAGTACTGGAGCATCTGCCGAACCACTCCGCGATTGTGGCGGAAGTGAGTCGCATATTAAAACCGGGCGGCGTATTTATTTTCACGACCCCGAATGTGCATCGGCTCAGCTCGAGGCTGGGATTTTTTTGTCATGGAAGTCATAACATGAGCGGGGCCTTGCTCAATTGGTCCGTGCCGGTGGATGATTTGTATTCTACCCATTACAATCCGGTGTATTTTCCGGTCATGCATAGCTTGTTGTATCAGCAGGGCATGAGGGTACAGAAGCTAGGATACACCCGGAGCAACCCGGTGGACTTCTTGTTGATGGTGTTGGTGTATCCGGTGCTGGTTCTGGGTTTAATCGGACACTTGCGGAAGCATTGGCGACACAGCAGGGCAGCCGCAAAAGATTTGGGGCGGTGGATGGCGCATCCGTGGCTATTGGTGGATGAGCATGTATTGGTGTGTGCGCGAAAGAGGGCGGGGGTCTGGGGGTGAGAGTAGGCGTGGGGCTAGCCACAGGTCCCGTTCACCCGTGCGACAAGCGCACGGGGGTCTAAAAAAG
>JAGYLC010000125.1 GCA_018401235.1 Kiritimatiellia bacterium
TCTCCTGCTTTCCGGAATGGAAAGGTTTCTATTGAGTTTATCTATTCTGAAATTAAATCGTTTTACGCTGCATGGCAAGCTAATGTTCAAGCCAATTACGGTCTATCGGAGGAGACCAAATCCAGGATTCGGCCCCCATGTTCCTTGAAAACGTAGATGAAAAACCCCAGGGTGACCAAGATTCCCAAGGTCATGGACAACACCAGGGTATATTCCAGGATGGTCTGCCCACGCTTACTAGTCGGAGAAGGTTTCATTATGGAAGATTACCCTTAACCGGCTGATTTGTCAAGATGGTGGAACCTTCCAGTGCCGTTTTCCAAGCGCCTACTTAATTTCGATCAGTTCGACTTCGAAGTCGAGGACCTGGTTTGGGCCGATGGCGGGGGGAGCGTTTTCGCCGTAGGCGAGTTCGCTGGGAATCCAGAAGCGGTATTTGGCTCCGGGAGACATCAGTTGCAGGCCTTCGGTCCAGCCGGGGATTACCCGATTCAAGGGGAATTCAACCGGCTCGCCGCGTTGGACGGAGCTGTCGAAGACCTGACCGTTGAGCAGGCGTCCGGTGTAATGGACCCGCACGGTGTCGGTGGCTTCGGGTTTGTCCCCTTCGGCGGCTTCCAATACTTCATATTGCAGTCCGGAGAGGGTGGTCATCACCCCGTCTTTGCCCGCGTTCTCTTGAAGAAATTCCTGTCCGGCCTGCATATTGCCCTGAGCGGCTTGTTGAGAAACCTGCTGTTGTTGTTGCTGCATATTCTCCAAGAAACGCTGGGCTTCTTCGTTGGCAGCCATTAATTCCTGTTCCGTGTAGGGAGGCTCGTTACCGGCGGCCTGATCCTGAATCGCTTTCAATACTTCCTCCGGCATCATGCCCCGACGGGCGACCTGAGTGGCAATTCCGGCACCTTCCGCGTAGGTGATGGCGTCTTCATTCAGTTCCTCGGCGAGTGCGTCCTGGAACCCTTTCAACAGTTCTTCCCGGTTCAGATCCGGACTCTGCGCCAGTTGCTGGGCGATATTCATGCCGGTTCCGTAACTGACTTTGCGCAGAATATCCTCCGGAAGAGGTTCCTGGGCGAAGAGGATGGGGGTGATCAGTAGCGCGGCAAGTGTGGTAATTTTTGTGAATGTCATATAGTCTCCATGTGGGTTAAACTTGACGGAACGTGTCGTATTCTATGAAAAAGTCCAACTATTTCCATCAAAAAGTAGGGTTAGGGTGAAAGATCCTGCTAAAATGTCCTTGCCAGTCCGGTTCCTTCCGCATACAGAGCCTTTCATTGCTTTGCTCGGATGGTGGAATGGCAGACACGCCAGCTTAAGGAGCTGGTGCCCGAAAGGGCGTGTGGGTTCGACTCCCACTCCGAGTACCATTTTCAGGCTCCGTATAGCTCCGCATCTACGGGGCTTTTTTACTGTCCATGCTATAGAGGGCGGAAAGGGGCCACGCGTTCAAACTCAGTTGGACAATTCGCGGTAGACCCGCCAGGTATCTTCGGCGCAGCGTCGCCAGGAGAAGCCGGCTGCCCGGTGGTGCCCGGCGTTTATCAGGCGGGCGCGGTGGTCGAAATCCCCCAATACATCCTCAATGGCGGAGGTCCACGCGTCCGGATCGCCTAACGGGAGCACGATGCCCGCGTTTCCCACCACTTCCGCCAGGGAACCGCCGTTGCTGCTGATCACGGGGCAACCCTGTCGCATGGCCTCGACCGGGGGGAGTCCGAAGCCTTCGTAGAGTGACGGGAAGACCAACGCCTCCGCCCGCCGATACAGTGCCACCAGATCGTCGTCGGAGACATAATTCAGATGTTGAATCCGATCCGCCTTTTTGCTGTCGCGCATGGCCTGCAGGATCGGTTCCGTTTGCCAGCCCTGCATCCCGCACAGCACCAGAGTGCCGTCGAAGTATTTCAACCGATCAAAGACCTCGAAAAGAAAGCGATGATTCTTACGGGGTTCCAGGGTGCCCACATGCAGGAGGAAGGGTCCGTCGATGCCCAGATTGCGGATGCGGCCGGCCACCTGGTCTTCGGGTAGATCGTTGAGGGAAGGAGGGGGGCCCAGCAGGGTCGCCACGACTTTGTCTTCCGGGAGGTGGAAGGCTTCGCGCAGTTCGGTGGCCATGGTTTCACTGATGGTAAGGATTTTGTCCGCCCTCCGCAGGGTCGAGGGCATGCGGTGCTGCAGATAGGCCCGATTTTTAGGCTCCATGGTTTCCGGACAGGTCAGGAAGCAGCAATCGTGAATATTGACTACTGCCCGGGGGCCGGCGGGAAGTGGTGGGATAATAAAATTGGGGAAATGGTGAACATCCGCCTCCGGGGCAAAGCGGGTGTATGCCGGGAGGCCCAGCCGTTTCCAGCTTTGCTGGATCAGGGCGCCGGGAAGGGTGTGGTAGGCGTGCTCCTCCAACATCCCATCCGGAAACGGCGAGCCTTTGCGACGAAAATCGAAATAGAACCCGCTAAGAGAGTCCTCTCCGCGGAGGGCCGCCAGTTCCGGCACCAGGGTGTGCACGTATCGGCCCACCCCGGCTCGTTGGTCAATTGCGGCTTGAAGTTGAATACACACGTTCATCGCTTCTCCCCTATGTACATAATGATGTCCCCGCAATCGAAAAAGCGTTTCCGTGATGCACCCGGGTCACCTTGCAGGTACACTTTTGATTGACCTGCATGCGTTTACCTCTATACTTCATTCATGCGAACGGTTCCGATACTCGTCTATCTGTTTTATGTGGCCCTGATCCCCGTACAGGCGGAAGGGAACACCTTGGGCAAATATCAACTGATTCTCGACAAGCAGTTGTTGGGCTCCGTGAAAGCGGCTCCTCCGCCCGCCCCCCGGCGTGAACCTGAAACCACGCCGCCCTCCTGGGCGCAGGACTATCGGATGACCATGATGACCCTGGATGAGGGTCGGGTGCGAGTCGGCCTTCAACATATACAGAATAACTCCGCGTTTTTGTTGATTGAGGGTGAAGACTCCCACACAGAATTCACCTTGGTGTCAGCAAACTACGACCAAGGCAGCGCGGAAGTGCGACGCCTTGGTGACCAACATCGCTTCGAACTGCAATCCGGCCCGGCGGTGGCGGCCCGGGCACAACGGGTTGATCCTTCCCCTGTCTCCACAAACGTCCGCGGGGCAAACCGTCGCGTCATTCGCCCGCCGGGCGTCCGTCCGGTTCCACGTGAGCAGGAAAACAACGAAGCGGAAGAGCCGCAGGTTCGCCGCTTTGAAACCCGGGCGGAGTTGGAGGCCCATTTGAGGGAGCAACAAATGGACGCGATTCGCACGGGGAAACCGCCGCTGCCGATTCCGTTGACCGAGGAAATGGACGATCAATTGGTGCGGGAAGGGATTTTGGATCCGAGGGGAGAATAGCCGATGTTGGACACCGCCACTTCCCGAAGCTTTCGAATTCTCGAACAAACCGGTTGTTTTTCTACGAAGGAGATTCACTCCCTGTTGCAGGCCCGCGAACAGGAGGGGGGTAGTTTTCTGCATCGCTGTCTGGAGGTTTCTCAACTCGCAGAGGAGGTATTCCTCCCCAAATTAGCCACGGCCATGGGGCTGCCTTTTTTCTCACTTACTCGGGAGACTCCCGGGGTCGATGTGCTTACCCTCCTGCCGGCCAAAGTGGTGTATCACTATAAAGTCCTGCCTCTACAGGTGGAGGCGGGGGTGCTCCGGGTGGCCACCCGCGACCCTTTTCGCTCCGGACTGGTGGAAGCCCTGCAGCTGGCATCCGGTCACCGTATCCGGCTGGGTCTGGCCCCGCTGGCGGAAATCGACAAAGCGATCAAGCGGCTGTATGGGGTGGGGGGCGAAACCATTGAGCAATTGCTGGAAGAGAGTGGCACCCAGGATGTGGACGACCTATTGGATGCGGATCCCAATGAACTGGACGAGGAAGCGTCCGTGGTTAAATTCGTAAACCAGATTATCTGGGAGGCGCATCAGGAGGGGGCAACGGATATTCACATGGAACCGATGGAGCGGGACTTGCGGATTCGCTACCGCATTGACGGGGTGCTGGTGTCCGTGCCCCTGCCGGCGCGACTGAAACGTTTCCAGGCGGCGATTATTTCACGATTGAAGGTGATGTCGAATATGGACATCGCCGAAAAACGCCTGCCACAGGACGGACGCATCGGGCTGCGGGTGCGGGGAGAGGAAATCGACATCCGGGTATCCACCATGCCTACGGTGTACGGGGAGAGTGTCAGTCTGCGTTTGCTGATGCGCCAATCCACCCTGCTGGGAATGGAAAAATTGGGCTTGTCCCCCGTCGACACCCGCAAGTTGGAAAAACTGATCACCCGACCCCACGGAATTCTGATGGTGACGGGGCCGACCGGTTCCGGGAAATCCACCTCGCTGTACACCTATCTCAACACCATCAACTCGGTGGACAAGCGGATCCTTACCTGCGAGGATCCGATTGAGTACGAAATTCCGGGGATCAATCAAATTCAGATGAAGCCCGAGATCGGGCTCAGCTTCGCGGTGGGGCTGCGGCATATTTTGCGGCAGGACCCGGACGTAATTATGATCGGCGAAATCCGCGACCGGGAAACTTCTGAAATCGCGGTGCAGGCGGCCCTGACCGGTCACTTGGTTTTCAGCACCCTGCACACCAACGATGCCGCCAGCGGATTCACTCGCCTTTTGGATATGGGAGTGGAGCCCTTCCTGGTCGCCTCCTCCATCGAGGCCCTGATCGCACAGCGGCTGGTTCGCACCCTGTGTCCGGACTGCAAGGCGGATACCGAATACGCCGCCGACTATCTCAAGGAGATTCAATTTCCGGTGGAGAAGCTGTCGGAAACCTCCCTTTACAAGGCCGCCGGTTGTGAAGCCTGCCGCAACACCGGGTATCGCGGGCGAACCGGAATTTATGAAATTTTGCCGGTGACCGAAGAAATACGACAGCACATTATAGGTCGGGATCCGGCCTCACGAATCAAGCATACCGCCATCCGGCAGGGGATGACCACCCTGCGGGACGATGGCTGGGATAAGGTCATCCGGGGGATCACCAGTGTGGAGGAAGTGCTGCGGGTCACCGAGGAAGAAGAGCCTGCCGAGGCGTGAAAAGACCAAAAAAAGTTTGAATATTTGTGCGATTGGTCATTGCTTTCCCTATACCAGCCGGATACATTTAAAAAATCCTATGGGACTTTTAATCCATGGGGTCAGTGTTTGTTCTTCTTGTGGCATCGAGAGCAGGTCTGATTGTAACGTTTGATGATGCCTTGGAATACCCCTGAAGATGATAAATATATATGTAGGCAACCTGCCCTACTCCATGACTGATGGAGAACTTGAAGATCTGTTTACCGAATTCGGTGCAGTTCAATCTGCCAAAGTTATTTTTGACCGCGACACCAATCGCTCAAAAGGCTTTGGATTTGTGGAAATGGAAGACAACGAAGCCGGACAAACTGCAATCGACGCAATGAATGACCATCCGATTGATGGACGTCCGTTACGTGTGAATGAAGCTAAACCACGTGAAGATCGCCCGAGTGGCGGTGGGTTTCGTAGCGGCGGCGGCGGTGGCGGCGGTGGATTCCGCGGCGGCGACCGACGTGGCGGCGGCGGTGGTGGTGGCGGCGGTGGATTCCGCGGCGGCGACCGGCGTGGCGGTGGAAGCTTCCGGTAAATCCGGTCTTTCCCCGCTTCCGACTCTCGGAAGCATCAATAAAACCTTTTCCGAGCTTCGGAAAAGGTTTTTTTTGTTTCTATTGCCCTCTGGCAATACGCAAAAGAGAGTTGGCAAAACCACGGAACACAGGGAATGCACGGAACGCAGAAATGGTAAAATCTGGCAGTGTTTTAACGTGGAACCCGCCTGAACCCGCCTAGTGAATCAACCCGAAATTTTTCCCTGTTTTCCGATTGTTCCGCAGTTTAATAAAAACCAGGTCTTGCACAAGTTGAAAGTCGTGGCATGGTACGCGGTATGCAATTCATTTCCAGATTATCGATGTCCCGTTTCTTTTCCTGTTGGCTCTTGGTCACAGGCTGCTTTCTCAGCCTGTCCTGTCGGGGAGCGGAACCTTATCCTGAGATTCTTCCTATTGGGGAAGTGAGGGGGCCGGTTCCGGATGTGGGGGTGGCCTCCCGTTTTCGTTCCCGCTTGAATCAGGAGACGGTGACCGTGAGGGGGGTGGTGCATCATATTTTGCGCTGGCGCACTGCGGAGGGTCATGATGTCTATTCGATGTTGATTCAGAATCTGCCGGAGGAAAGCGACGGGGATCCGAATTCCTCGGATGGGTTGTTTGTGTACACGGGGGGGATGCCGACCCTGCCGATGGATCCACAGGGGGAGTACACTGCGAGGGTGGGGGATATTGTGACTCTGCGGGGCGAGGTGAATGAACGCTTCGGGCAAACGGAACTGGCGGACGCCAAGGTACTGGCGGTGGAAGCGGGGGGCGACGTGGATGAATTGATTCAACCGGTTTTGCTTGAGTTGCCCGATCAAGCGGGGGAGCGACGGCGGGTGTTGGAGCGACTGGAGGGAATGCGGGTGGGGATTCGCGGGGGAGGGGTGGCTGTGACCGGGACCCATCCGAACGAACGCACCCGTGACATGCAACTTTGGGTGGTTCCTTCTGATCACTCGGTGGCCGGGCGGGAGGATCCCCTGGCGCGTCGCCTGTATCGCTCGGCCCATCCTCTCTCGGACATCGATCCCGAACGTAATATGGATGGTCACGGAAACTTTGTGGTCATTGGTAGCCTGGGTCTGATGGAACGTCTG
>JAGYLC010000126.1 GCA_018401235.1 Kiritimatiellia bacterium
AAGAATCTTTCCGCACAGCGGCTAAAGCCACCGTGCGGTTTGGACCGAGTTGGGGAGCCCGCTCGATACAGGCGGCGAACCGATCCTTCAACAACCCTCAACTTGTCAACAATTGGGTGATGATCTCGTGTCGTTCCTCTTCGATACCGGCATCGCTTTCGGGTTTTCCCGCCCGGCCATACCAGTAGCGCGCGTTGGACAGGTCCCCTTCCTCCCGATGCAGATTCGCGTGCACCCAGGCCCCTTCAGGTAGGTCTCCCTGCTGACTAAGCGTGTGGGCCCGATCCCATTTTCCCTTTTCCGCATACCAGAGCGCCTGCAAAGGCGCACTCCACGCGGTGTCGGGTTCATTTTCTTGTCGGCAGTGTTCGAGGAAGTCTTGTAAAGTAGTCATGCAAACAGTTTGGGCTAATCAGTCAAATAGTGCAAGGAGGAATGTTTCAAGGAAATATTCTGTTGCCGTAAGGCACACGATGTAGTACATTGATAATGTGCCCTACTACCAATGGAATAATGAAAAAAACACAAAGCTGAAATCCGAGAGAGGACTCAGTTTCGAACAAGTAGTGATGCATATTGAAAATGGTGACCTTTTAGAAGTGTATGAACATCCAAATCAAACGCAGTATCCGGGACAACAAATTTTGGTGGTTCACATCGGAAACTACGCCTATCTGGTTCCGTTTGTTGAGTCAGACGATGGTCGTTTTTTGAAAACGATTATCCCCAGTCGAAAAGCAACCAGAGATTATTTGTGAGAAAATAATGAAAAATTCAGACCTAGAACAAGAAGAAAAAGACATCCTTGATTCATTTGAGCGGGGTGAATGGCAGCCTATCACCGATCATAAGCGTGAAATTGCCCGGCATAAAATGTATGCCAAAAACACCCTGGCCAAAGACAAACGCGTCAATATCCGCATCTCGACAAAAGTTCTGGAGGAAATCAAGGCGATTGCGGTTGAAGATGGACTGCCCTATCAAACCCTGATGTCCAGCGTGCTTCACCGTTACGCCTCGGGACGTTTTATCGAAAAAGAACGTCACACAACCGAATTCAGCGAACCTGTCGATGTATAAAACGCCTACCCCACCCACACCTGCTGGGCGTTTACAAATTCATGAATGCCGTGGGGACCCAGTTCCCGGCCGAGTCCGGAGCGAGGTACGCCTCCGCTTTTTCTGCATAATGCCGTACACACCAGCTGGATTTTTTGACTTCTCCGATGGCTTCTCCCACCGGCTTGCCCCAGCTCCGTCAAGCGCTCACGAATCCACTCGGCGGTCGCCACCTCCTCCCAAGCCAATTCCGGGGTCTGATGCAGGGACCGACGCACATCGGTCATATACTGCAACAGCGATTCAGTTGGGGTACCCATTACCATAGAATTCGACACACCACGCAGAACGCGAAAGACTACCGTTTGTAGGGCCGACGGCCAATTGTGATCGTAATATGTACTGCCACAGTATGAAGCTACGAGCGAGACCGCGTAATGGCAAGGAGGGATCGGCATCGGATGCGAAACTGCATCCAAATAAATACATTTATGAAATGGCGCTATAATAATGTAAATTATGGTGGAAGGTGCGGAGGATTTGTTTGATGAACCCACCTTCGAACCAGGAGAATTTTTTGCCGCACGGGAGGGATCCGAACTGTTCGTAACCCTGAGCACCCGGTAAGTCAGGCTTCAATCCAGACTTTCCGACGTCGGAAGTCCGCAAAAGCCTGCAAAGCACATCGCAACGAAAGAGTACCTTCGGTAAAGCACACAAAAGTTGGTTTTGAGGCTTTTATCGTTACCTATGGCAGAGAGTCTTGACAGGAGCTCTTTATGAGTATACAAAGGTATATATGCACACACCCGCCCTTTCTCTCTACCTGCTTGACCCCTCCGCCCCCGCCGCCTCCCTGAACCGGATTCAAGCACCGCTGGCAGCGGGGTTCCCCTCTCCCGCCGATGATTACCTGGAGGAGCGCATTGATCTGAACCGGGAGCTGATTCAAAATCCCACCTCCACGTTTCTGGCCCGGGTGCGCGGCGAGTCCATGCGCGATGCCGGATTGCGAGACGGGGATCTGGTGCTTATCGACCGCTCCCGCTCTCCCCGATCCGGCAGCATGGTGCTGGCTTGGGTCGACGGAGGATTCACGGTCAAATATCTCACTCTGCAGGCCGACCGTGCCCTCCTCCGCGCCGCCAATCCGGATTTTCCCGATCTCGAATTTCATGAGGATGAGGACGCCCACATCTGGGGAGTGGTCACCTACATTATTCATCAGCAAACCTGAAGAAGTACCCCATGCTCGCCTTGGTGGATGTAAACAGTTTTTATGCCAGTTGTGAACAGGTGTTCCGCCCGGATTTGTGGGGAAAACCCGTGGTGGTGCTGAGCAACAATGACGGCTGCATCATCGCCGCCAATCGCGAAGCCAAATCCATCGGACTCCCCATGTGGCGTCCGGCTTTTGAGACCCTCCCCCTGCTCCGCAAACACCAGGTCACCGTCTTCTCCTCCAATTATCCGCTCTACGGCGATATGAGCCGGCGGGTCATCGAAACCCTCGCCACCCTCTGCCCCTCCCTGGAGGTATACAGCATTGACGAGGCCTTTATCCAGATCCCCCACCCCACTCCGGATCTGGAGGCCTACGGCCAACAGCTGCGGCGACGCGTGCACCAATGGACCGGACTGCCCGTCGGTGTGGGCATCGCCCCCACCAAGACCCTCTGCAAAGTGGCCAGTCACATGGCCAAGCAACAGCGGGAACGCAGCCGAAATGTCTTTGTCATCGCGGACGAACCCACCCGCGTCGCCTGCCTGCGGGAACTCCCAGTGGAGGAAATTTGGGGCATCGGCAAGCGCATCGCCGCCCGGCTGCATCAACGCGGGGTTCACCGGGCCTGGGAGTTCATTCACCTGCCGGACACCTGGGTGCGCAAGGAATTGACCGTGACCGGGCTCCGCCTGAAACGGGAATTGGAGGGAACCCCCCAACACGAACTGGAAGTCGACCCTCCCGCCAAGCAGATGATCGGTACCGCCAAGAGTTTTGGTCATAATCTGGAGGACGAATCCCTGATTCGGGAGGCCCTGGCCTGGTACGTGGCCGAAGTCGCGGTTAAACTACGCCGACAAAAACGCATCGCCGGACGCCTCACCGTATTTGTGGAAACCAACCCCTTCCGCAAGGAGGATCGGCAGTATTGCAACCAGATTCAGCTCAAACTGCCGGTTCCCACCGACGACACCCCGGAACTCTGCCACCACGCCCGCCTCGGCTTCGATCAAATTTTCCGCCCCGGTTACCGCTACAAAAAGGTGGGGGTCTGGCTCTCGGATCTACTGCGCCCCCACGCGGTGCAGCAACACCTCTTCGATCCCGATCCCCAGCCCCGCCACACCCGGCTCATGCAGGTGATGGATCAGGTAAACACCCAATACGGAAAGGCCACCCTCCGCACCGCCTCCGCCGGCTTTCGACGTGCCGACTGGAAACTCAAACAGGAATTACTCAGCCCCCGCTACACCACCCGCATCGACGAACTCATGCAAATCCATGCCGATTAGCCGATGGTAGTGTCCAACGCAGATCGAATGCGGCGGGCCAGAATTTCGCGACTGTAGGGCTTGCGGATGAGCAATTGTTCCGACTCGTCCGCACCATGCTCCTTCAATTTGTCCATAGTGAATCCCGGCACGTCCTTTCGGGAGAGCGCCAGCAGCTTCTGGGTGAGGTTCTGCGCCCGGTTGGCCGCCTGAACCACCTCCTGCAGATCGCCGTACACTTCCTCTTCCGGGGTGAGTTGCTCCAGGGCCATATTGCTGAAGCCCAGAATCGAGGTCAGCAGGTTGTTGAAATCATGCGCAATCCCCCCGGCCAAACGCCCGATCGCCTCCATTTTCTGACTCTGCTGAAACTGGTTGAAGGTTTCCTGTAACGCCTCTTCCGCCCGGATACGTTCCGTGATGTCGTGCCCTTCCAGAATCAACAGTTCCACTCGGTTCTGCTCATTGAGAACCGGTTTCAGACTCATCACCAGCAAATGCTGCCCCTCACCTGTGTCCGGCATATCAATTTGGAATTGAATGGTCTCCCCCTTGGCCGCCCCACCTGTAACCTGCCAACCCGCAGCTCGCTCCGGAGTTCTTCCATCTCCCCGCTGTCCATCACCTGTACCGTATGCACAAAGGTGTCCTTCAATCCGCGAAGCAGAAAAACCATGGACTGAAACAGCGGCGTCATCAGCAAAAACGGTACCACCCCCCAAGTCCCGCCCCGACTTTCCCACATCAGTAGGCTCAGAACTATCAGCACCACCAGCCAACTAACGCCCACTCCCAGATATATTTTTCGGAGTTTCGTAAAAAGATCACAGGATTTCATCTGAAAAAATACCCCGTCCCCTCCGAAACTTCGAGCTTGAAGCGGGAGAAAATTTGAGGCTAGCGGGCAAAGTGACGTCGCAGCATTTTAAAAAACAGGCGGGTGTCATGAATCGGACGTACCGCACTCTTCTCCGTTCCGTAAAACGCCGCCACCGGCACCGACCCCATTCCAATATCGATCTCGTCCAGTTTGATCAAAATTTCCGACTCCGCCGCGAATCCCGTCGCCTCCGGTATCACCATCATCACTACATCCGTCTGATACAAACGAAATCCATTCTGGGTATCCGCGATAAATTGACTCATTTTGCGGTTTAATATACGGGACATTGCCTCATTGGTCACCCGCCGTATCAAAGGCATTCGGTGACGGTCATGCATACGGTTCCCCACCAATACCGGGATTCCGGTGCGATTATAAATATCGAAAAACCGGAGCACATCCCTGGGGTCATGCTGCCCATCCGCATCCATGGTCACCACCGCATCGTAGCCTTCCGCCGCCGCATACCGGAATCCATCCGCCAGGGACTGTCCCTTACCCTGATTCACGGTGTGCCGGATGATCACAGCCCCGGCCTTCTCCGCCACGTCGGCCGTGCCATCCGTGGAACCATCATCCACTACCAGCACATTCAAGTGCATGCCGGTCAATTCCGTCACCAACTTCCCGATGTGTACCGCTTCGTTCCAGGCGGGCATGATCACCAGATAGTTTTGGCAGGACAATTCATCCAGGGGCGGCGAATCAAAGGTCACCAGTCCCGAAACTTTGGATCTAGCCCGCCACATGGGATTCACGCCCCCGTCGCCACGCGATCATTTCCTCATACAGAGTCTCCGCTTTGTACGACGACCGCACGAACGGACCCGAGGCCACCGCCTGAAATCCAATTTCCCGGGCCTTTTCTTCGTAGCGCGCAAATTCGTCGGGATGTACAAATCGGTGCACCGGTTCGTGATCCATGCTCGGCCTCAAATACTGCCCGATTGTCAACATCGTCGCCCCGTTTTCAAATAAATCAGACAGGGTCTCGATTACCTGCTCCTCGGTTTCCCCTAACCCCACCATGATGCCCGATTTCACCTCCAATTGCGGACGCCAGGCCGCCGCGCTGCGCAACGTCCACATCGACCGACCGTAATTTGCCTGTGGCCGGATTTGTGCCTGCAGGTGACGCACCGTCTCGATATTGTGCGAAAACACATGCGGGGCTGCCTCCAGCACCAGGTTCAGGCTCGCCTCACGTCCCTCGAAATCCGGGGTCAACACCTCCACCGTGATTCCCGGCACCGCCTCCTTCACCGCCTGAATGGTGTCCCCGAAAATATCCGCCCCCCCGTTCAACTGATCATCCCGGTTCACCGACGTGATTACGATATGTTTCAGGTTCATCTCCTTCGCCGCCATCGCCACTCGGCGGGGCTCCAGATGATCCAACTCTTGGGGCCTACCCGATTTCACCGAGCAAAAGCGACAGCTTCGGGTACAGGTATCCCCCAAAATCATCACCGTGGCCGTACCACTGCTCCAGCACTCATGGCGATTAGGGCACTTGGCCTCCTCACACACCGTGTGCAAACGCAGGTTATTCACCAAACCATGAACCTTGTTAAAATTCTGGTTGGTTTGCAGGGGCTTTCGAATCCAGGGAGGCAGTCGTGTCATTTCCATATCCCCCCCCATACCCTATCCACTTCCACTTGTCAGGCAAGGAATCAACGATTTCTACGTTCACGCAGAAACCACTTCCGCTAGCCCCGAACCCCGGTGGTCAGCTAGCCGGGGGCGATTTGGGCGAACGTCCCTCCGCCCACACCAAACCCGCGAGCACCAAAAACAAGACAGGGACCACCGCGCTGGAGGAATAGGCCAGAAAAGCCACCGCTGCGGCAAGATCCAGCGGGTGAAAACGAAGGCTGCGGGACACCGGTCAGAACCTCATGCCCACTATGGCACCATGGAGGGGGTAACTCAGCCCCGCAGAACGGTCCAGTCCATCCGGGGTGAGAGGCGATTTCGGGGGTGTAAAGGGGTCAAACATGAGGCAGCTATCGAGAAAGGAGGAGTGGAAGTCAAGGCGAAACCGCCAATCCTCGCCCGGCGGGTCACTGCTGCTTTGCCGTAGGGGTAGCCGCGACTCGCAGAGGTTCTCCGTTTCCCATAGACGACGTTCCAAAACGAAATCCACACAGGGTTTCTTTGCGATCTTCGCGGCTTGGCGAGAGAACCGAATTCGAACCATCGTCTGGTGGGAACGCTTCGTGTCCCACAGCTGAGACGTTGGCACCGCTGGGGGAGTCCCTCATGCGGAGACGGGTGTGATGCAGG
>JAGYLC010000127.1 GCA_018401235.1 Kiritimatiellia bacterium
CTAAATTTTATGACGGGAAAGGGAACACAAAGCAAGCCCCACCCAGAAACGTTCACCAGTGACCAACAGTTTGCCTATTGGACAGCGACTGCGCGAGCGGCGTCCGTCCCTACCTGTGGAGATTCTTGGGGGCTGGTTGAGTCCGGTCTCGGGAAACACCGCCGGCCCCAACTATCCATTAGATTACTGATTATAATTCGTGGATATGCCCCGATTCAACTGTCGAAATGGCCTTTTCTTGAACCATTGGTCCAGGCCCAGGCGGTTGTGAGGATCATGTCGAGGTCTTTGTATTCCGCTTCCCAGCCCAGCAGTTCTTTGGCCTTGGCGGGGGCGGCGACCAGTTCCGGGGGGTCGCCCGCACGTCTTTCGCCGATCACGACCGGGATGGTAGTGCCGGTGACCCGTTCCGCGGCGCTGATGAGGGCTTTTACGGAATGTCCGATGCCGGTGCCGAGGTTGCACTGGAAGGAATCGGTACCCGCTGCCAGTTTATCAATGGCCAAAATGTGGGCGCGGGCCAAATCGTTGACGTGGATGTAGTCCCGGATGCAGGTGCCGTCGGGAGTGGGGTAATCGGTGCCGAAGATGGTGATGTGTTTCCGGGTGCCCGCCGCCGCTTCGAGTACCAGCGGGATTAGATGGGTCTCCGGGTTGTGGTCTTCCCCGATTTTTCCATCTAGGCTGCAACCGGACGCATTGAAATAGCGCAGTGCCGCGTATTTGAGTCCGTAGGCGTGGGAATAATCGGCCAGTACCCGTTCCAACATGAGTTTGCTGGCCCCGTAGGGGTTGATGGGGTTCTGCGGATGCTTCTCGTCGATGGGCACATACTGAGGATTTCCGTAGGTGGCGCAGGTGGAGGAGAAAATGAAAATATTCACCCCGTGGGCCCGCATGGCGTCGAGCAGCACCAGCGGGGCGGCCAAATTGTTGCCGTAGTATTTTGAGGGAGCGGTCACGGACTCGCCGACATAGGCATAGGCCGCGAAATGCATGACCGCGCCAATGTCGTGTTCGGTAAACAGCTTGTCCAGCAGGTCGCGATGTCCGAGATCGCCCTCGATGAACACCACCTCGTCATCCACCAAAGCCTCTGGATGTCCGTAGACCAGGTTGTCGAGTACTACGACTTTTTTGCCATTGGAGACCAACTGGCGAACGGTGTGGGAGCCAATATAGCCGGCGCCGCCGACCACGAGTATTGCTTGGGAGTCTTTCATGTGTGGGTTATCCTACTTCGATGATGGAGGGATCGTAGTCTTCCGGGGGTTGATATCCCAGAAGCTTGAAAATACTCGCGGCGAGGGAACTGATGCCCAGACCTTCGCGGTCGGAAATGCGAATATTGTGCTTCCCATCCGGGTCATAAAAGTACACCGGAACCGGATTGAGGGTGTGGGAGGTTTTGGACTGAGGGCTTCCATCCTTACGTATCTTGATGGCACCGTCTTTGGTGTGGTCATACATTTCGTCGGCATTGCCATGATCGGCGGTGATCACCAGGATGGCTCCGCATTTGCGTGCTTCTTTCATCAGACGGCCGATGGCGAGATCGGTGGCCTCCACGGAAATTTTTACCGCCTGCAGATCGCCGGTATGTCCCACCATATCGCCGTTGGGATAATTGATGCGGATCATGTCGTGCTTGCGGTTCCGCATGGAGTCCAAAACCACATCGGTGATTTCGGCGGACTTCATCCAGGGGCGTTGATCAAAGCTGACATTGTCTCCCTGAATTTCCACGTACTCCTCCAAATCCTGGTTGAATTTACCGGAGCGGTTGCCGTTGAAGAAGTAGGTGACGTGTCCGTATTTCTGGGTTTCGCTGATGGCCAGTTGGGTCAGTCCCGCGTCGGCCAGGTATTCACCCATGGGGTTGTCAATTTTGGGAGGGATGACCAGAAAGTTGCGGGGGATCTTTTCTTCCGCGTCGTATTGCATCATGCCCGCGAACAGTACGTCCGGCACTTGGCCCCGGTCGAACTTGTCGAATTCGGGTCCGGCGTCAAAGGTTTTGGAGATTTCCATGGCCCGGTCGCCGCGGAAATTGAACAGGATCACCGCGTCTCCATCTTCGATTTTTCCCACCGGTTCCCCGTCGCGGGTAATCACGAATTCTTTCAGGTCTTGATCCAACACGCCGGGATCATCGGCCCGGAGGGCGTCGATGGCTTCCTGTGCGGAGGGGAAAGGGCGTCCCCGGCCGTGCACGTGACAGTGCCAGCCCCGATCCACCATGGGCCAGTCCGCTTCGTAGCGGTCCATGGTAATGTAGAGGCGTCCGCCCCCGGAGGCGATGCAGTAATCCGCGCCGTCGTTGTTGAGGTCGCCCATGAGGGTTTCGATGCGTTCGACATAGCGTTCCGCCGAGACCGGATCGACATCCCGTCCATCCAGCAGCGCGTGCACCCTGGCGGTGGGAACGGATTCGGCATGTGCCTGCTTGAGCATGGATTCCAGATGGCGAATGTGGGTATGCACATTACCGTCCGAGAGCAGTCCCATGAAATGAAGTTTGCCGTTATTTTTTTTGACCCGGTCCACACAGGCCCTCCAGGTGTCGCCCTCGTAAATGGAGCCATCCTCCACCGCGATATTGACCAATTTGGCACCCTGGGCGAATACGCGTCCCGCGCCGATGGCGTTGTGACCGACTTCGCTGTTGCCCATGTCGTCGTCGGCGGGCATCCCCACCGCAGGTCCGTGGGCGCGCAGGCTGGTGTTGGGCGCGTTTTCCTTGAGCCAATTTAAATGGGGGGTGTAGGCGGCGGACACCATGTTGGAGTCATCCTCCGGACCGATTCCCACCCCATCCATGATGGCCAGGACCACGGGTCCGCGGGGTTTGACTGCGTTTTCGGAAGGGGACAGGGTCAGGGGCATAAAAGAACTCCAAGTAAAATAGGATTAAAGAAAGGGTTAGGGAAACGGTGTGTGAACTCAGGCCGGCAGATGGTTCAGCATGCCCGAGTAGTACAGGGCGCGGGCATCCGAATCTGTGCGCAACGCGGGTAGCCCGGCCTCGACATCCTTGCGAATGGCATTGGGCTTCAGGACCGGGGTCAGACTTTCCACCTCCGGAGACAATTCCCAATCGCTGATCGCATTCAGGGCCGGGCCCTCCAGCCACAGGGCCAGCCATTCACCGGTGCCGGTTTCAGGCAGAATGACACAGGGAGCCTCGCTCGGACCCTCGCAGAGGTTCCGCAGACTCTGATGGCTCAGGGCAGAGGAAATCCCCCGCACTAACAGCAAACCCTCAGGATTCGTGGCCTGAATCCTTTCCAGAAGTTCCGCGTAACGTTTCTGAACCGTGCTGCGGGGTTTACCAATTACTTCCACGCCCGAGGGTTGGCCGAGGAGTTTGGTGCTTTCCGTTCCACCAATGAAATAGATTTTTTCCACGCCCCGGTAGGACTGCATTTTTTCCAGAGCCAGTTTCAGCACCTCCTGACGGGCATAGGCCAGGTAGTCATTCTCTTTAGGGCAGGGGAACACATCGTAGCCGAAAAGGATGGCGGCAGAGGCTTTTCGCTTGCAGCGTTTGGGGTCGAAATTTTCGCTCTTCCGATACCGAATTGCGGCCTGCAGATCCTCTTTGAGATCGAACCAGGCGTTGCGTTGACGACTGCCCGGGGCGGGGGCCATCAGGACTTCATGTTTAATCGGTTTGACCACGGCACCTGCCTCTTTCAGGCGGGCGGCAAAGGACAGCCACTCGAAATCGGGCACCGGACGGAAGCCTTCGACCTTTTCGAAAGTTTCCCGTTTCACCGCCACCCCGTTCAGGCTGGCGGGACCGCCCAGGATCTGCTGACCCAGTTTAGTGGCCAACGTCCGCAGATTGGCGGCCCAGGGAGCGGTGGATTCGACTTCACGGCAGGTGAAATGCCCCGCGTCCGCCCCATTCGAAAAATGAATCTCCAGTGCCTGGGTCCAGCCGCGGGCGGGCAGGGTGCCTGGTTCCAGGAAAAACAACACCTCGCCCTCTCCGCTTTCAGCCGCCTCATTAAGGGCCTTGGAACGCAGATTCGCTTTAGGAGTAAGCAGTTGAGCCCAGGGATAGTCCCTCAGCAGATCCTGACTGCCATCGGTCGAGCCCAGATCCACCACAAAAATCTCGTGGGAGGCCTTCTCCGGAATCAGAGCCCGCAAGCTGCGCTTCAGTTCGTCCCGACGATTAAAAACCGGTATGTAAATTGAAAAAATCATGATTTGAAAGGGTGTTGGAGATTAAACAGGGGTTCTTTTAACGTGTTCTTATACGAATTCCAGTAAAGAAGGCAATTTTAAACGATGAAGGAAGGCCCTGTTTTGCAGGTCGAGATATACGGCATCCTCTCCGGCAATCAGGTTTTTCGCGAGCGTGGATTTCCCGCACTGTCTGGGCCCAAGCAACGCCACCACCGGGGCTCGGCCCAAGGCCTTTTGGATTCGGGTACACCACCCGCTATCCCGCGGGCTTCCTGCCCACGCGCATTGAAAAAGACCCGTCGCAGGGCTCAGGCGCCCTGAATGAAAAGCGGACATAGGTGGGAACATTGAGAAGTGTGGAGGGGGCGCGTCCCGCGCCGGAATCTTTGTCATGATAAAGGTAACGGTCATGCCAAAGATTCCGGCTCAAGATGAGCCCCCTCCATGCCTACAGAAGTCCACATGGTTGTAGTGTATGGGCTCATAAATTGTCTATTCAAGGAGGTCCCCCGGGGATTCCTTGCGTTTTTAAAGTAGTCATTTTAAGGGAGATCATATGAAATTTTCAATCTTATCTACTTTTTGGGACTCGCGGCTGCTCTCTTATTTTGGTGGGAAAACCTTTGCTGCAACATTTACCCGATCTCTATCAGCCCGCGACTATTGTCCAAACCCAGGTAGACGGCTACTCTGCCGCCACCATTCGGAGCAATAAAATCATTTCGTCAATCCGAGACGCGTTGAACCGGGGTATTTACAGTTACTGACCCGGAATCACGGGGGTAATTCCTATAAAATCGGATGCGTTGGCGAGTCCTTCGTTTGTGGGGGCGTTCTGTAGGAACTATTTTGCGTAACACCCTCTCCACTGGGTAGATGAATATTTTTGGCACTATAGCTTGATCTGTGCACCGGATGAGTTCACGATTCGATTTTAACCAAGGAGGCTAGTATGGACTTTATACGTATCGCGAATTTTAACAACAAACTGCAGGCCGAAACCACCGCTCATTTGCTGGACGAGGCGGCGATTCCTTTCACCATTCACAGCGATGAATCGATCTTCGGAGAAGGCGGGGTGTCGCAGTATGTGTTTTTGAGTGTTCCCGCTGAATTTGAAGTCAAAGCCCGGGCGATTATTCAGGAGGTGTCCGGGGATGAGGTACTTGCTTGAGTGAGTTTCAACCTCATCTCTGCATTTCCGCCAGTGCCGGCAGCGGTAAGACCTTTCAGTTGTCGCATCGGGTGTTGCGTCTGCTGGCGATGGAGGCGCCTCCGGACGAAATCGGCGCTTACACCTTTTCCAGAAAAGCGGCGGGGGAGATTTTCGACAGTATCGTGGAGGCCCTGCGGAAGGCGGCTTCCAGCGAGGAACAGGCAACACGCACCTCGGAGGTCATGGGAATGCCCCATCAGCGGGAGGATTTTCTCCGGGATCTGCGCCGGGTGTTTCGATCCCTGCATCGACTTCGCATAGGAACCCTGGATTCACGCATTTCCCAGATGCTTTCCGCCGTATCGGTGGAGTTGGGACTTCCCCCTGAATTCGCGCTGATGGATACCCAATCGTCGGAGTATCTGCGGGTTCAGAGCCAGGTGCTGAATTCCATTTTTCGGGCGGGCCAATTGTCGGAGGATCAAGCCGACACCTTTCTACACTTGTTTGAAGAGGCCACGCACGGAAAGTCGGAAAAGAGTTTTCTGAAATTAATCGAGCGGTTTCTCGGGGATCACCGGGCCAGCTTTCTGGCGTTTCCCGAACCGGCGGCATGGCGGGGGCCGTCGATTGAGAATCCTCCCTCGGTTTTGACTGACGAGCGCGCTGCGAAGATGGCGGAAAGCTTGAAGGAACGGCTTCCCGGTCAGGTTGAGAATGCCAAGGCCTTAACGTCTTTACTTTCTTTCGCGGAAAAGGCCTCTGATTTCCGGGTCAGTTCCACTTGGTCCCGGGATATTCCCGGGGATACCTTGAGCAAAGCCTTACTCCGGGGGGAGGGACCCTTCCTGGCGTATAACCGAAAGGAAATTGATCTCAGTGGGGAGAGTTGGGAGTATCTGCAGGCCTTGGTGGAACATGTTCGGGCGGTGACGGTGTATCAGGCTCAATCCCGCACCCAGGCGTTGTATGGATTTCTGTTGGCGTATGAAGCCACCTATCGGCGGTCGGTGTTGCCCGGGGGGCAGTTGTCCTTTGAGGATGCCTGCATGCTCATGGCCAATTTTGATCTGCTGGAACCCGCCGAGCTGGCCTACCGACTGGATGGCGAAATTTCGCATTGGCTGTTGGACGAATTTCAGGATACCAACCGATTGCAATGGCGGGTGCTGCGGCCGTTTATGGAAGAGGTGTTGCAGGATTCGGAGCAACGT
>JAGYLC010000128.1 GCA_018401235.1 Kiritimatiellia bacterium
GCACGGACTTCGCGGACACTTGCTGGTTTAAGAACAGCAGTTGAATCTGCGATGCCCATCCGCTATTTTGCCCTTCAAACGGAGGGCTGGAGGTAAACGCCATTCGGCTCAAGGCTTCCAGGAAGCCTCCATCGTTCGCCGGGAACTTTCATCGAATTGAATCCAGAGCGCGACCAAAAATCGAATCGAGTGCATGCGTTACTCCTTTTCAAAGGGACATGATTTCTCTGCCAGCTGATTGGCCAATTCGGCCCACTCCACCAGATTCAGGGTCTCCGGTCGACGGGTCACATCCAACGAAAGCCCCTCGGGATCCACCCCGAAATCTTTGACAATTCCCCGAAGCTGTTTTCGTCGACGGGTGAAGGCGAAACGGCACAGTTTTTCAAACAGCACCGAATCCAGCAGGTCCACCGGGGGTTGTTCGCGCCGTTGCAGATGTACTACCGAACTTCCCACTTTCGGCGGCGGCAGAAAACAGGGGCCCGGCACCTGTCGAATGCGCTGAATCTCAAACATCCAGCTCATCCGCACCGTGAGCAGTCCATACAGACCCGATCCCGCCGATGCCAGCAGGCGATCCGCCACATCGCTCTGTAGCATTACCGTGACTGACAACGGTGCCCAGACCGGGTTGGCAAGGTCGTACAAAATCCGGCTTCCGACTGAATACGGCAAATTGGAGATCACCCGCACCGGATCCGGACGCAGCAACTCGGGCCACTCCGTCTTGGTGGCATCTCCATGGATCAGAGTCAGGTTCCGAGCGTCGGAAAAGCGCTGTTGCAGGTGTTCCGAGAGTCGGAAGTCGAGTTCGATGGCAGTCACGGCTTTTGCCCGCTCGATCAGCCCCTCGGTCATCACCCCGAGGCCGGGTCCCACCTCCACTACCCGATCCTCCGCCCCCACCCCGGAGGCATCCAGAATCAAATCGCGCATGTGGGCGTCCACCAGGAAATTCTGCCCCATGCTTTTGCTGGGAGAAAAGCCGATGGCGGCGAGATAGGCCCGCACCTCGCGGGGGCGGGTTAGGCTGAAATCCGTGTCCATGGGGATGCTTTCGTGGACAAGTCGGCGGCGCAGGCAATCGCCTCCCGCATGCTGTCGGGACGGGCGACTCCCTTTCCGGCAATGGCAAAGGCGGTGCCATGATCCGGGGAGGTGCGCACTATCGGCAGTCCCAGGGTAATGTTGACCCCCTGGTCGAAGGCCCACAGTTTCAAGGGGCCCAGCCCCTGATCATGATACAGGGCCACGACGGCATCGTAGGCGCCGTTCACCGCCTCGTGAAACACCGTGTCCCCCGGACACGGCCCGGAGACCGGTTTCCCCTCCGCCCGCATCCGCTCAATCAGCGGACCGATCCACTCCACCTCCTCGCGGCCAATGCTGCCCCCATCCCCGGCGTGCGGATTGAGTCCGCACACCGCGATACGGGGCGAATCGATTCCAAACAGCGGCAGGCCTTCACACAGCAAGTCCACCGCCAGCCGAATTTCGCGCTCATTCAATACCTCATGAATCCGGCGGACTGGAATATGACGGGTGGCCAGTATCACCCGCAGCCCTTTCCCGGCCAGCAGCATGCCAAAGCGCTCGGTCCCACAGCGATCCGCCAGCATTTCCGTATGACCGGGAAACCCGATCCCGGCCGATGCCCAGGCTTGCTTGCAAATGGGCGCGGTCACCAAACCGTCCACTTCCCCGGCCAGACAAGCCTGAATCCCCCTATCCACCCACGAAGCCGAGGCCCGGCCCGCCGCCTCACTGACCACACCCGGTTCGGCCCTGGGAAACGACACCTCCGATTCCCATACCTCCCCGGCCAGCTCCAGTCCCAGCCGTTTGGCCTCCGCAGACAGCAACTCGGGATCGCCAATCAGCACCGGATCGATGTCCGTCCGGTTTTGAATCGACTTCAGGGCAATTTCCGGGCCAATCCCGTTGGGATCTCCTATCGAGATGCCCAAACGGGGTAGCAGCCGGGGGCTCATTCAGATTCTCCGGTCAACGCCGAGATATCCGGATTGAAGCGTTGCACCTGAAATTGGCTGCGTAATCCATCGATCCAGGATTCGAAGCGCTCCTCGAATTTGTCGTTACGTACCAGGCGCTCCACATCAGACTGCACCTCGGCCAGGGGCGGAATTTCGCCTCCCCGGCGATCCTCCACCTTGAAAATATACGACAGGGTGGAGGTAACGATCAAGGGGGTCACCTCTCCCGCCTCGACATCCAGCAGGGCCGTACGCAAAACCTCCGGCAGACCCGAGACCCTCACCCATCCCTCATCGCCACCACTGGCCGCCCTCGGTCCCTCGGAATAGGCCCCGGCCACCTCCGCAAAATCATCCCCCTCCGCCAGCTTTTTCATGGCCTCCTGAATTTTCTGTTGACGCGCCTCTTCCCCGCCGCCGGGTGCCGGACGAAAGGCAATCGATCGCAATTTCAGTTCGATATCCGTCTGAAATTCCTGCTTGTAGATTTCATACGCTTCCCGGATTTCCCGGGGGGAAATATGCAATTTCGAGGTCACAAACTGCTGGGTCATCGAATGGGTGATCAACTGCTCTCGGATTTCGTTTTCCCACTGATTCTCCGTTTTACCCGCCATACGCAGGGTGTTCATCAGTTGACTTCGGTCATTATCGAATCGTTCCCGAAGAATGGCACCCGTCCGCTCCCGCACCGCGCCGGCGGGCAGTTCCGCGCCCAGTTTTTCAAATTTCGACACCATCAATTTCTGTTCAATCAGAGCTTCCAGTCCCTGATCAAAAATTTCCGCCTGTTTCTCAATAAACGCGCGCTCCTGCAAGGATTGACGCCGGAGCTGTTGTAAATTCGGACGAACGCGTTCCACCACATCCCCCACCGTAATGATTTTTCCATTCACCACCGCCGCATAGCCATCCACAGGCTGAACCTGATTCCGGGCAAAAATCGGAGCAGAGATCGAGACAACAACTAAAAAAAGAAAAGCAGATATTCGCATTATCCACCCTTAGCCCATGATCCCCCCCCTGTGAAGTCGTAATTCATCGGATATTTTTTCTCACACCCGGAACAACGCTCCCATCTTCTTGCCCAGCAACAAGCTGCTGCCTGCGATGGTGACTGCGAGGAACAGCATGGCCCAGACGCCGAGGGCGCTGGCGAGATATTTGCCGGTGCCGATGAGCTGGAAGAGTTCGTAAATGGTTTTGGTGATCGGATAGAAATCCTCCCGTTGCGCCAGCATCAGGCTGTCGGATACTTCCAACATGCTGAAAGCGAAGGCGAGCAGGGCTCCCGCGATCAAATTCGCCGTGATCAAGGGCAGGGTGACCCGGCGCAGACTCACCAGAGGCGGCGCTCCCATGTTAGCGGCGGCCCTTCGAGTCCGGGCGCTGGTTTGTTGCAATCCCGCCACTGCGGACCGCACCATGTACGGCAATCGCCGAATGCCGTAGGCCATGACCAGGAACAGGGTGGGATTAGTTTTGACATCGAATAAATTGAGCAACGCGGGGGAATTGCGCACCATCTCGCTGTTGGACAGCATGGAACTGAAGGCCAAATATCCCGAGGCCATCACCAGCCGGGCACCGCCAGCGGCATCATGGCCAGGCCATCCAGCACCCCGCAGTTTCAAACTGGAGCGCACCACCACAAAGGCAATGCCGATACCGAACACCATGTTGAACATCACCGCCAATACGGAGAAAAACAGGCTGTTTGAATACTGCGCACGGTCATGCTGTGACCGAGCGCCTCCACGTAGTTCCCGGTGGTATAGGATCCGGGCAAAATGGTTTGATACCACCCTCCCGGCGGGGAAAAACTGGTGAGGATCACTCCTGCATGCGGCAGCAGGGCCAGAGTAATCACAAACAAAAACGGCAACAGGACCAGGGCGGATCGCCAGCCGGTAAGCTGAATTTCGGTGAAGGTGGTGGCGGCCTTGCTCTGCATCGCGTAGGCTTTGCCTCCAAAAAGCAACTTGCTGATCATATACAAGGTCACACTGACCAACAGCATCACGAACACCAGCGCGAAGGGAAAAGGATTGCCGCCGATCTCCTTGAGCGCGTCGTAGACCTGCACCGAGGCCACCCGGGTGTAGTTCATGATCAGGGGTGTGCCCAGTTCCGTGAAAGACCAAATAAACACGATGGTGCCGCCCGCGAACAGTCCCGGAGCCATCAGTGGCAGGGTGATGCGACGGAATTTGGTGAATCCCGTGGCTCCCAGGTTTTCCGCAGCCTCGTCCATGGCATGGTCGATATTGGCCAGGGCGGCGGCCACGTTTAAATACATGATCGGATACAGTGCCAGCGACTGTAGCAGGATCACCCCCGCCCATCTCCCCTGTCCCAGCCAGTCGACTTGCAGTCCAAACAGCGCATTCAAGGCCCCGTATTGACCAAGGATTTGCTGAAAACCGATTGCCCCCACGAAGGGAGGCAGAATCATGGGCACCAGCACCAGCGCGTTTACCCACGCTTTGCCGGCGAAGCGATAGCGGTTGGACAGCCAAGCCAGGGGCAACGAAAGCACAGTCGCCAACAACGTGGTGCCCAGGGCCAGGCGCAGACTGTTCCTCAAACCTTCCAAATAAATTGGATTCTGGAAAACCCCCACCAGATAGCGCAGGGTGAACTGACCGTCGGGGGAGATAAATCCGTTACGCACCACCAATACCAACGGAAAAATAAATCCGACCAGAAAAACGGCCAGGGTGACACCAAACATGATCCAGGCGGGTCGCTTACGCATCGTGCTTCTCCTCCGCAAGGGCTCGGGCCCGCCGATAGTGCTCACGGAAAAACAGCACCCATTCCCGCATATAGGTCATTTGATTGGCGGAACTGTATCGCTCCGAATCCAAAACTCCGCTCCACGTAACCCCATCCGGCAGGGCCAACAGCGCCTCCATGGCCTCCGGGACCGCCTCCGGGCCCCCGGCACGGGCGATCGCCGCCCAGGCCGCACTCAATTCATCCCCGGCATCCAGACACATCGCCCGAATCAAATTTCGGTGAATGCCGAAGTGGCGTCCGGTCCATCCGGACACATAGGTGAATTGCGAAGCCAGATGGTAGGGATTCACGGTTTCATCGCTCAGATCATCCGAGGTGTGAGGCGCATGCTCTTCATACCGACCCTGAAGCGATGGGTCCTCCGACGGATAAAAGTCGCGACGGATGGGCAATCGGCGCAGGGCGAATTTTTCGGGTCCTCCCTCGGTGCCGGGACGATAATTCCACAGCCGCTGCCCCTCTTCACTCACCGTGAATTCGATAAAGCGTACCGCCAGCTCACGATTTGGAGCCCCGCGCACCAGGCTGATAGGATCACAGCTTACACTGGAGCCTCCCACCGGGGTCACATAGCGCATTCGCTCGGTTCCGGTGAGAGGGTCGCGACTGGTTTCCGCCTGATAGCGTCCATAAAAATCGATGGCCAGCCCCACTGCCGCGTTGCCGGTGCTCACATCAATCGGCACTTTTCCGGCACTGTCGGTGAAATAACGGGCATTGGCCCCGATCAGCCTCACCAAATTGATGCCATCCAGCCATCCGGCTTCAATCGCCGCCCGGTAGACTGGGTTGTCCGAATCGGGACCGTATTCGGTTTCCCACGAGAAGCCCGCCGCCTCCACCGCCCGGTTGACCTGCTGATGAATGATCATTTCGAAGGCCTTGGCCACACTGCCGCTCTTGGTGGGATCGGCCACTCCGAGTTGACGGTGATACACCGGATTGGTCAAATCCACCCAGCGCAATGGCGGCTCCTTCACACCCAAATCCGCGAGGCGGTCATGATTGTACACAATGCCAAAGGTGCTGAGCGCGGTTCCCATGAACCCCTCCGCCCGCCAGGTCTCGCCACTGAGTCGTTCCGGGATCATTACCTGACCGGAATCCAGAGAGACCACTTCTTCGGGAACCCCGTCAGGCCAGGCATTCACGGTGAGCCCCTTGGCGGAGGCGCGGGAATGGTCATATTCGCCGCCCCCGAAAAACAGGTCCAAACCGGTGCTGAAGGCGGTCGGATCATCGGTTTCACGCAAAGTCATGCGCAAAGCAAGCAGCTCCGGATCCGCGCCTTCCGCCTGAAATCGATGATTCGTCAAGGCGAAGGTGCCGCCCCGCGGCCAGTTGTGTCCTTTCGGCCCCGTCCACCAGCCCCGAAACGCGGCCTGGGTTTCCCCTTCCATGTATCGGGCAATTTCGGAGGTGCCCCCAATTATCCGCCAGTCGATTTTGACCGGTACGCCATGATGTTCGATATGCCAGCGGTTGAAGGCGCGGCCGAATTCAAATCGTATCGCCTCGTTGTGCGGGGAAATCACCACCAGCAT
>JAGYLC010000129.1 GCA_018401235.1 Kiritimatiellia bacterium
TCACCGCCACGCCATGCGCCTGAGTGGCGGCTTCGTATGCGGAATCGCAGATAATGACATGATCTTCGATCAACTGACGGTCCCGTTCGCTGAGCTCCCCTGTTTCCTGACTGAAGACGTAGGCCAGATCGTGTTTGATTTGCTTTGCGGTCACTTTAGGATCATAAATCGCCAGGGTGGCCTGCTCGATCAGCAGGTCTCGGCAGACGTAAATAGCGGCGGATTCGCGGGTGTCGTTGGTGTCCTTTTTAAAGGCGAACCCCCAAATGGCAATGCGCTTTCCCGAAACGGTATTAAACATCGTGCGCACCATATTGCGGGCGAAGCGTTGTTTCTGGTGATCGTTCATTTTGACCACTTGCTCCCAGTATTCGGCCACTTCATGCAGTCCGTAGAATTCGCAGAGGTAGACCAGATTGAGAATATCCTTCTGGAAACAGGATCCGCCAAAGCCCACGGAAGACTTGAGGAACTTGGGTCCGATACGACTGTCTTTGCCAATGGCATGGGCCACTTCGTCTACATCCGCCTGGGTGGCCTCGCAGAGGGAGGACATGGCGTTGATGGAGCTGATGCGCTGAGCCAGAAACGCGTTAGCCGCAAGCTTGGAGAGTTCGGAGGACCACAGATTGGTGGTGAGGATGCAGTCGGGTTTCACCCAATTGGCATACACATCCACCAAGGTCTGAATGGCTTCCGCAGATTCGCCGCCGATCAGCACCCGGTCGGGTGCTTCCAGATCCTGAATCGCGGTGCCCTCGGCCAGAAATTCCGGATTGGAGAGTACATCGAAGGTGGCTTCGTGGGGGGAATTCTGCAGAATGCGTTTGATGGTTTCGGCCGTGCGGACGGGCAGGGTGGATTTCTCCACGATAATTTTGTGACCCTGCGCGATTTCCGCGATACGTCGGGCGCACAGTTCCACGTATTTCAGATCCGCCGCCTTGCCTTTGCCCACGCCATAGAGTTTTGTGGGGGTATTGACGGAGATGAAAATAATATCCGCATCCCGAATGTGTGCATCCACATCGGTGGAGAAGAAGAGGTTGCGGTCGCGGTTGGCTTCCACTACCCCCTGCAAGCCGGGTTCGAAGATCGGCAGATCCTCTGAATTCCATGCCGCAATGCGGGCCTCGTTGATGTCCACCACGTACACATCAATGTCGGGACATTTGTGGGCGATCATGGCCATGGTGGGGCCACCAACGTAGCCGGCGCCAATGCAGCATATCTTCATAATTTCTTCTCCAGCCGGGCGGGTCAGCCCTGGTTGATGCCGCGTCCGCCGGTGCCTTTGGTGCTGGTGGAAGCTTTGCCTTTGGGCCGCAGTTTACGGACTTCCCGGCCCGTACTCCACATTTCACTGTTGGCCATGGCGGACAGTTCTTTTTCCAGAACCTGTTTATAATCCTTGCGCCCGCCCATGCGAAGGGTGCGGGCGGCTTCTTGTCCGGATTTGACCGATTTGTACAATTCCTTGAAGACGGGTAGGGTAGCTTTTTTGAATTTAGGCCGCCAGTCCAGGGCTCCCCGTTGGGCGGTGACCGAGCAGTTGGCGTACATCCAATCCATGCCATTTTCGTCCACCAGTCGTATCAGGGACTGGGTGAGTTCCTCCACGGTTTCGTTGAAAGCCTCAGAGGGACTGTGACCATTTTTGCGCAGCACTTCGTACTGGGCTTCCATTACGCCGCAGAGGGCACCCATGAGAATGCCGCGTTCTCCGGTGAGGTCACTGGTGACTTCTTTTTCGAAGGTGGTGGGGAAGAGGAAACCCGATCCAATGCCGATTCCGAGAGCTTTGCAGCGTTCATCCGCTTTGCCGGAGGCATCCTGGGCGACGGCAAAGGAGCTGTTGATGCCCGCGCCACTGAGGAAGTTGCGGCGGACATTGAGCCCGGAACCTTTGGGGGCGACCAGCAACACGTCGATATCTTTCGGGGGCTCGATCTTGGTAAGGTCGTTGTAGACCAAACCGAATCCGTGCGAGAACACCAGCGCTTTGCCGGGGGTCAGGTATTTTTTGACCGTTTTCCACAACTGCTTCTGTCCCGCATCCGAGACCAAGTACAGAATGATGGTTCCCTTTTCGAGCGCGTCCTCAATGGAAAATAAATCCTTGCCGAGTTTCCAGCCGTCTTTTTTGGCCCGGTCCTTCGTTCGTGCACCGATGATCACGTTGAACCCGTTGTCTTTCAGGTTCAGGGCCTGTGCGGGCGCCTGCACGCCGTAGCCGATGACGGCAATGGTCTCGTTTTTCAAAACCCGGCGGGCTTTGGTGATATTAAATTCCTTACGGGTGATGACTTCTTCTTCGACACCACCAAAATTGATTTTGGCCATAACTACAGTTCTCCGGAATTGGTTAAATAGGAGGGTGTCTTATAAAGACTGGCAGGGCGGGGGTCAATCATGTTTCCCAAAATTAGCCATTTAGAATTTTGAATAAGAAGCAGCTACGGCTCGGAGATTTGGTGCGGTTGTTTTGCGGCTGAATGAATCCTGTGGTCGCGATTATCGAAAATACAAAGCGAACCAGACGAGTTTCCAAGTGTGTTAACATTGGGATCGGCTTGAAGGCTTCACATTTCGGCGTATATGTATGATTCATGAACATAGCTCCTCATCTCCCGTTTCCCGCCGCTCGAAAAATCGCCCTCTGGCTCTGGATGGTGTGTACCCTGATCATTTTGATGGTGGCGGTGGGCGGCATTACCCGCTTGACCGAATCCGGACTGTCTATGGTAAGGTGGGAGCCAGTAACAGGCTTTCTCCCTCCCCGCTCAACGGAAGCCTGGCAGCAGGCCTTCGATTTGTATAAGGAGCGGGCCGGAGCCCAATTCGCCAAATTCAGCGAGGACCGGGAGATGACCCTGTCGGATTACCAGGAAATCTATTTCTGGGAATACGCGCATCGCGTGCTGGGTCGGGTGATCGGGCTGGCTTACGCCTTGCCGTTTTTCTACTTTATGATCCGCGAGACCATCCCCACCCCCTGGAAAATCAAGTTGGGGATTGGACTTCTCTTGGGCGGCGCGCAGGGGGTGTTGGGCTGGTTTATGGTCACCAGTGGCTTTGCGGATTTGCCCTATGTGAGTCACTTCCGTCTGGCCGCTCATTTGGGCCTGGCCTTGTTTGTCTTTGCTTATCTGCTCTGGCTCACTCTTGATTTACTGCCGTTTTGGACCCATCGAAGGGATAATTATGCCTCGATCAAACCTCTGCGCCTCGCAACCGCCGGTTTTTTGGGCCTGCTCTGTATGCAAATTGTGTACGGGGCGTTTACGGCCGGGTTGCGCGCGGGGTATGTGTACAATACCTACCCCGAGATGGGCAGAGGGTTGATCCCTCCGGATGCCGTATCCGCCGCCTTTGGATCCTGGAGTGGCAATATGGTCTACAATCCGGTGCTGGTACAGTTTCTCCATCGCCATCTGGGCCTAGTGGTAGTGCTGTGTGCCCTGGCCTTGTGGGGATTCGCCATGCAAAAACATCTGATGGCCCGCCAAAAATTGGCCTTTAATGCTCTGCTGATCACGGTCACTCTCCAATTTGTGCTAGGCGTGCTCACGCTGGTAAGCGGAATGAACATCGTTCTGGCGGTGTCCCATCAGGTCTGCGCCTGCTTCCTGTTGGCATCGGTAGTGATGGCACTTCACGAATTGACGGAGCCGAAGACGGTCACTTCCCGTCGATCGTGATAAAGCTGCCGGATTTCTAATTCAGGGTAGGGTTCAAGCCAATCCAGAATCGGATTCAGGGCGGGCAGGGGGTCCAGTTGGGGCAATTTGATGTTCAGGACCAGATTCCGGCAATGCGCCTCCCCCAGCCAGTAGCGAAGCAGTCCGAAGGCCTGACCGGGCGGGATGAGCATGTCGCCCACCAGCCAATCGACGGGTGGTTGCAGTTTGTTCAACTGATAGCTGAGTCCGTCCCGATGCAGATGCTCGATGCGGCGCACGCAGGCATCATCGATTTTCAGGGGGCCGTTGTCGATGGCGGTTACGTGACAGCCCCGTCTGGCGAAAGCGAAGCTCCACCCGCCGGGGGCGGCACCCAAATCGATGACGGTTTCGTTTTCCCGGGGTTCGCGTCCCAGGCGGACGAAGGCCTCCTCGATTTTGAGATAGGAGCGAGATGGAGCCCGCGGGTCCATTTTCATGCGGGTTCGTCCTCCGGGTGCCGGGGAGGAAAGATCGGCGGTCGGCCCCATCGAAAAAATCAGGCCATTTTCGCTGCAGGTACATTGCAGGATCATGCCCTTCCCGGTTCGAATCAGTTTTTCCGGTTTGCGCTCCCATTTCGGCAGGGCGGGATGAAGTCGATTTCCTTTTCGGATCAGTTCCCGGGCGATTCCCTGCAGACGGGAGGCACCGCCCGGGTCCGCCTCCTCCAACGGAAATAGATGCAGGGCCCAGGGTTGAGGATTTTCCGCCCAGATCTGCCACACGGTTTCGCAGACCTGGTCGGGTACCGATTCCCCTTTTTTCAGCGAGGCGAAGCGGGCATTTCGAAGACGTTGCCACTCGAACACCAACGGCGATTCCGGGAGCCGGGAGCCCTCCACCTGAATCATTCCTGGCACAAACGGTCTGCTGTGGATCCCGTGCCGGGTTTCAAGTTCCTGCTGCAAAAACGATTCAGCGCCGGGGCGGCAGCAAAAAAGAGGAAAGGGGGAGGAGATCGTTTGGGTCATGCAGGTTCAGGAAGTAAGAAAAGAGAGGGGTGGGATATAGGTTACGATGATGTAACCAACTCTTTCAATGCTTTCAAGTCCAGTTTACCTGTTCCCAAAGTGGGAAGTTCGTCCACCGGAACCCAGGCGCGGCTGTCGGGTTTCCACAAGTTGGGAATGGACATCGCCCGTACCTTGTCTTGAAAGTCTTCAGGATCGCCCAGTTTCTTTACGTACACCACCATCAGACGTTCCCCCTTTTTCTCGTCGGAGATTCCGGTGACTGCCAGTTGATCCGGGGTGCATCCAATCGCCTCCTGCAGCGCCTCTTCCACGGCGGAATGCGACACCATTTCGCCCGCGAGTTTACTGAAGCGGGTGAGTCGGTCGGTAATGGTGATAAAACCGTCCTCGTCCATCTGCACGATATCGCCGGTGTTGTACCAGCCATCGACCAAGGCCTCTTTGGTTTTTTCAGGATTCTTCACGTAGCCCTGCATGATGCTGGGACCTTTCACCCAGAGCAGTCCCGATTCGCCCCGGGGAACCGGTTCTCCAGTGTCCGGATCGAGAATTTTGGTCCGCATATTCGGAAGGGGGCGTCCCACGGACCCTTCTTTGCCGCCGATTTGGCTGAGTCCTTCAAATTCCACGTCGGGCACGTTCACCGCGATGACCGGGGAACACTCGGTGGCTCCGTAGCCTTCCAATGGCCGGACCCCGTAGCGTTTTTCAAACATGTCAGCCAGTTTCGGGCGCAACTTCTCTGCGCCCACCACCACCCAGCGCAGGTGGGTAAAGGCTTCGGGCCGGATTTTTCGGACCCAGGCCATCAGAAAAGTGGGGGTGCCCATGAGGATGGTGCAGCGATTTTTCTCCGCGATGTCGCTGATGGTATCTGTTTCCAGGGGATGATGATGGTAGGCCACCCCGAGTCCGTTGGTGAGGGGGAACCAGAGGCCGGCGGTGAAGCCGAAGGAATGGAAAAAGGGCAGCACCGAGCAGATGACGTCGTTTTCCTGGGCCCGGGCCACCACACGGAATCCATCGATGTTGGAGAGGATGTTATGATGGGAAAGCACGATACCTTTTGGATTCGCGGTGGAGCCGCTGCTGAACAGGATGGTCAGCGGATCTTCGGGGGCCCAATGGCGGTCACAGACCAGCCAGGGCAGGGGCGCCAGTTTGGCTTTGAGCAGCGTCCACACTTTGGCCGGAGTGGAAAAATTCGCGGCCAAGTCCTCGGCGTACAGCACCCGCTTCGGGGTGGGGGTGTCCGGAAATTTCTCCATGAACTTCTTGGAGGTGATCAGGGTTTGGATGCCCGCCTGTTCCATGGCGGAGGCTTGGGCGCTGTTCGAGGAGGTGTAATTCAGATTCACCGCGACCCGGCCCTCCATGGCCAGAGCCAGGTTGACCAAAGCCCCTCCCGCGGAAGGCGGAAGCAATACCCCGATTTCCTCCGGGTC
>JAGYLC010000013.1 GCA_018401235.1 Kiritimatiellia bacterium
TTTCCAGGAAGATCTGACCGTCCGTAATCGAAATCACGTTGGTGGGAATGTAAGCCGACACGTCCCCGCCCTGGGTTTCAATAATAGGGAGAGAAGTTAACGAACCCGCACCCATCGCGTCGCTCATTTTGGCGGAGCGTTCCAGCAAGCGGCTGTGCAGATAGAAAATATCCCCGGGATAGGCCTCACGTCCGGGCGGACGGCGCAAGAGCAGAGACAACTGACGGTAGGCCTGGGCCTGCTTGGTCAAATCGTCGTAAATAATCAATGCGTGCTTGCCGTTGTCCCGATAGTATTCCGCCATGGCGGTGCCGGAATACGGAGCCAGAAACTGCATGGCCGCCGGATCGGAGGCGGTGGCGGCGATCACCGTGGTGTATTCCATCGCACCGTGCTTTTTGAGCGTTTCCACCACTTGCACCACGGTGGAACGCTTCTGGCCGATGGCCACATAGAAACAGTGCACATCGTGTCCGCGTTGGTTGATGATGGTGTCGATCGCCAAGGCGGTTTTCCCGGTTTTACGGTCGCCAATGATCAATTCCCGCTGTCCGCGTCCAATCGGAGTCAGTGCGTCGATCACCTTGATCCCGGTCTGCATCGGCTCATGCACGTCTTTACGTTCAATGATGCCGGGGGCTTTGAGTTCGATGGTGCGGGTGGTGTCGGTGTGAATGGCCGGTCCGCCGTCGATGGCCACGCCCAGCGCGTCCACCACCCGACCGCTCAGGCCGTCACCCGCGGGGACCGAGGCGATGGTTTTGGTGCGCTTGACCTCGTCTCCTTCCAATACCGAGGTGTCGCTCCCGAACAGGGCAACCCCGACGTTGGTGTCTTCCAAGTTCAGGGCCATGCCCCGCAAACCGGTTTTGGTGAATTCCACCAGTTCCCCGGCCATCACGCCGGAGAGGCCGTGGACGCGGGCAATCCCGTCTCCCACACTCAAGACCGAACCCACTTCGGTGTGTTCAGGACCGGTGTCCAGATTTTTGAGTTGATCTCGGAGGATGGAAGCCACCTCATCGGGCTGAATGTCGATGGACATAGAATCGTTCCTTACTTATGCGTTAATCACGTTGCGTTTAAAAGTTTCCAATTTGGCGGCCAGGCTATGATCTTCGACCCGGTCGCCAATTTTAATGCGGAATCCGCCAATCAGGCTTTCATCCACTAAACAAGACAGTTCAATTTTTTTGCCGGTGCGCTCACCCAGCTTCTTCACCAGCGCCTCTTCCTGGCGGGCCAGGAATTTTCCCGCCGACACCACTTCCACCGTAAGAATCCCCATTTTCTCCCGCCATTCCTCCATGGCCTCTTTCACGATGTCCGGCAGATCGGCCAGCCGATCCTGTTTTGCCAGCAAGCTGAGGAACTTCACGGTCAGCGGGGAAGCCCCTTTGCCGAACAGCGCCTCGAGCGTGCGAACCTGATCTTCGGGCGCGATCAGGGGATGCGCCACGAAGCTCTCGAATTCGGCGGACTCGCGCAGCAATCGATCCAGTTGCGCAAGATCGGCGCCAACCTCGTCCAAGGCTTTGGATTCGGAGGCCACATCCAGAAAGGCGGAGGCATAGCGTTTAGCAGCGGAGGCCATACGGACTTAGATCCCCTCAATCAATTGATCGGTCAGTTCCTTGCGGCCTTTCGCATCCAGTTCACGGTGCAGAAGCTTCATGGCCATGGCCACCGCGGTTTCGGCGCTGTGAATGCGCAGGGCGTTCTCGGCTTTGCCTTGTTCGGAAGCGATTTCGCGTTGGGCGTTCTCACGCACAATCTGCGCCTCCTCCTTGGCTTTGGCTTCGATCACCTTGCCGGCTTCGCGGGCGGCCTCGCGACCGGAATCAATGAGTCCCCGGACTTTTTGGTCCGCGTCATCCAGCTTGGTTTGAACCTTCTCGTCCAGCGTCGCCAATTCACGTTGCAAATGGTCCGCGTTCTCCAGGGACTGCTCGATTTCCTCTTCGCGCTGATCCAGAGCCGTTAAAATCGGTCCGAACGCGTATTTTTTGAGAATGAGAGCCGCCACCACGAAAATGGTGAGGAACCAGAAGAACATGGCACCACTGATCGCGGAATTCGATCCTTCATGTTCGGCGCCCGCCTCCGCGTGGGAGACAGGCACTTCCATGTGGTGACCGGTGAGTGTGTCGGGTTGTTGGGACATAGACGATCCTTGACGCGAAAGCGTGACCTACAGGATTACTTGCCGACGGCGATGATACAAATCACGGCGCAGAACAGGGCGACCCCTTCAATCAGCGCGGCCGCGATGATCATCATGGTCTGCAGTTTAGCCTGCAATTCGGGTTGACGGGCGGAGCTTTCCAGGGCGGCGGCGGCGACCCGGGAAATCCCGATGGCGGCTCCAAGGGTGACCAGACCGGCTCCAAGAGCGGAAAATACAGCAGCAGATGCGAACATAACAATTACCTTTAGTTGTGTGAGTTAGAATATAGGTTCAATGTTGAAGGGTGATCAGTGCTCCGGATGAAGCATTTGACCGACGAAAATAGCGGAAAGCATGACAAAAATATAGGTTTGCAGGAAAGCAACCAGGATTTCCAGAAAGAACACGAACAGGCCCAGTCCGATGGCCGGCAACGCGGCCGCCCCGTAAATCACGGTCATCCCGATCATGGCGAACAGCACGATATGCCCCGCCAGCATATTGGCAAACAACCGAATGGCAAGCACCATCGTCTTGATGAGCAGACTCATCACCTCGATGGGGATGAGGATGAACAGCACCGGCACGGGCACCCCGTGGGGAATAAAGTTTTTCATGAAGCCCACCACGCCGTAGCGCTGCACCGGCCAGATGATCATGGCCAGGAAGGTGGTGAACGCGAGCGCGCCGGTCACACTCAAACTGGAGGTCGGGGTGGCGAAAATCGGGAAGAGGCCCATCAAATTCAGGGTCAAAATCAGCGTGAACTGGGTCAGAAACAGCCAGGCGTAGTTGCGTCCGTCCTCTTTGCCCAAATACGGAATACTGATTTCATCGCGGACGAACACCACGAAGGTTTCCATGAGGTTGGTCCAGCCCCGCGGCACCCTCGCCCGGTGATTGTACACCTTGCAGTACATCCAACACAGAAAGGAAGCGCCCATCAAACTCATCAAACCCGATAGACGGAAAGCCGCCGGCAAATTGGCGCTGGCAAAATCCAGATGCAGGGTCCCTAACGACCACGCGCCTCCATCCATCACGTGGTGGCTGATGTACTCGGTGACTTGCTCCGTCTTTTCGGCTATACTGTTTACGCTCATTCTAAATAAAATCAGGTGTCAGATCTCGAGTTCCAGTTCAAATACCCGACTCCTCCAATGAGGAGCACCGTGTAGGCCGTCAGGAACTGATAGACAAATACATGCGTACGCACGGCTTGCAATCCTATAAACAAAAAAATTGTGAAAGTATTCACGAATAGCTTGGCCGAGACCCATAAAAGCCCGAAAACAAAGCCGAATGACGCGAATCGTTTGGACGAAGCGGCCCCTGCGGCCAGAAAAAACCCGTAATTGATCAGCAGCAGCCCCGAGGAGGCCTTTAGCTCCGTACTACTCCACTCCCCCAGCAGAGCATAGTTCACCGCGATCCCGGTTCCAAAAGTGCATAGGAACAGCAGCAAGCACACCGGAATCTGAAGCAGCAGCGGTTTCATGCCTTGTCCGACCCGGATTCGTTCTTTTTCGACTCATTGCTCTTGGCCGCCTGGTCCGAAAACTTCACCAGTTTCCACACCTCGTAGGCCCCGTACGCGAAGCCCAACGCCACTCCGACCAGCACCCCCCAGGGCGCGTTGCCCGTTTTTTCGTCCCAGCGATGCCCCAGCCATGCAAAAATCCCCATCACAATCGCAAAACTGCTTCCCAGCAAAATCGCCGGCGACATTCCTCTCGTGGACTCGACAGTTTGACGGTGCGAATTGAGCAGCGCCCCGGCATTTTCATGGTTTTCGGGTGGAGGTGAATTCATGCCTCTCCCCCTACCCCATGCCTACCCGCCATCAAGCGCAGAATGAGGAAAATCGTTTAAATTCACCTATGTCTGCGCCCATCGGATCCCAATTTGCCACGATAACCAAGTTGGCATGACATTTGGCGCAGGTGGCGGGATTTGGCATGTCTGATTAATGTCAGCGGGCCTGCCGGGCCCTTGGTGCAGGGCACAGACTATGCTCAGGTGAGCCATGCGGAAGCGGGTGGGCTCCACAGGGTTCGGCGGGGTAACCGGGTGATGGACCTCTTCGTTTCACAAGAATCGCACCAGTCCGTGGTTCCGGATGTGGGGGGTGACAGGCTGATCGGCGGTGATGAGGGTGAAATCCTCGAAGTCGAAGCCAGGGGCGACGCTACACCCAACTAGCGCCGGGCCTTCGATGGGTTCGGCGGCCTGCCAGACCCCGGCGGGAATAACGGCGCAGAAGGTGTTCGCAGGTCCCGACAATTCCACTTGCGTCAGCGCCCCCCTTTCCGTGAGCAGGAAGAGTCGCAGCTCGCCCTGGTAGAGGTTCCATACTTCGTCTTGGGCGACCCGGTGGAAGCGGCTTCGCTCCCCCGGGGCCAGGTGGAAGTAGATGTGGGTGAGTGCCGAACGTTCCCGTCCATCCACAGAACGCACCGGGTTCGGCGAACGCCAGACCTCTTGAAAACGCCCTCCTTCAGGGTGATCGCACAGGGCGGTGGGGGTCAAATTTTGGGATGTGTGTTCGGTCGTCATGTGTCTATCCTTGGGGTTAGTATCCCTCGGATGGATTGGAAATCGCTTTTCTCGCTATTCTCGCTTTGAGCGCGTGAGGCGGTTTCGGGGTTGTGAGGGGGATGAGCATGGGGGAGACATGGAGAAATGAGGGGCGGTGGTCAAGTCGAATCTGCCATCCTGCTTCCCGCATGCGGGCAGAGCCTGATCCTGGATACGGCGGATCAGGACGCGGCGGAATTGTCCCCGGATTTCATCTGGATTCCCTTCGGTTTTTTCAACGAAACCTTCGGCACCGCCGTGGGGGCTGGGGCAGTGCTTTCCCATGTTCCCGCGCCGGAGTCCAGCCTGCTGGGCGCGGTGACCGTCGGGTCCACTGGCTCCTTCATTGTGTCTTTGGGCGGTAGTCAGCTCCATCCGTTTAATCCTTCTACCGGGGGCTATCTGGGGCTTTCCTACCAGCGAGATGTCTTGGATACGCCGCCGAGTACCGAATGACGCCCCGGTGGCAGCCTCTGGATGATGTTCATCTGCTCCGCTGGGCCAAACCCCGATACTGGCAGTGGGTCCTATTTACAGAAGCTGGACGGGTCGCGCCGCACTGGGATCCGGACACCCTGCATGAGGACATGCTCTTCTCGGGCGGTGTCAGTCTGCGCGGGATGTTTCATCAATCCGTTGGCCGCCTCGATGTCGCGGTCAGCGAGGAAGGAACCCGGGTTGTCGCCATGTATGGCCATCCGTTTTAATCTGATAGCCGCGCCAACCCGGATTAGGGATAGGAACTCGCTTTTCTAGCAGATCGATGGCATTGCGCAGGGGAAAAGCGAGCGGAAGAATAAGAAGGCGATTGAGCTTTATGCCCTCCCTCTTTCCCATAAAATGTTGATGACAATGTGACCTCAATGAAAAAGTTCAGGACCCACTTTCGTTCAGGGTCATGGTGATCCGGTTGCCCTTTGGACTCGGTTGCCAGACGATGTCACGCACAAGGCCCTTAAGGAGGGTCATTGCCGATTCATCTCCTACTTCCGCATCCGTCAGGAAATCACCCGGAGCCTCCTGATCCTCAAACTGGAGTTGAACCGTGCCCTCTGTTTCGGAATAGGAAAGCGTGACGGTGATAGCCCCCGAATCCCCACGCTGGTAATAAAAAGCCACGATCTTCTCGATGGCCAACTGAATGTGTTGCAACAACGTGCGGCTGAAAAAATGTTTTTCGCAGAAAGTTTCGATATCCGCGTTCATTTCAAAGACATCAAAATCCCGGTGCTCGATATGATAGCGGAAGCTGCGAAGGCGGTTGATGAATACCCGAGTTCTTTCCCGCTGAGGCGCGCTCATGATCTGTTCTGGGGGACCTGATTCATAAATGCCACCTTCATCCATGTAAAAAATCCGCTTGGACACATCGCGGGCGAAATTCAGTTCGTGTGTCACAATCACCATCGTCATCCCTTCGCGGGTGAGTCTGCGAATGACCGCCAGCACCTCGCTGACCATGGTGGGATCCAGTGCGGAGGTGGGTTCATCGAACAACATCACCTTCGGCCTCATGGAGAGGCACCGTGCAATGGCGACCCGCTGTTTCTGGCCGCCCGAAAGTTCGCAGGGAAGGCTAAGGGCTTTCTCGCCCAGACCGACCATGCGCAATAGTACGTGACTACGCGCTTCCGCCTCCTCGCGTGCCTCGTTCAAAATCCGAACCGGACCAATGGTTAAGTTATCCAACACGGTCAGGTGGCTAAACAAATTGAAGGACTGAAACACCATGCCCGTTTTACGCCGAATACGGGGAACATCCGCCCCCGGGTCCAATATATCCTCGCCTCCAATGAAAATGTGTCCGCTTTGCGGTGTTTCCAAGCGATTGATGCAGCGCAAAAAGGTGCTTTTACCCACGCCAGAGGGCCCGATCACCGAGACGACTTCCCCTTCCTGGATCGATGCCGAAACATTTTCCAGCACACGCTCGTTTCCAAAACGCATGGAGAGGTTCTGAATTTCAATCATGTCCGGAGCTCCTCTGCCTCGACAACCGCCTTGGCTGGAGACGATTCTCAAGTCCGGTGAGCGCCATCAGCAGCAGCCATGAAATCATAAAATAGAGACCCGCGACCATGACCAGCGGAAAAAAGGCGTCAAAGGTGCGACTGCGGATGATGTCTGCCGTGCGGGTGAGATCCTGCACAGCGATAAAACCGACCACGGAGGTCATCTTGACGAGGTTGATCACTTCGCCTTTGTATACCGGCAAAATCCGGCACACCGCCTGCGGGGCGATGATGTGGGTGAAGGTCTGCACACGGGTAAACCCGAGCGCCAGCCCCGCCTCCCGTTGTCCAGGATCGATGCTTTCAATGCCGGCGCGGTAAATCTCGGCGGCATAGGCCGCGAAGGTGGCCGCGAAGGTTGCGATGGCCACCCAGACCGGAGAAATGTTCACGGAGGCAAAGACAACATAGTAGGCCAGCAGCAGCATGACCGGGAGCGGGATTCCGCGGATGATTCCGATGTAGGCTTTTGCCGGAACGACCAGTCCGGATCGGCCCGCCATGCGCATGCGGCAAATGAGACCGCCCAGGACAGACCCCAGTGCGATCGCCCCGATTGAAATCACGATCGTGGTTTTTAGACCATCCAGCAGGAGCAGATACCGTTGCTCCTGCAGCACATTGGCATCTATGCTCTCTGCCAGATTCCGGAAGAGCACGACTTGATCCACAGGCTATTCCCTGACCAGTGCCGCGATACCGCCCTGATAATACCGCTCCGAGAAAAGAACGCGTTTGGCGCGTTCCTCGGTAATGGTGATGCAAGCCCCGATCATGTCCACCCTGCCGGAGGCGAGGGCAGGAATCATGCCGCCAAAATCCATATTGACCACGACCAATCTTTTTCCGAGCCGTTGGGCAATCCGATGCGCCAGTTCAATGTCCAGACCCACAACCTCGCGGCTGCCATCCACAAAGGAAAACGGCTCCGTCACGGCTGCGGTTCCAAAACGGAGGATTTCGGTGCTGTCGACCGGAGCGAATACCGGCATGGGGGCGGGGGCTCCCTGCGCCGGCAGCCAACGGGCGTGCATCTCGTTGTAGGCTCCGTTTTCGTTGATTTCCCGGATGACCGCGTCCATGGCTTCTTTCAGTTCCACATCCCCCAACCGTACGGCAAATCCATACTCGTCGACGGTAATCATTCCATCGAGCACCTTGAGCCCTGGGTTTTTTGCGGCGATATTTCTCAAAATGGGTTCATCATAGGCGGCCGCATCCGCCCGACCGGCCTGAACGGCCATACAGGCATCCAGCACACTGTTAAAGTAATCAAATGTGGCATCCGGAAATCGGGAGAGCACCAGTTGGTCCGCCACGGTTCCAGTCGGCACAGCAAAGGTCGCTTCCGAAAGCTGTTCCAAGTCCGTGATCGTTTCGCGAGGGCCACGACACCCGGTCAACCAAACAAAAACAAAAAACAGCAGCAACCCGAACGGGGGGCGTAAACAAAGATTCAAGCATTTTTTCATAAAAAATTCCATTTTGCATAAGAAATAAATAACACAGGTACCTTGGCAAGCATGAATCCCGAATACAACACATTTTAAAAACAACCTTGTGGATTTCGATCCAACCAAATCCTGTGCGCTCTCACGGAATTTCGCATAAAATAACTTTGATTTGCTGCCAGATTTCCTCGGATTCTTACGCGTATTAAAGAGTTTTTGCTACCTACTTAAACGGCAGGAGGGTGTTCAGATTCATGCGTTTGGCCATGATATCATGGGCGCAGCGGATTCCTCCTCCATGAAACCAGAGCCTCCTCCGGTGATGATTACGTACTCGCAGCCCCGACATCCCCTGACAACGGGAGGAGAACAAACGGCCGAAGTCCCGGGCCACGCGGCACTAGTCCGATTACTCCAGTTTCTTTTCTGCGCGCACCCGTTCCTCCTTCAGGATCGGATCGCCCGAATCTACGCCGCGCGTATCCCGATACGCTAATTGCAGACTTCCTGATCTCGATGGGTATTTCGGGGTAAATCCCGGAAAATGATTTGGCACGAACGCAGGGTTGCGAAGCGGAATTCAAACCCTAAACGGCAGAGATGACAATATGGTCCGTGTTTTTAGCCCCAAAGGGGCGGAGGCATACCAGCCCGGGGCACCCCGGGTTTGGTGCACAGAAACCGCAAGAGGTCTGAAGGACCGATGCAAATCGCGTCGCCCACGCTGATCCCGATGTCCCCGGTTATGCGGCGGTCCTTCAGACCGCATCCTGAATTCTTGTCCGCAGACCCCGCGCGTTGCGCGGGGCTGGTATGCGGCCACCCCTTCGGGGTTTAGAAGGCGGATCCGGAAAAGGTGCCAAAGCAAATTCCTTCGGGATCAGGAACTCTGAATTGATACCTAGGTGCCGCCACCAACCGAGCCTGTAGCGCTTCAAGCCCCTGTTGCTCTTCATTTAGACTCATGCGCAAAAGGATACTCCTGTGCCATACTGTTTAACAAAAAGAATTTTTCCCCATTCAAAAAGAATGCGGTGAACGCGTCACTCGCCACTCAGAAGGCGGTGCTGGACAAAATCGCGGCGTCCTCGGTGGGAGAGGTGACTCTGGAGCCGGATTGGCTGAGTGAGCTCGTCGACGTGCTCTCCGAGGACAGTGTTTGCATCGACCCGGTTCCGTGAGGCCGCATAGTCGACTTTATACAGAGGAGGGGGATGATCCGGGCCACCTAACAGACCTTCGGCGGGCGGGAATCCAACCCGACCGGATACTTCAGGGAGGCAGGAACTTATCCGCTGGATGCTCTCCTGGATGCCGGATGTACGAGTGCGGGCACCGAAAAGCCTGAGGGATCAAATCGCAGAGAAACTCCGGTGTAGCCTCCTTCGATGATTCTTAAATCGGCTTATTTTGATCGATACGCACGTTAAAAAAAATTCTTGCTGCATCAGCAAGAAATGGTTTCCTGATCTTGATAGAAAAAATTGGGAAGTTCCGCACGTGTATCCCATGATTTATGAAATAAAGGCGAAGTTGAGCCTGAAATCGGCGGGACCAACCAACTCCAATCGCCCTTGACATTGCGGCCACAGTGGTTTTCCTGTTTGGCGAATCGGATGAATTGATTTGAGGCGTTATGGTGATCGATCATTGTGATTCCGTCTTTCTCAAATGAATATAGGACTGCTTCATTCAACTCGATGAGGGAGCGGTCTTTCCAAAGGTGGTTACGACGGTTCATTTCTAGCCCCATTTTAGATGCAATTGCGGGAAGCATGTTGTAGCGATTCTCATCACTGAGATTTCGGGCGCTGATTTCGGTTCCCATATACCAGCCGCTGAAAGGGGCGCAGGTATATCTTGCGCCGGCAGCTGCAAAACACATGTCGGTAATGATCGGGACTGCATGCCATTTCAATCCCAGTTGCTCAAACCATTTGTATTTTGGGTGGCGAATTCGGACTTCGACGATCACATCGCGCGGAATTTCATACCAGCGAATTGGCTGATTGGGAATTTGGATTGCGAGCGGCAGGATATCAAAAGCACTGGGGTTTTTGGGCGGATTCCATCCGGAGTGGAGCGCGATGCGCGTAAACCATGCATTTTGGGGGTCGCCAAGAATTTTGCCGTCACCAATATCATATCCGGCGTATCGGATGAGCTGGTGATTGAGTATTTTTGGGCCTTGTTTATTTTGATCGGCTGGAGCAAAAATGCTGAGGACGGGCTTGATGCGTCCGCCATTGGTTGCGATTTTTAGGTGTTCAACGCATGCCTCAAATACATCATCAGCAAGATTTACGTGCCGAAGATCACGGACGACAAGGCTGCGCCAATACAATCTGCCGATGCAACGTGTTGCGTTTCGCCACGCCACTCTCCCAGCATGCTCGAGCAGCTCAAACGGCAGGGCAGGCGGGCACTCTGCTGGGGAGGATTGAGGATCTGTGGCGGACACCCCTTCGCATGCCGCCATATGGAGGAAATCCAAGTATTCTTTGTTCGCATTTCCACTTGGAGCACGGGCAGTTTTACCCTCGGGGTAATAGATTGTTTCAAGCATGTGGATTCATAAGGGCAGTGGACTTGGAATGGTTACAGTGCAAGATATTTAACGGTCGATCATTATTTTATACGTCCGGTTTTTCAAGGCTATTTCAAGTTTACTTGTGCCTAGATGCGAATTGCAAGAGGGTCAATAGGTGAATACGCAGGACGCCACAACCAAGAAATCATCGCCGGATGCTCAGGCCCTCCTTATCAAGATCAGTGCCATACGCTGAAATAATATGGAGGCGGCATAAGCTCAACTGTACGGTCTTCCCTGATGCTTTATTCTCAGGGCCCGGTAACCAGGACTTTCAAATTCTCAATCGCACAGCCATCAACGAAACCCCATGATCCCGGGCCCACTCACACCGTCCCGTATCCACCCCCACCCGGGGTTTCCACCCGCAGGAGGTCTCCAGGTGACAAGTGGTCGCTTCCTTTTCCCGGCAAGGGGCGGATTTTCCCGGACGCTTCTTGAATTTCCTGGCAACCCGGTTTTCCGGAACTTCCGTTGGCGGCGCCTTTCGGGCCCGTCCGTCTCCTCTCCGTCAACACCGTAACTTCCATGGACGCCAGCGCCTCCCACTCCCGCAACAGGCCGTCTCCGCCGGGAAAGGCGCCCGCGCCTCCACTGTCCTTGCGGATTTCCAGACGCCGCACCCGTAAAGGATAAGCGAACTCAATCGCCTCCACCGGCGTGTTAAGGGTATTGGTCATGTGGGTCTGTACTGCGGAAGCGCCACGGACGCCCGGTCCGCCACCCGCGCCTCCGCCCAGGGTCTCGTAATAGGCAAAGCCGCCGCCGGGCGTTTTCCCGCCTAGGGTCACATTGTTCATGGTTCCTTGGGATTGCGCGGGCACCGCGCCCGGCACGGCCCGATCCAGCAGTCCCAGCACCAGATCCACTACCCGTTGCGAGGTCTCCACATTGCCGCCCGCCACGGCCGAGGGCCATTGCGCGTCCAATACCGAGCCCGGATGCGTCTGCAAGCTGATGGACCGAAAACTGCCATCGTTCATTGGCGGATCTGTCTCCCCGGAATCCCGGCACATCCAACATAAAAACACATAATACACCGCAGACTCCGTAATCGCACGCACCGCGTTGAGACTGCCCGCTACCGCATCATCACTCCCCCGCAGATCCACACACACCCCCGCCTCCGAAACCGTCAGCCCCCCCCTCAACACCGCCGCCACCGCCGTACCCGACTCGTCCTCGATTTCTTCCTCGCAGGTCCAACAACCCTGCGGTAATTGGGCCAACGCCGCACGCATGCGCCGGTCCGCGTATTCCATCAAGGCCGCATTCATTCTCCGCAGCCGCTCGAAACCCTGCCGATTTCCCAGTTCGAGCCAGCGGGTCTCGCCGATGTGGTGCGCATGAAGCTGCGCCCGCATGTCCCCGCGCCGTTCGCCTGGGTTCCGACTGTTCGCGCAGAAAATCCGCATCAAATCCTCCTCCAATTCTCCGGTCCGCACCAGACGCACCGGCGGAATTCGAAGCCCCTCCTGATGGATGCAGCGACTGTTGGGCAGCGAGCCGGGGGTCATCCCGCCCACATCCGCATGATGGGCCCGGGTGGCCGCATAACCGACACACTCCGGCCCCGCAAACACCGGGCTCACCAGGGTCAGGTCCGGCAGATGTGTTCCCCCTTCAAACGGATCGTTCAACATCACCACATCCCCCGGCCGCAGTTCGGGAAAGGCTTTTCGGGCCGCCTCCACGCTGCGGGGCATCGCCCCCAGATGCACGGGGATATGGGCCGCCTGAGCAAGCAACCGCCCCTCTTCGTCAAACAACGCACAACTGAAATCCTTGCGTTCCTTGATATTCGGCGAAAAGGCCGTGCGCGCCAGCACCGCCCCCATTTCATGGGCGATTGAACTGTAAAGATGATGAAACACGGAAAGATCCGCAGCCGAAACTTCCTCCCCCCACGCAGTCGTTAACGCATCGCGCTTCATTCGCAAACCCCCACAAGATTTCCAACCCGATCCGGGCGCACCTGCCAGCCGGACGGAACCAGAATCGTGGAAAAATCGCCCAAAATCAACACCGGACCTTCCACCACGTCCCCTTTCAGCAGATCCCTGCGCCTCAGCACCCCGGGCGAAATCTCCATCGGCGTGCCCTCCCCTTCCCTTTCCGCCAACAATGGCAATTCAATCTCCGGACTCGGGGCCTGTCCACGCAGGCGCAACGTCACCACCTCCACCGGCTCATCGGGATCCGCGTGACCGTAACGCGTGCGGTGCAACTCGTGAAACGCCCCGGCGGCCTCCGGCAATTTTCCGTATTCCATCGGCACGCACAGTTCATGCGATTGACCCCGATACCGCATTTCCAGCATGGGGACAAACGACAGTGCCGACGCATCAATTCCGTCACCCGCAAAGCGCTCCACCAGATCTTTTTTCAAGGCCGCCAAATCCGCCTGTATGAGCGCCGCTGAATCCGCAGTCCAGGGCCGCATCACGGTTTGACTGGTTTCATGACGCATCGGCGTGGCCACTGCCCCCAGCGCACTGAGCACGCCAGGGAGACAAGGCACCAACACCCGTTTCATATTCAACGCCTCCGCCAGCGCAAACACATGCAACCCACCAGCACCGCCAAAGCCCACTAGGGTGAAATCGATAGGATCATATCCACGCTGCACGGAAATCACCCGGATCGCTGCCTCCATGTGGGTGTTGACCAACCGAAGTACACCCCGGGCGGCAGCTTCGGCATCCAAGTTCCCCATCTGTTCCCCGAGTTTCGCCAGCGCGGACCGGGAACGCTCCGCATCCAGCCGTATGCGACCCTGCAGAAAAGCCTCGGGACGCAAATTCCCCAGAACCACATGCGCGTCCGTTACCGTCGGATGCGCCGCATTCCCGTAACAGGCCGGACCCGGATACGCGCCCGCGCTTTCCGGCCCCACCCCAAGCGCACCCCCGGAATCCACTGCGGAAATAGAGCCCCCGCCCGCGCCTACCGTATGCATATCCACCATCGGCACCCCCACCGGAAATCCCCCCAGTACCTGCTCGGTGGACACCACAGGCTCGTTGCGAATCAGGGCCACGTCCGTGGAGGTTCCCCCCATGTCAAAGGTAATCAGATTCAATTCCTGTCCGCCTGCTCGGGCAGCCGTGCAGGCGCCCAAAACCCCCGCAGCCGGACCAGAGAGCAGCGTCCGCACCGCCTCTTCCCCGGCCCGTTTCGGCGAAAGACAACCACCATTCGACTGGACAATACGCAGGCTTTTTGCCCCCAGTGTACTTGCATGCGCCTCCAACTTACTCAAATAAGCTTCCATGACCGGCCGCACATACGCATTCACCACCGTGGTGGAACCCCGCTCCACTTCCCGGAATTCCGGCAACACCCGATGCGAGAGCGAAACCGGGAACCCGGCAGCTTCCAACACTTCGCCCACACGGCGTTCATGTTCAGGCATCAAAAACGAAAACAGAAACAGAACCGCCACGGACGACACCTTCTCCCGCCTCAGTGCGGAAATGATGCCCTCCAGAGGAGCCAAATCCAGAGGCATCAGAATGGTTCCGTCGGCGCCCACACGCTCCGGCAACTCGAAACGTAATTCCCTCTGGACCAGAGGCTGTACCAGACGGGGCATGAGATCGTACAAGCGGGGACGCGCCTGGCGGCCGATTTCCAGGACATCCTTGAAACCTGCCGTGGTGATGAGCGCGGTTTTCGCTCCTTTGCGCTCCAGCAGCGCATTGGTGGCCACGGTGGTGCTGTGCAGGAAAGCAAAGGACTCCCCGCGCGTCACATTTTGCACCCCCTCCAGCACCGCCTTTTCATAGGAACCGGGGGTGGAACTCAGCTTATATGAACGCAAAACCCCCTCGTCCAAGGCCAGCACATCCGTGAAGGTGCCCCCGGTATCCACCCCCACCCGAAGCCTTGTCGGCGCCATCGCTCAGACCCCCTCTGCTGATCTCTGCCTGGACCTCAGAGCATGATGGGGCGAGCGGTAGTGGGATGGATAGGAAATCGCTTTTCTCGCTTTTCTCGCTTTGAGCGCGTAAGGCGATTTCGGGGTTGTGAGGGTGACGAACATGGGGGAATAGTGGAGAAAGGAGGGTCGTAGGTCAAGCCGAATCTACCGGCCCGCTTTCCGCAGGGCGCATTCCCAAATTGGTGTATAGGTAGCGGATCGCAGAAAGTTTTTTCACCCCTCCACATCCCCCGCCAACGCCAGAATAACCTCCACCAATCCGGGATCCGTGCCGACGGCGGAAGTCATGATCATTTCCCTTCCCTCCCGAGTGCCGCGTCCATCTGCCAAACCCAGATCTTCGGGAATGGTTTCGGTGACATGCCAGCCGTCGGCGACAAATAAAGGGACAATCACAATTCGGTTTGCCTGACACAGGATCCATGCATCGGTCACAAACGGGGCCTCGTCGATAAACTGGGTATGGATCTCCTCGTGCGGACATCGTCTGCGGATGCGCTCGGCCTGCAAATATACGTTCACGCCGGAATCCGGATTTTTGGGGGTTCCGTGTCCCAGCACCACCAACGCATCTCCCGAGCACCATCCCGCCTCGCGGGCATGTCGAAGGATTAAATCGGCAAATAACGGATGACTTCCTACAGACCGAGTATATCGGATGGTTCGTCCAGGCATTTCGGTCAGGGCGCCGCTGAGTTTCATAAGTTCCGGAATCACCTGCCCCGTATAGTATCCGTCGGCAATAAAAAAGGGCACCACAGTCACGTCTTCACTGTCGATTCTGTCCAGGGCAACAGACACATGCGGATCCTGTTTCAGCAGGCCGCAGCGAACTTCGTCGTATAATCCCAGCCGTTTGATGGCCTTTACATTGGCACAGATCGGTTTTCGGGTATTCGGATTCCGGGCACTGCCGTGCCCTACCAGCACCAGCGCCTTAGACATGCGGATCTACCCGACTGTCAAACAGGTTCAACGATTCGCCCGGCGGATCATTTAACCGCGTATCCGATGCGACCGGCAATACCTCCGGGTAATCCAGGGTGAAGTGCAGGCCACGGCTTTCCTTGCGCTGTCGCGCACATCGAATCACCAATTCCGCCACTGTCGCCAGGTTCCGTAATTCCAGTACGTCCGGGGTAACCAGATAGTCCAGATAATATTCCCGGATCTCATTTCGCAAATTCTGAATTCGACGCAGGGCACGGTCCAAACGTTTGTCGGTGCGCACGATGCCAACATAGTCCCACATACAGGTGCGGACCTCGTTCCAGTTGTGCTCGACCACCACCGCCTCATCGCTGGCGACCGCATGGTGGGACTCCCAGTCGGGAATAGAAAAGGTCTCGGTAGGAACCACCGAGTCCATCACCGGCATATTCGCAGCCAGCAATCCGGCGGAAACCAAACCTCTCCAACAGACTGTTGCTGGCCAGACGGTTGTATTCCATGCAAGCCCGTGCAGGCGGCCTCCCCGGATCACGTACAGTCTGGGCATTTGCGTTTGGTCCCATTCACCGCCGCCTCCACTCACCACAGAAATAGTGGGCTGCCGGCACCACCGGAATTCTGTTCCTTGGCCATATCGATTCCAAGTTCCAGACAGCGCTGATAAATATTCGGGAACCTTCCCGCAGGAACGCTTCCGATTTGTGGGTGATATCCAAATACACGCAGTGCGCACCCGTCTGCTTGATTGGCGTGGTCGATCGCCCGGCCACATATCCCCGGAGCCAACGATTCACGCGAATCAAATTCTCCACGAAACGTTCACCTTGGTGATTCAGCAACACTCCGCCCTCGCCGCGAATGGCTTCACTGATCAAAAACGATTTAGCTTTACGATGAAAAAGAGCGGTGGGATGAAATTGCACCATCTCCAAATTTTTCACCGGCAGCCCCGCCCTCCAAGCCATGGCGATTCCGTCACCCGTGGCTACATCCGGATTGGAGGTGTACTGATACACTTTGCACGCCCCGCCCGTGGCCAGCACCGTATGCCGGGCCCGCACGGCAAACACTTCCCGGGTACGTTCATCCAGAAAATACGCGCCAATGCAGGAGTTGGTTCCGGGATGTTTCAACCAGCCCGTGGTTACCAGATCAATGGCCATCACCCGTTCAAGCAGGGTAATATTCGGATGGGCAAGCGTGGCCCGGATCAATTGCGAAATAATTTCATGCCCGGTGATATCCCCCGCGTGCAACACCCGACGATGACTATGCCCCCCTTCCCGGCCGAGGTCGTAGTCGTTTTCATGTGCGCCATTCCGCTCAAAGGCGACGCCCAGTTTCTCCAACTCCCGAATCCCGTTCGGACCGCCTTCGATGATCGCCTGCACCGCCTCCTCGTCACATAGACCCGATCCGGTCGACAAGGTATCTTCAATGTGGGCCTCAAAACTGTCTCCGGGATCCATCACACAGGAAATCCCACCCTGGGCCCAATCACTGCTGGACACCCCGACATTCCGCTTGGTGGTCACAATCACTTTATAGGAGTCCGCAAGCGCAAGGGACGCCTTTAATCCGGCAATTCCAGTTCCCACAACCAGAACCGGGGTATCAAGTGTTCGCATCATGTGAAAACTTAACGAAATTTAAGTCAAAAAGGAAAGCAAAAAAACCCAGAGCGGACTCTGGGTTTTTTAGATAAACACAAAACGAAACTTTAGTAGTCATCATCCTGGTCGTCTTGCTCTTCTTCTTCGTCCGCATCATCTTCCTGCGGGATGTCATCGTCATAAAAGTCATCCTCATCGGCGGTGGGATCGGTGGGATCCAGGCCTTCCTGATCAATAACCTCCATCATTTTGTTCAAGACTTCGCTGAAGTCCTTCAGGCCGGTCGCCGGAATAATGATGGTGTCCCGGTGCCCCCTGACTTCTTCCGTAATCCGCAGTAGAATTCCGCGTTGGTTTTCTCTGAGATCAAAGAAAAACTGCTTTCGTTCAATCTGCACTGTCTCTGTTGCAATAGAATCTTCCATAATCACATCTCCCTATATTCGTTCGGTTTTAGTGGCAAAGCTGTCAATCGACACTCTACCTCTGTTCAACTGCCAGAGGCGCTAAACACGTCTCTCGCATCTATGATCAAGCTATAGCGTGTGTTCCATGGGATGGCAACTGACAAGATTCGAAAATTTCGAAATGACCACTGACCAATGACCAATGACTATTCCCCCACCCCCGCCTGCTTGAACCGGATTCCGGTCAGTACCGCCACCAGAAACAAAGCCTCAAACGCGATATAGCCAAAGAACCCCGCAGCCATCGCGTTGGTGAAACCGTAGGAATGAAGCCCCACTCCGAGCAGGTTCACCCCCAGCCAGGCCATCATCACCATCACGCAGCCAATCACGGTTCCGGCAGCCATGCCGATTTCCCGGATCATGCCCGCCACTTTGGCGTGATACACCACCGCTGTCCACAGGACGATCAACAGGGCGCCGTTCTCTTTGGGATCCCAACCCCAGAAGCGGCCCCAGGATTGATCCGCCCACACCCCGCCGAGCATGGTGCCCAGAAACGCGAAGGTCAGTCCGAATCCCAGCAATCCTTCCATGGGCAGGCGCACGTTCTCCAGGGTCTGTTTGTCTTTGCCCAAAAATTTCAGCACCAGCCAGATGTGCCCGAAAATACCAGCGATCCACACCCCGGCATAGCCGGTGGTCACCGCCAGCACGTGTGTACTCAGCCAGAAGTTCGAAGCCAGCACCGCCACCACTTTGTGCATGGTGTCCCCTTCGGCTCCAAAACGATCCGCCACAAACAGGAAGGTCAGGGCCACAAACGATCCGGTAAACAAACCCAGTCCGTTCTTCTGGAAAGCCTCCACCAGCAGCGACAGCAATAGGCAGATCAGGCCCACAAACAAAAAGGTACCGTAAAGATTGGTCACCGGCGGACGCGCGGTCAAAAACATTCGCCAACCCAGTCCGGTCACATGCATCAGCAATCCGACCGCCAGGGGAGCCCAGGCGGTCAGACGCAGCACGCGAGCCCCGCTGAGCAATGCGCCCAGAGCCAGGAAAAACGTGAGCAAATAATAAACTTTCGCTTTTCCGAAGTAGTTAGCCCGATTAAAGCGCGCCTCCGCACCCGTCAGCGCGGTTTCCCGCACATGATCCATCCGCCCCCGCGAGAATTCGGTAATCTGATCCGCTTTTTCCGAAACCGTTTTCCAATCCCTCTCCGCCCAGGCCCGCGACAGCTCGCCCGCCTGCTCCGCCGCCTGAATCAATAATCGATCCCCCTCCGGATTGTGCAGGGCGTCCAGCGGCGGGGTCCAGATGGAATCGCCGTGCGGAGCCCCCGGTAGTAAATTCAGGGGCAAGTTCGATAAATTCTGACGGAACATAAACATCATCCGCGCGAGAGTAAAGGCCACCTGTTCCGCTTCGGTCCATTCCGCAGGGTCTTCTTTGGCCTGTGCCCGTTTCATGATATCCGCCAATGCGGGCGCCCGCGCTTTAAGATCCAAAAAAGTGTACGTCCGCTGATCCGGCTCCAAACCCAAAGCCTCCCGGATTTCGGGATCTTCCAGCCTCAATTCCGTCAAGTCGCGCGCATAGGCGAAGACCTGATACAGCGCACGGTAGGTCAACACGTTCGAGTACACCCGCAACGCCTCTTTCTCCACCAGTCCCCGTTCTTCCGGATCCACCTGTTGCGCCTGTTGAGCAAGTTCCTCAAGCTTCATAATGCCCGGACGCAAATGGGTAAAACTGAAACGGCGGGTACTCAGCTTCCTTTCGCCCGGCACTTTTTCCCCGCGCTCCACCCCCATCGCATCCAGCAATTCCGGATGATTAATCAAAAAAACCGGGTCGGAGTCTGTTGTTTCCGGCTCAAACAGCACCCGGGCCATCCACAAAACCGCCGGTTCCCCGTCGAAGGTTTTGCGCCCGGAAAATTGCAACAGGTGCAGACGTGAAAAGGTGTCCAGCGGCATCACCCGACCATCGTGCAACAGCGGAATTTCTGCCACCTTCCGCAGGGTTCGGGTGGGCGGAGTTGGCGATACTTTTTCAGACGAACAGGAGCTGAGCCCCAATAAAATCAACAGTGCTATCAAAAATTTCATGCCCGTTTCCTCCTTCTCCGAAGTTGCATCCACTGCACCTGCAAGAAATGCATGGCCAGTCCCAGCGAAGTGATGCCGGTGGCCCAATAGGGAACCAGCCTCCCAAAATTGCGAGTTACCGCGAACACCGACATCTCACTGTTGTCATCGGTCACCGCGAAGGACTGCTGATAAAAGGTCCAGCCATTGAGCCGGAAAGGTTCGTTCATTTTGATGACCACCTCCCGGCTAATGTCTTCACCCAAACGCACCGTAATCAGACTGCGGTAATCCTGCGCCACCTCGGTGCCCGGATAATAGCTCCGCCGAAATTCATTCAATTCCATAAACAGGGGCAATTCGTAACGCTTGCGGCGCAGCATCACAAAACGTCCCCCGCCCTCCTCCAGTTCCAGCCCCATCGGACGCTGATCGCGCGGAGTCAGAATAAGTTGCTCCGCATTCGTGGCTCCTTCCACCTGCAGACGAATCGCCGGGGTATGATCCTCAGGAGTTTTCATTTTCGGTAGCGGCTGAATCGCCACAAAGCCGGCTGCGGATTCCGGGGCCATCGTCGGGGGTGTCTGCAGAGACTCGGCGGTGATCCCTTCCGCATGAGGGTAGACTTCCATCACCCGGAATCGCAGTTCCGAGTCTCGGAACTGGAAGGTTTTGCCTTTCCGAAGGTCGGAAAGGTCCACCGCCTGATACGGTTGCACCGCGTGCAACTCGTCCGAAAAAGAAATTTCCCATTCGGTACGGCTGACCGCCACGTTGCGTCCCTCCCCTTCAAACAGGCTGACCGTGGCCTCGATCCCGGTGACTTTGGTGAAAAAGCCGCCGAGCAGCATCATGATCAATCCGATATGAATCAGCATCAGACCCGGCATCCGCCAGCCCGCCTGATAATGCACGAGAAAAGAGCCCATCAGATTTACAAACAACACCCCCATCACCAACATGGCCCCCGGCAAGGGAATAAATCCGAACCCTAAAAAGAACATCGAATTGAAAAATCGTTCCTGGGCCTGGTAAATCCCGTGATCCACCTGGTGCACGGTGCCCCAGAAGGTAAGTACCGTCAGCCAGAACAAGCAGAATACGGTCAATTTGATGGACGCGAAGTGGCGGATGGAAATCTTCATGGCATCGACTCCGTCTGTTGATCCAGACTTCCGGCAAGTTCCAGAAAATCGAGTTTATGGTCCGTCACATAGTCCGTAGGCCCGGTGAATTTCAGGAACAGAGTGCGGTCACCCAGCGAATAAATAGCGGCGGTGGTGGTGAGAGGAAGTTCGGCCTCCCGGGATTCCCGGGCAAAGGTGACAAACGTGAACGTTCTTTTGCCCTCCACCTGCAACGTCTGTGATTCGCCCTGGGGAGGGAGTCCCACCTGCGCCCGCCAGCGGCTGACATTAGCCTCCAGTCCACCGGCTCCCGGCCCCAGTGCAATCAGGGTCACCAATCCGTCCTCGACTTCGGAATCCGGCAGAAATTCGGCGATACGCATGCCTGAACCCGCGCGTTCCGTCCATCCTTCGGGCAGTTCCCATACGATGTCCGTGGCTTTCGGCGGCGGAGGAACCTCGCCCTCGCGTCCCAGCATGCTGTTGGGACCCGAAGCCGGGGGGATCATCTGCGAAGTCGGGGGAGCGGACGCTTCTGCAAACTCACCGGTAAGTGTCGGATGATCGTCCGGCATGTTGGAGGGAATCGGTTCCACCGTAAGCGGTGCCGCCCGCATGGGATCGGACTCTTGAGGCTGGCGGGGAGCCTGACGGGAAGCGTCGGGACGTTCCGGAAGCTGGACCACCTCCGTGTATTTGCGAACCTCCACCTTGCCGCACGCGGTGAGAAAGAGACCCGACAACACTGAAATCGTTAAAAGTTTAACAAACATAAGTGAAGTAGACTATGCCGGAAATTTTCAGATTCAAGCCAAGCTACAGAAAAAATCACCGGAGGGGCTCATCCACTGAGAAATGTGCTTGGATGCCGTCTGTTGAACTCACTCCCAAAACCCCAAGGGGCAAGGGATTGCCGCGATAGGATCAAACTACATTTTATGTTTTTCAATCTTCCCATTTGAGCCAGGCATGACCATCCACGATCATAAAGTCCAACCCCGTGAGTTCCGCCAGGATCTCTATGATGTGGTATAACGAAATGTGACTCGCGGAGAAAGTTACGCGGGGGACACTTTCCATTTTGTCTGCGGGAACGACGAGTAGAATATCCATCCGGGTGTTCACGACCGCATCGTGTGAGTCCCGTCTGCCTATCCCTGTTTCAGAACCATCATTCTGTCCTCAATCTCGTTCAACCGTCCTGATTCGGTTTGCGCCCTGAAATCCATGCGAATGCATGTGCCAAAAAGGATTCAGCGTTCTCAAACACTGGCACGCCATGACACATCACCACACGCCGCGGACTCCAGTTGCGAATTTTGCATATGCAGGCTTGTGCCTGATCGTGATTACCCAAAAAAGAGGATCGGAAATCGAATGGTGTTCGCCCTCGGGGAGAGACGATCTGGGCAAGTCTTGCCAGTATCCGATGAAAAGGCCCGAGGGTTTGCGGATCAAAATTTTCAATCAGATCCCCAAGAATCAGAGTGGCGGACGGTTTATGAAAAAACACCACCTCATCCAATACCCGGCTCCCGCGGAAAATGAGTTAATCTATCTGAATCATTGCATTTATTGGGTTACTAGACGTATACTTCCTCAGCCATGACCTCAATCCTCCGTGCCTTCATCAGCAGGATTCAGTTGGCCGGGTTGTTGAGGATCGCTCTTCAAAACGGCTTCAATATAACTTGGGATATCATAGGTTGTCCAGGGACCTCCATCCATAATCACCGCCCCTTTTTCGTATATGTCCGTATAGTCCCATACGACATAGCTGCGTATTCCAATATCCAACTCCAGTCGAACTTCAATCCAGTCATCTGAATTCCCGTCATCGGGATCAATAGGCTGAATGTTTTGGATGGCGTTCATTTGTCGGTACAGTTTATTACGTATCTCCTCAGAAGCGCGATTCCTGCCGACGTCCTCTCTGAATTTTTCAGCCATCCGGGGATTCGACTCAAGATTCCGACTGTAGTTCTTCCAAAGTGTCATTACGAACCGAAACTCCAAGATGTCGGGGGGTAAACGTTTTTTACCCGTTACTAAATACAATGCTCGGTGCGGATTTTTGTCCACTAATGATCTCGGCAACCTGACAAAGACAGTTTTTTCGAGCACTGAGATTTCCGGCGTATACTCGGATTTCCTACTCTCCGGGGTATTCACGCCATGACCGGCCCATGCTCCATAACAGGAGTGAACACCGATATAAGCCATGATGGCTACATTACATATACATTTTCTCATGCTAGGAATTGATTCGTCTTCAGCGCACCTTGCTGGATAAAATAGAATTTTCAACGAGCAAACCCAAAAATACATTCGCGTGGGCGCATCTCAGAAATAGTGACGTGAACTTCTTTTACACTTAGAATGGGGTTGTCGTGAATGACATCGGTTGTCACCAATTCCGGGATGCGCCCTACCCCCGATTCCAGAAGCAGGGAATACGGCAAACCCCTTCGAAGCGGTCTTCATTGAGCACGGTGATGGAATAAGCATAGTCCAGCCGATGATAGTTGTCGCGATGATCTGCGGAATGCAGAGAAAAGGAAAAAAGATAATTGCCGGCGGCCACAGGGAGTTCCCGCAGGTCGAGGATCAGTTCCCCCTCCCCTTCAATGGCATCAATCTCGAATCCCTCCACCTGGGTGTTGCTGCCGAAGACCAATCGGGTATCCGCCTGCGACAGGGAAAATCCGAATATCGGTGCTTCGATACGTTTCGTGGTTTGATAGCGAATGCGGCAACGCACGGAGTCACCATACGAAAAGGTGTCGGTCGTATCTCCCGCAGCGTTCTCGAACAGCACTTCCTTGATTCGGGCCTCGCCGGTTCCCCATTCGCGTTCGTGCCCCCGGGTCTGCCGGGATCTGGAGAGAGACCGATACCCGCCGATCGTTTCGTGCGGATCACCAATCCCGATCATCTTTCCCTGATCCAGAAAAAGGATCCGGTCGCTGATGGATTGAATGGTACCCAGATCATGGGAAATGATCAGCATCGTCTTGCCGCTTCGCCGGAATTCAGCGATTTTCTTCAAACATTTCTTTTGGAAATTTTCGTCGCCCACCGCCAGCACTTCGTCGATGAGCAGGATATCGGGATCCACCTCCACCGACACCGCAAACCCCAGGCGCACATACATCCCGGAGGAGTAGTGTTTGACGGGCTGATCAATAAAATCGGCAAGATTCGCAAATTCCACAATCGCATCAAAGCGCTCCCGCATTTGTTTGCGGCTGAGTCCCATGATCGCACCCGCCAGAAACACGTTTTCGCGTCCGGTCAGATCCGGGTGAAAGCCCGCCCCTAACTCCAGCAGGGAGGAAATCACCCCCCGGGTGTGCAGGCTGCCGCAGGTGGGAACTTTGGTGCCGGCCAGCAGTGACAACAGGGTGCTTTTTCCCGCGCCATTGGCCCCGACAATGCCCAGGGTTTCCCCCTTTCCCACCGAAAACGAAAGATCCTGCAGGGCCCAAAAACTTTTTTTACCCGCGCCCCGTCGATGGAGCAGATCCAACATGGCGGATTTGACGGTTCGGGTGCCCGAGGCATGCAAACGGAAGGCTTTGCCGACTTTGTCGACCACGATGGCGGGTTCGTTGGTTAAGGCATCACTCACAACTCATCTCCAAATCGGGGTTCGGCCCCGCGGAACACCAGCAGCCCCACCCCCAGCACCGCCCAGCACACCGCAAAGGAGAGGGCGATATACTCGAGTCCCACCGGGTCATGGGAAAGCAGAGTCTGACGATATGCGGTCAGCAAACCGCTCATGGGATTCGCAAAAAACAGCCACTGCACCCAGGCCGGAAACGCCTCGGTGATCATATTCGGCTCATAAATCACCGGCGACATAAAAAACCAGGCCAGCATCACCACCGATAGTACATGCTCCGTGTCCCTAAAAAACACATTCGCGGAACCCGCGATCAACGACAGTCCCAGGCTGAGCGCCAGGTGGGTGAGAACCACCAGCGGCAGCCACCACACCGGTCCGAAGCTGGTTCCCGCCACCAGCAGGTAGGCCAGCAACACCAAAAAAGAAAAGAAAAAATTGACCGCGTTGGCCCCCACCATCGACAACGGCAGAATAATCCGCGGAAAAGCCGCCTTGGTCACCAGATTCGCATTCCCCAAGATGCAATGGAGGGAATCCCCCAGGCACAGCGCGTGAAATTGCCATACGATAATCCCGCTCACCAGCGTGGGCAAATGAATCGGCACCCGGATCAGGCCCAAAAATACACTATAAATGAGGATCAGGAACAGAGGGCTCAACAGGGACCAACACACACCCAACGCTGAATTCTTGTACCGAATTTTCAGGTTCCGCTGGATGAGGATCCAAATTAATTCCCGCCGCCGGAACAGGTCCTTAAGCTGGTTTATCATGGCAGTGACTTAGACCACTATCCCTCCAAATGTCAATTCCCTTATTCAATGACAGACCGACCCCAGCGCCCGCGTACAGGGCTTTGCCAACAATCAAATATGCCTGCGGAGCCCAGGGTCCTCCCCGAAACGGCTGGGTGCGAACTCCAGATTCAACTCGAACCCCAACAAATCCCCACGATTCTGGAAACTCAGCAAATACGAGAACCCGCTGTCATCGATATCATCCACTTCAAAATCATCCAGGGATACCCAATAATTTAACCCAAGACCCACACGGGATTCCGCACGGACTGCGGCAACCCCTGCAAAACACAACACAGCAAGAAACAGGAAACGCATTTTTTTCATAAGTTATACTCCCTAAAATAGAGTGGATACGCTGTACAGAGTTCCGAATGCGCCTATGGGGGCGCAGAACTTCGTACGATTGTGCTCAGATATAAAAACCATATCCTGTCGTCAACTTATTAATTTTCGTACAGAAGTTGAGTCAATCTGCCGGCAGGTTCCAGTTTTATCAGCGGATCCCGGAAGGAATACTCCATCCAAGGCTCCTACGCGAGTGTCAGCGGGTTCCCATTGAGGTTTAGTGCGGATTTTTCGTGTAAAACTATTCTCTCTCGGTGTTTTCATCCTTAAAAAAATCAGCCGTGTGGGGCATAGCCTCCCGTGATTTTCCTGTTGATATCCTCGTAAGGAATTCTATACAGATGGAGATTAATACGCTAAACTTTGGTTTGACTCGACACATGAATAAATTACCCCTCGTCCGATTCGGCTGTTCCGGTACGATACTTCTCGTAAGTATCGGGATTGCGATGTTGTTATGGAAATCCCGTCCTGAATCCGACATTCGCCCCCCGCGCGAACCCGAATTGTCGGTCCGCCTTCATACCGTCACTCCCACCCAATTGGTGGTGCAGGTGGAAAGCCATGGCCGGGTTCAGGCGCTGCGAAGGGTTCAACTTTCCGCGCAGGTGGCGGGGGAAGTGATCGAAACCGCCCCGGAATTACGATCAGGTCTGCTGGTGGAGACCGGTCAACTGTTGGTTCAAATCGACCCCGGAGATAGCGAGAACGCGCTGGCGGAGGCGCAGGCCACCGTCGCCCGACTGAACGCCAGCCTTAGGATAATTGAGGCCAACCGCTCCTCCGAAGAGGAGCAACTCAAATTGGCTCAACGGTCATTGGAGTTGGCCCGGACCGATTTTGAGCGAATGAAATCGCTCTCCGAGCAGGGGCAGGCGGTATCCGTTTCCGTGGTGGAAGCCGCCGAGCGCAGCCTCACCCAGGCCCAATCGCAGGTGCTGCAATTGGAGCAATCTCTGTCGCTGGCCCCCAGCCGAATACAGGAAGCAGAAGCTGAGTTGCAGGCCGCTCACTCCAGAGTTAAACAGATGAATCTGCAACTGGCCCGAACCTCGATCAAAGCGCCATTTGATGGGCGCATCCTGCAGTCGCAAGTGGAAGTGGGCGAATTTCTCCAAGCCGGAACCCGGGTAGTGGAGCTGGCGGATGACTCGCTATTAGAAATCCATGTCCCCATTCCGGCCTCCGACTTGAGGAATTGGCTCCCTTTCGACAGCTCCCTTTCTTCCGATTCCGGCTGGTTCCCTCCGCTGGAGCCAGTCGATGTCTCCGTTGAATGGTCCGAATCCTCTGCCGATCATCGCTGGCAGGGAACCCTCCACCGTATCACCCAATTCGACACCTCCACCCGCACCGCCATGGTCGTGGTGCGAGTTTCCCAGGAAAGCGGGCGACCGGCACGCAACATCCAAGAACCGCAAAACTCCACTCCCTTTCCTCTCACCGAGGGAATGTTCTGCAAGGTCCGAATCCCGGGCCGGAAACTGACGAATGTGTTCGCCCTGCCCCGCGAGGCCGTCTCTTTTGAGGGCCGTTGTTACATCTCCAAAGAGGGGCGTCTCAAAACTGCGGACGTAGAGGTCGTCCGCAGCGAAGGAGATCTGGTCTACGTATCCAGCGGCCTTTCCGAGGGGGATCAGGTCATTGTCACCCGTCTGGTGGCTCCGTTGGAAGGGGCAAAACTGGTTGAGGCGGGCGAGTAGGCATGAAAAAACTCCTGGCCGCCTTTGCTTCCAATGTGGTGTTTGCGAACATCATGATTTTTATGATGTTTCTACTGGGAGCCATAAGCATACTGATGATGCGGCGGGAAATGTTTCCCGAGATGTCCCTGGACCGGATTCAGATCAGCATCCCCTACCCCGGCGCAGATCCGGAAGAGGTAGAGGAGGGGGTGTTGCGTAAAATCGAAGATGCTCTGCAGGGCGAATCCGGGATCAAAGAGATCCTGACCTACGCGAGTGAAAATATGGGGACCACCATTATTACCGTGGACGAACGGTCAAGAACCCAGAACGTATTAGACCGCGTTCGTTCCAAAGTCGATGGCATCAGTACCTTTCCAGAGGGTGCAGAGAATCCGGTGATTTCTGAGATGATTCTGGAGGATCAGGTTTTGATACTCGCGGTTTCGGGCAACGTGCCCGAAGCGCGCATGAAAGAATGGGCCGAGCGAATCAAAGAGGATCTGCTACAATTGGACCCCGTCACCATTGTGGACGTGTTCGGGGCCCGGGACTATGAAATATCCGTGGAACTCTCCGAGGAACGCTTGCGGGAACATCAGTTGACACTCGAAGGCGTCATGCGGGCGATCCAGGCGCACAACCTCAATGTGCCCGGCGGCTTGTTGAGGGGCGAAAACGAAGTGGTGCGTATCCGGACCCTGGGTCGAAAATACACCGGCGAAGAAGTGTCGAAAATTCCGGTCATCACCTATCCGGACGGACGGGTGGTCACCCTGGGTGAAGTGGCTGACGTCATGGACGGATTTACAGAGGATGCGGTGCGCCCCGGGATCGATGGTCATCCGGCCCTGTTTATCTACGTAAAAAAAACCGCCATGCAGGACTCCTTGGATATCTCAAAGGCGACACTGGACTTTCTGGAGGAACAACGGCAAATCCTACCCGAGGGCCTTGAATTGGATTTGATTTATGACGCGACCGACATGCTTCGGGACCGCATAAACCTTCTGGTCAAAAACGGGATCATTGGTTTAAGTCTGGTGTTTATTCTCCTCTGGCTGTTTCTGGATCTTCGCCTGAGCTTTTGGGCGGGCATGGGCATGCCGATTTCCATTGCCGGGGCACTGGTGATTCTGTGGGCGGTGGGCGGATCGCTGAACATGATTTCGCTTTTCGGTTTGATAATGGTACTGGGCATCATTGTCGACGATGCCATTGTGGTGGGCGAAGCCATTTATTACCACCAACAACAACCCGGGGCGGATCCCTACCTCGCGGCGGTAAAGGGAGTGTCCGAAGTGGGAATGCCGGTGCTGGGCGCGGTAACCACCACCATCGTGGCCTTTGTTCCGCTGATGTTCGTGGGCGGCATTATGGGAAAATTCATCTCCATCCTCCCGGTGGTGGTCATCGCCTGCCTAATTGTCTCCCTTTGGGAGTGCCTGCTGCTGTTACCCGCCCACCTCGGAGTTCATTTACCCTCCGAACGAAGTGACCGAAGCCGCATCCGCCGATTCTTCAAAACCATTCACCAGCACACCGGCAAAAGACTGGAACGTTTCTCCGAGGGACCATATCAACGCTTTCTCACCCTCTCTCTGACCTGGCGCTATGTCGCCTTCTGTATCGCCATCGGTATTCTGGTGATAACCGGCGGAGCTGTCGCCAGCGGGCGGATTGAAGTGACCATGTTCCCCTCCTTCGACAGTTTTATGCTTACCGCAGTAGTGGAGTTTCCCAACGGAACTCCGATCGAGGTTACAGATGCCGCGCTCGACCACATCGAAAAAGCGGCGGAATCGCTCAATGAACGCATCGAGACCCGCAGTGGGAGCCCCGCCATCCAAAAAATTCTGAGGCTCGCGGGCGAAAATTTGAACGATCCTTATTCCGCCACCACCGAGAATCTGGGATCCGTCCAGATCATTCTGGTGGAGAGCACCGACCGGCGACTGGGCTCGGAACAGATTATGACGATGTGGGAGAATGAAATCGGCATCATTCCCGGAGTCGAGGCGTTGACGGTGGAAGAACTTGAAGCGGGTCCACCTGGCAAACCGATTGATGTCCGCATTAAAGGAAGCGACCTGGCCGCGATGCGAAAAGCCGCCGACGACCTCCAAGCGATTATGGAAAGTTATGCCGGCACCAGTCAAATCCAGACGGATCTGAGGCCCGGCAAAAATGAAATCCGCTTCACCCTCAAACCGGAGGCGCTCCACCTGGGAATTTCGGTGGAGGACGTGGGGCGCCAATTAAATATGGCCTATTACGGCGGAGAAGCGCTGCGCCTGCAGAGAGGACGCGACGAGGTAAAGGTCATGGTCCGAAATACCGCCAGTGAGCGCAGTCTACTTGCTTCCATCGACAATGTACGTATCCGCACCCCGGATGGTCGCGAGATTCCCCTGCGGGCGGTGGCCGATATGGAAACCGGACCCGGCTTCGCCACCATCACCCGGGTGGACGGGCTGCGGGCGGTGGGAGTCAGCGCAAACGCCGACAACGAGCAAATGCCCGCCTCCCAAATTAACCGGGAACTGGAACAAACCCACTTTCCCGAATTGCGGAATCGCTACCCCTCCCTGTATTTCGAATTTCAGGGGGAACAAAAAGATTCCGCGGAATCCGTGGGTTCTCTGAAAATTGGATTTCCAATCGCCTTGGTGGGCATCTACATTATTATCGCCACCATTTTTCGCTCGTACGCTCAACCTCTGATCATCATGCTGACGGTTCCCTTCGGCATCATTGGCGCGGTATTGGGACATTTACTGCGGGATGTGGATCTTTCCCTGATGAGCCTGTTCGGAATGGTGGCTCTGGCCGGGGTGGTGGTAAACGATGCCATTGTCCTGATCGAATCCTTCAACCACCACATTACCGAAGGCTATGACGTAATGGAGGCTCTCAAAGAGGCGGGTAAACGACGTTTTCGAGCGGTGTTCCTGACCACCTTAAGCACCGTGGGAGGGCTCACTCCGCTGATCATCGAGAAGAATCTTCAGGCCCAGTTTCTAATCCCGATGGCTATTTCCATCGCTGCCGGGGTCGCCTTCGCCACCTTACTGACCCTGTTGCTGGTTCCCAGCCTGTTGCTGATTTTAAATGATCTGCGACGCGGCTGGGCCTATCTGCTTACGGGGGAATGTCCGGAACGCCGGGCCGACCTCGAACCCGCCCGCAAACGAAACCAATTCCCAAATATCGTATGAAGTTTTTTCTTCTTATTGGCCTCACCATCTGCCTGACTCTCCCGGCCGACGAAACCACCCTCACCCTGCAAAAGGCCTGGGAGATGGCGCTCGCGGAGAACCCCAGCGAAGAGGTGGCGCTGGCCCGGCTTCAGCAGGCGGAAGCCCGCTACCAACAGGCCCGCAGCCAAAACCACCCCCGTCTATCGATCCAAGCCGCGGGCACCCGCATCCAATACAGTGATACTCAATTGTTGCGCATTCCCGGGGCCCCCGACAGTAGCGAACTCTATGAAGCGGGACTCAACGCCACCTGGTTGCTCTGGGACAGCGGAGTCCGCAAAAACCGAATCGCAGCCGGGGGACTCGAAGCCGAGGCCGCCTTGTCCGCGCAGGCGGACAGTCGGGAGACCTTGCTCGCCCAAGTCGGGCGCGCCTTCACCGCCGCCCAACTGGCCCGCGCGAATCTTCGTATCGCCGAAGCGGATATGGAATTCCAGAATCGGCAACTCGAAAACAGCCGCCGCAAGGAGGCCGCCGGAATGGACAGCCGCACCGACCGACTCAATTTCGAAATCCGCAAACTCACCTCCGAAGACACCGCCCTCCGACAGAGCGCCAATTATGAAGGGGCCATGGCTGCGCTGGGCGCATTGCTCGGTCGTGAAGTTGATCACCCCCTTCCCCAACCGGTGAGTATCGGCGGCGGGCAGGCATCATTTACCGAAGAACCGATCGAACTCGGCGACCTCTGGCATCGTGCCCAAACCCAACTGCCCATTCTGCAACAGGTGCGGCTGCAGGAAGAGGCCGCCCGGGCCGCCGGGGAAAGTGCGCGTGCCCGCTTTGGCCCCGAACTGGCCTTATTCGGAAATCTTTCGGCGGAACGGGAGGAAGATCCCGCCTTCAGCGATGGCGATTTGGGCAACTCGGTCGGTCTCCAACTTTCCTGGGACTTGTGGGATGGAAACCTGCGCCGGCAACAGGTGCGGGAGTCAGATGCCCAGGTACAAGAAGCCGCGGCCCGCAGTCGACAGGTCCGCTTGCAGGCTTTTGCCGAACTTCAGCAAGCGTTCACCGACTACCAGGCCAGCCGCAAATCGCAGACTCTCAGCGCCACCATCCTCGAACGCAGCCGGGAAAATCGGGATCTTATCGAAACGTCCTTCGAAGCGGGGCGGGAAACCCTATTGCGCCTGAATGAGGCTCAACGGGACTTCAACAATGCCGAAACCCGCTACGCCACCGCCCGCCTGCAGCGTCAACTCTCCTGGATCGAACTCCAAAAAGCCACCGGCAACCTGCGGTCGCAGGTAAAGTAATCCATTCGTAAACCTCGGAAGACAACCGGGAATTCGGATGCGCTACCCATAATTTTACTCACATTCCTCACGCATTCCTCATGCATTCCTCACACATTCCTCATGGGGTTCGCGAAGAAAAATCATTGACCAAGCCTGTGTATGGGGGGAAAGTGCTAAAAAAGTTTATACATGGGAAAAGTGAAGATAAGCGGAAAAATTATTGGAGTGGGGTTTCACAAAACGGGGACATCCACATTGCGCGATGCCTTGAACCTTTTGGGATACCGGGTGAAGGATTGTACTCCTAGACCCCTCATCCCCATTCTGAAGGGGGATTATCAGAAAGTGGTGAGAATGCTCAACAACTACGATGCGGCTGAGGACACCCCCTGGTACATGATTTACAAAGAGTTAGACCGACTCATTCCCCATTCAAAATTTATCCTCACCCTGCGCGACCCGGAAAGTTGGTACCTAAGCGTGAGTCGACACATTGGGGATCTGCGCAGTCCGCATCACGAATGGATCTACGGCAAGGGCATGGGGCTTCCTAAATATCACAAACAAAACACCATCGACGTATACACGAGGCATAATCAGGAAGTACTTGAGTACTTCAAGAACAGGCCGGATAAGTTGCTGGTGTTGGATTTCACCAAGGGAGACCGCTGGGATCCGTTGTGCGAGTTCCTGGGGCATCCCGTCCCCAGCACCCCTTTCCCTCACGCGAATGACTCCAAGTCGGAGAAAACCCCATTTGGATTGCTTTACCGAAAATGGAGACATCAGCGCCAGCAGAGCCGAAACGATATCAAAATGAAATATCTGGAGGCACGGGGATATTTGTAAGTTACCCAACCCATTGCCAATTCAAAAGCAAAGCGCAATTTCTTAAGGCCTGATTCTATCACTTGATTCCTCATGCTTGGAG
>JAGYLC010000130.1 GCA_018401235.1 Kiritimatiellia bacterium
CTGATTTTTGGTCATTTGGACGCTTTAAACCCCCGATATGGGTTTCAGACCTCCGTTTAAACGGCAAAATAGCGGATGGGCATCGCAGACTCAAATGCTATTCTTACACCAGCAAGTGTCCGCGAAGCCCGTGCCGTCCGCGGTTGTTTTTATTTGCTTTGGATTTTGTCAACCACGGACGGCGCGGACCCCACGGACCCATACGGCTGATTTTTTGAAAAAGGCAACGCTGGGAAATTTAAGAGCCCCATGCCATTGCGGCGCGGGTGAATGGGGGTCTTCTCGTGCATACGTTCACTACAGGCAGAAGTTGAGTCAATCTGCAGGCAGGTTCCAGTTTTATCAGCGGATCCTGGAAGGAATACTCCATCCAAGGCTCCTGCGCGAGTGTCAGCGGGTTCCCATTGAGGTTTAGTGCGGATTTTTGTATAAAACTACCTGCCTGCAGATTGACTCCACCTATGTCGAGATTTCGCTGTTTTGAAACCGTGACGCTGTTTTGATGCCAGCGGCATCACACTCATAAGCCAGGGGCAGCGCCCTGACGAGTATATACAATTCCGACTACCCGACCCCTGCCGCTATGCGCGTCAAGCTAAAGACTTTTGAGGGTGTGTTTGAACAATCCCATTTGAAACTGCCTATCGGTGTGTCGGGCCCCACCGGGTCCTCAATGACAGGGGCGCTGTTAAAAAGCTTCTATCCAAAAATTCCGCCTAAAATTTCGCATGGCGGGGGTAGACGGGAAGCGTGTTAGGAGGTAAGGGGGTTGTATGGCAACCGCATCTCCATCCGAACCCCGAATTGTGCTTGTGCACGGCAATGACGAGTTTCAAATCGATCAAAAAGCTCGGGAACTTATCAAAACCCGTTGTGCGGAGGCGGAGGCGAACGGGGCACTGACCACGATTCGTGGGGATGTGGACACTATCGATCAGGCCTTGACGGTGATTCGGCAAACCTTGACCGCGATTCAGTCTTTGAACATGTTCAGTCCGCAGAATGTGACCTGGCTGCGGGAAGTCACCTTTTTGGGAGGGAAGGTGTTTAAATCGGAGGAGGTCAAGGAGTCGGTGGAGAAGCTGCAGGAAACGCTTTCCAAGGGGCTGGGGCCGGAGCAGATGCTGTTGATGACGGTTTCGGGCAAAGTGGATGCGCGCTCACGGTTTCTCAAGGCCGTGAAACCGGTGGCGGAGGTGGTGGAGTTTTCGCGTACCACCAAAGACTGGGAAGTGAAAGAGGAGGCGGTGTCGAGGCTGCATGCGGCCTTTTCGGAAAAGGGAATCGAAGTTGCCAATGCCCCCTTGCAGGAAGTGGCCGCGCGGGTGGGGAATGATACCCGGCTGATGCAAAATGAGGTGGAAAAATTGGATATCTATTTGGGGGAACGCCGGACCTTGACGTTGGCGGATGTGGAATTGATGGTTCCCATTCACCAGGAGGCGCAGGTGTACCAATTGGGAGATTGTGTGGGCAGCCGCAATTTGACCAAAGCCATGCAGATGTTGCAGCAAATGGAAACGCAGGGAGCCAGTGAAATGGGGGTGATGGTTACCCTGCACAATACTCTGCGGGAAATGGCCTATCTGGGGGCGTGTGTGCATCAGCGGGAGGCGAGGGTGGAGGATAAGGGACGTTTCGGAAATTTTATTTTTCTGAATGAAGAGGCGAAAGAGGGATTTCAACGTCTGGTGGGTGACAAAACCCGGAGTCCCTTTCGGATCTACCAATTGGGCCGCCAGGCGCAGAGTTTTACCCCCGGTCAACTGGATCGAATGCTGCGGTTGTCGGCGGATACCTATGACGCTTTTTTCCGAAGTCCGACCGCTCAATTTGAACAGCTGCGGCTGCTGATGGTCAAACTTTTTTACGAATGTATGGGGAAAAGCGCATGATTATAGAGAACATTCAATCTATTTTGCCACGATGTGGCCTTTTTTTATGTCTGTTATCCGGGCTTCAGGGGACGGCCCGGGCCGAGTCTGAAGCTGCGGATCTCCCCCCGGTGCCGGAGGTGGAACTTCCGTTCCAAGTGGGGGAAAAACTGACCTATGTCATTTATTGGGGCTGGATCGGGGTGGGTACGTCGGAAGCCAGCACCGACTGGGTGTGGCGTGACGATGCCTGGTCGCTGTACATTCAATTTCGAACCAAATCGAATGGAGTGATCAACAGAATTTATCCGGTGGATGATTTGGTGGAGGTGTACATCGACCCCGACACCCTGCGTCCTGACACCTTTATTCTCGACCTGAACGAAGGGCGGCACACCCGGCATGCGACCACCGTATTCGATTGGGACAAGATGCAGGCAACCTATATCCGGATACGGGAAGATCGCGAGGACGAGGTCGAACAGGTTGAACTCGAGAAGGGCACCCGCGATTTGGTATCCTTCATGTATTTTATGCGGCGACACGACTTCAAAGATAAGCAAACCTATGAATTCAAAGTGCTGGCGGACGAGAAACTGTACGATTTAACGGTGAAAACCAGTGGCTATGATAACGTGAGATTGGAGAACTATGGACGGGTCAAAAGCCTGAAAATGGATCCGGAGGCCCAATTTGATGGTGTTTTCGTTCGTAAAGGGAAAATGCAGGTGTGGCTGTCCGAGGATGACCGTCGGTTGTTGACCAAACTGCAACTGGATACTCCCTTTGCGAATGTGCGCTTGCTACTGCGTTCCGTGGAGGGGCCGGGTGACGATAAGTGGATTCTGGATTCAGAATAAGCGGTTTTTCGTTTAAAAAAAGATGCCCGGAGGGAGTCACCAGCCATGTGTGAGGAGGAGAGGAAGGAAGAAAAGCCGGTAAACGCCTCCCGGGCAAAGCAGTTAAATTCGTTTGTTTTAATGTAGACCCGTGTGTCGAATGTGTGTTCAATCTACTTACATGAAATCCCCATCCTTATCTATTTGCATCCATATTCCAGCCTATAGCACGGCTTCGGTGGCAGAACTTACCTTCGCATTGTTAGTAGACTGGGCCAGGGGGGTGAAATCCTATTTGAAGGGAAATTCGAAACATGTGGTGAATCCCGCATGAGCGATTTCTCCCGGGTACAGGCGGAAATCGAGCGGGGGATTCAGCAGGGCTTGCATTTCGGCGCACAGGTGGCGGTATCGGTGAAGGACGAAAATCGTCTGGTAAAATCGTTCGGAATGAACGAGCCATTTCAACCGCTGGAAAACAAAATGCTGATGTTATGGTTGTCGGCCTGCAAACCCATTGCAGCCGTTGCGGTTGGCCTGTTGCTGGAGCGGGGACAGTTTGAGTTGGACCGCCCGGTGGCGGAGTGGATCCCGGAGTTCGGGGCACGAAAGAAGGATAGGATTACACCGCGTCACCTACTGACCCACACCGCCGGCATCCGAGGGGCCACCTTGGGATGGACCCCTCGCCCCTGGGCCGATACCATCGGCATGATCTGCTACTCCAAGCCGGAACCCCACTGGGAACCCGGGGAACAGGCGGGATACCACGTGGACAGCGCCTGGTACCTGCTCGGTGAACTGATTCGGCTGATTGATGGTCGGCCTTATGATCAATTTGTGCGAGAAGAGGTTTTGTTGCCGATGGGAATGGATTCCAGTTGGGTGGGAGTCCCGGAGGCGGAGTTTGAAACGTGGGAAGATCGGCTTGCCATAATGTACGACACCAGCGGCGGATTTCCGGAGGAGCAGGAGGATCTGACCCGCCGCGAATCGGTTACCTGTTGTCGTCCGGGAGGCAATGGCCGCGGACCCGCGACGGATTTTCTGAAGTTTTATCAACACATGAAACGCATGGTGGAGGGGGAGAACGGCCTGCTTCGCCCGGAAACCGCCCGTATGCTGGTGGCACCGCACCGGGTGGGGATGCTGGATAAAACTTTTCGGCAGACCATTGACTGGGGCTTGGGATTTATGCGTCAATCGGATCACTACGCCCCGGGGGAGGTGCCGTATCAATTCGGAAGCTTCGCATCGCAAAATGCATTCGGGCACTGTGGGAATCAAAGTACCGCCGCCTTTTGCGATCCCGATCACGACCTCTGCGCGGTGGTGCTGTTCAACGGTATGCCGGGAGAGGAAAAACATCAGGCCCGCATGCGGGCGACCCTGGATGCGCTTTACGCGGATCTTGAGCTGACGGGATAGGAGTAGTCAGTAGTCACTTGTCAGTAGTCACTTGTCAGTAGGGTCGGAAATTCTCAATGAAGGTTTGTTTCCAGGACCAAAAATGGTATCGGGCGGGGATGTCAGACACACTACAGATAAACGAGATTTTTTTCAGTATTCAGGGCGAAGGCGAGCGATCCGGGTGGCCGTGTATTTTTATTAGGCTCTCGTTCTGTAATCTGCGTTGCGCTTGGTGTGACTCGGAATACACCTTTTACGAGGGATCAGAGATGTCCATTGACCAGATCATGGACAGTATTTCCGGCTATCCCTGCAAACTGGTGGAGGTGACGGGGGGGGAACCTCTGTTGCAGGAGGGGGCAAATCCGCTGATGCGCCGTCTGTGTGACGCGGGGTATGAGGTGATGCTGGAAACCTCGGGGAGTCTGGATATTTCCCGGGTGGATGAGCGGGTGCGCCGGATCATGGATTTGAAATGTCCGGGTTCGGGAATGATGACGCGCAATCGCATGGATAATCTGACGTTGTTGAAAGCGACGGACGAACTCAAATTCGTGATCAAGGATCGGCTGGATTACGAATGGGCCAAGGAACTGATTCTGCGGGAGGAGTTGGCATCTATCTGCCCGATTTTATTTTCGCCGGTGTGGGACGCGGTTCCGTTTGCGGATCTGGCGGAGTGGATTCTGGACGACGGATTACCGGTGCGCCTGCAATTGCAGATTCATAAATTCATTTGGGATCCACAGGCCCGGGGCGTGTAGAAATGAACCCACGGATAGCCTTGCCGGACCACGGATATTTCTGTGGTATTTGCATCAGTATCTGCATATTCCGAATCGCCTTTCATCTGTTGTCCGGCGCAGCCATCCGTTGGATCATTCCAAAAATTCCATTCTTTCTTCATCCGTGGTCCGGCATGGCTATCCGTGGTTACCCCTTTTGTGGGTACAGTCCACTTTGACTCTTCGGTTGCGGATAAAATCCGTGTCAGGGAAACCAAATTTGCACTGGAAGCGGTTGCCGTCCCCAATTGAGAGCCTGCTGGTGGGAGTCGAAGAATAGATCCAGTTTATTGCCTTTGATGGCCCCGCCGCGATCTTCCACCCGGCCCCAGCCATAGCCGGGTACATGCACGATGGTACCAAAGGGAAGGTGACGGGTATCGGCGGCGACGGTTCCCCGCCGGGCCATGGTTCCCGAAGCGGTGACTCCCACTTGCTTCACTTTTCCTTTATTGGGGCCGGACGTGAAAACCGGGCGGCCCAGTCGCCACCAACTTCGTTTCCATCCAGTGCAGTGTTGGCAATCACAGTAGCCGGTGACCTCCAGCTGTACCGTCCGGTCGGGTGGTTGCCGGGGAATCCGGAAATGGGGGCGGTGGGCACAAGCTGTGAGGAGCAATAGGCTGATGAAGATGCCAAGTTGGGTCACTCTTTTCATTCGTCGATGTCCTCATTCAGAGGAAGCTGAATATTCAGTTTATCCCTTTTATATTTCAGAACCCGCCGGGTGGTTCCCAATAGCTCTGCAGCTTTGGTTTGGACGCCTCCGCAGGTCCGCAGGGCCTCCAGCACCAATTGCCGTTCCACTTGATCCACGGAGGTGGATAGATTATCCTGCAACGCAATCAATGGAGAGGATGAATTCCGGGTGATCTCTGTAATTCCGCTGACCGCGTTCAGGGTGTTGTACCAGAACTCGTCCAGCGAGTTTCTATTGGGGACCAAGATGCCCATGCCGGTGATCACAACCTGGTTTTTCGCGGAATTCATGCAAATTGGGGGTAAGCGTTCGTAATTGTCCGAGTTTAAGAGGGTGAGTACATGTTTTTTATGATCTATTTTCTGCTAAATAACAGTAAAAAGCGTGTTTTTGCCGCTTCTTTTCCGATCCTCCTGCTCTGCTTGCGTTT
>JAGYLC010000131.1 GCA_018401235.1 Kiritimatiellia bacterium
TCGTCGGCAATCTGCGCGTCAATCTCCTCAGCCGACGGCCCGGGCTGTTCGTCGATCGCGGTGATGCGCGACGTCAGATGGGCGCCGATGGCCTTGATCTTGGCCTCCACATCCTGCGCCGGGTTGACGTAACGCCAGCCGTGCGGGCGGGCCTGGACGGCGAGGTAGTCGTGTCGGGTGGTGGCGTAGCCGGGGGCCGGGAGGCGGCCGGCGAAGACGGCGGCGTCCATCCACCAGGACCACACACCGAGGCAGACCTGGAAGATCAGCAGGTGGTCTTGGGCGGCTTCGATGGATCGGTGAAACTCGTTGAGCACGGCGCGGACGAGGCGGTCGTTGACCTTGGACCAGTCGCCGGTGACCAGCTCGAAGGGCACGCCGAAGCCGGCGCAGATCTTGAGCAGGACTGTGCGGCTGTAGGCGTCCAGGCCGGCGCCGTTGTCGTCGGCGTCGAACAGTTGCAGCTTCTCCCCCGGGGCGAGGCCGAGGAAGGTTCCGGGCTCCACGTCGATCTGGGGTGCGTCCAGATTGGTGATGGGCGCGCCGGTGAAGGGGTCGAAGTGCCAGTCCTGGTCCGTGAACGCCTCGCGGTAGACGGCGCCGGTGAAGGGGGCGGGGGTGTCTCCGGCGAGTTCGATATGGCGGATGAGGCGTTCGAAAAGTTCGAGGTAGCCGGTGTAATAGTACATGACCCGGGGTTCCATGCGGGCCTGCTCCATGCGCAGGCTGAAGAGGTCGCGGGATTTTTTGGTTTTCAGGAGGATTCTTTGTCGTTTGGCGTTCAGATCCTGTTCGGATACTTCACTCCCGGAACTTTCGAGATTCAAGCGAAGCATGTCCAGCATTTCGCGGGTTTCGGAGAAGAGCCGCAGCAGACGTTTATCCAGTTTTTTGCCGAATTTGATGCGTTCGGTTTCGTCGTGTTGCTCGTCCGACAGTAAATGGAGCTTCATCATGTGGTCTCCGATGCGCTCCATCTGAACCACACAGCGAATCCAGTGGTCTAATCCCCTCAGATTCTCAAACGTCACTTCTTGGTGGTAGCCCAGATTCCGTAACTGCCGAACCAGAGTGGATTTGATAGTATCGAATACCTGTTCATTCGCCCGGATTTTTCGTTTCAGGTCGTGACAAGGCTCTTCCAGGTGGTGGGTGATATGGTCGATACTTTCGATGGCGAGGCGGCTGAGCCGGATCATTTCCATTCGCGCCGCCGGCAGGGCGGTATCGATGTCGGCCATACGTTCGGGAGTCAGCAAACTGGAGGCGGACTCGCGGGCACCACCGGGGACTAATTGATGGACCACAAGGGACATGCCTTTGATGGCGGGCAGAATCATCAACGATGCCACCAGCATGATCAGGGTATGTAAATTGGCGGTTTGGCGGGTCAGGTTATCCGTGCCGGACTCGATAAACGCGATCAGCGGTGCCTGGAAGATCAGGGCGAGGCCCACGTTGAACAGATTGAACAAGAGGTGGGCGACCGCCAGTCGACGGGCGGGTTGGGGGCTTCCCATGCTGGCCAGAAAGGCGGTGGCGCAGGTGCCGATGTGCGCCCCCAGAATCACCGGCATCACCTGGGTGAGGGAGGTGAAAACTCCGGCCTGAATGAGGCTGAAGCACATGCCGATGGTGGCTCCGCTACTTTGCATAATCGAGGTGATGGCCACGGCCAGCAGGATGCCGCCGATCATGCCGGTCCAGGTACTTCCGTCCAAATTTTCCAGGAAGGGGCGTAAATCCTCCCGGTAGGGGGTAATTCCCTCCTTCATGATGTGCATGCCCAAAAACAGCAGCCCGAATCCGAAGAGGGCGCGGCCTGCGGATTGGACATTTTCCTTACGATGAAAGGTGCCCGCCATGCCCAGGGCAATGGCCGGATAACTCAAGGCGGTGAGGTTCAAGGAGATGGCCTGCATGCTCAGGGTGGTTCCCACATTGGCTCCGAGTACCACCGGAATGGCCTGAAGCAGGGTGAACAGACCCGCATTAACGAAACTGACCAGCATCACGGTGGTGCCGCTGCTGTGCAGGAGGAAACCCAGGCTGCAGCCCAGCAAATAGCCGTAGGCCCGGTTGCGGGTGGTATATTCCAGAATCGCGCGCAGCCGCTCGCCAGCCAGAGATTTAAGTCCGCTGGAGAGCTGATTCAGTCCAAACAAAAAGAGAGCGAGCCCTCCGAGGACTTCCGTGAGTGCAAGAACGATCGACATGAAGCCTACAAGGGTTCCGTTAATCCGAGAATGTCCAAGACCCGGTCCAGATCGTCATTGGAGTAGAAATCGATTTCCAGCTTGCCCCGTTCCTTTTTCCCATTTGCCAAGGTGCGGGTGGGGATCAGACGAATACTGGTACCGAACTTCTGATGCAACTTGTCGGTGAGAAACTGAACATGATCGGGCGGGATATCATTTTTGGAGACGCTTCCGGCGGACTTCTTCGGTGGGGCGAGGCGTCGTTTGATTTGACGTTCTGTCTCGCGCACGCTCCAGTTTTCTTTGACCGCCTGAGCGGCCAAGAGATCCTGTTCTTCGCGAATATCGAGGCCCAGCAGCACTTTCGCGTGTCCGGCGCTGAGGCGTTGATCGGCCACCATTTCCCTGACTTTCGAGGACAGGGCGAGCAGGCGCATGGCGTTGGCCACACTGGCGCGGGCTTTGCCCACCCGGTTGGCGATCGCCTCCTGGGTGAGATCAAAATCATCGGCCAAACGCTGATAGCCCTCCGCCTCTTCCATAATGTTGAGGTCCCGCCGCTGCAAATTTTCCACCAGGGCAACTTCCAGCGCTTCCACGTCGGTTAATTCGCGGAGGATCACTGGTACTTTTTTCAGGCCGGCCCGTTGCGCGGCCCGAAATCGACGTTCGCCCGCGATCAGTTGATAACCGGAGCCGTCCTCTTTGCGTTGTCGCACCAGCAGGGGACTGAGAATGCCCATTTCACGGATAGAGGAGGTTAATTCCTCCAGAGCCTCCTCTTCAAAGCGTTCGCGGGGCTGATAAGGATTGGCAGTAATCAAGTGAAGGGCCACCTCGGATGGATTCTCGTTTGAGACTTTTTCGTTTGAGGGTGGAGGAGTGGTCTTTTTGGGGGTGGACGACGGGGCATCGTTGGATTGTTGAATCAACGCATTCAATCCACGTCCGAGTCCTTTTTTCTTAGCAGCCATAAGCAAATTCCTTTTTCCTAGCGTATCACACTCCGGATACATGCACAATTTTCAGTTAACCAAATTCAAACGATTACACAATCCCTTGTTACCAACAAGATTTTCGTCAATCGAGATTTTCCATTTGCATTCCAAAGCTTTCTGTATATATTCGTTTATCCGGAATTACTGATGGAAGCTCAAACACATCTATTATCAATCTATAAAGCACTCGGCGACGAGTGTCGATTGCGTATTTTGCGGGCGGTTTCACAGGCGGAACTGTCGGTGGCGGAACTGGTACGCATTTTAGGGCTGCCACAGTCGACGGTGAGCCGGCACCTAAAACCGCTTCGGGAATCGGGGTTGCTAGAGACCCGTCGCAATGGCACTTCGGTGTTTTATCATCGGGGACCCGCATTTGTTGATCCCGATTTGAGTCAGGTGATTGAGAATAGTTTGCTGGAAATCCCCGGTGCGACCGAAGACAAGGCCTCGGTACGGCTGATGTTGGATCAACGGATTTCCCGAAATCGGGACTTTTTCGATGACCTGGCCGGACGCTATGGATCGTTGACCGAGCCGGGCGGTGGCTGGTCGGCGATTGCCGCCGCCTTGGCGGCAGGGTTTCATGGAATGCAGGTGGCGGATTTGGGTTCCGGTGAGGGGGCACTCACCCTGTCCCTGGCCCGGTTCTGCGCCAAGGTGGTGGCGGTGGATGTATCTCCGCGAATGCTCATGACTCTGAGAGAGGCCTCTGAAGTCGCCGGCTTGAGCGACAAGGTGGTAACCATGGAAGGGGATCTGGAACATCTGCCCATCGACGATGGGGAAATGGACGCGGTGTTTATCAGTCAGGCCCTTCACCATGCGGCCCTGCCGGAGGCGGCGATCAGCGAAGCCGCCCGGGTGCTGCGTCCGGGAGGCCGCCTCATTTTACTAGATTTACTTTCCCACGACCAGGAATGGGTCCGCGAACAATACGCGGATGTGTGGCTGGGTTTTGACCCGGCGCAACTGGACCTCTATTTTCAACAGGCGGGACTCAAGGTGGAAGCCACCGCCCGTCTACCGGGCGCCACTCCGGATTTGCCCGTACTTTTAATGACTGCGACAAAACCACAAAATGACTAAGGAACTCTTATGACCGATACCCTGAACAAAACCACCGACTACATTATCAAAGACATCAACCTCGCCCCCTACGGACGCAAGGAGATGGAGCTCTCGGAAAACGAAATGCCGGGTCTGATGGCTCTGCGCGAAAAGTTCGGCACCGAACAACCCCTCAAAGGTGCCAAGATTGCTGGTTCGCTGCACATGACCATTCAAACCGCGATGCTAATTGAAACCTTGCAGGTTCTGGGCGCGGAAGTGCGCTGGGCAAGTTGCAACATTTATTCGACCCAGGACGAGGCGGCGGCGGCGATCGCGGCCGAGGGCACCGCCGTATTCGCGGTGAAGGGCGAAACCTTGGAAGAATACTGGGAATACACCGATCACATCCTCGATTGGGGGGAAGACGTGTACCCGAACATGATTTTGGACGATGGCGGAGACGCCACCTTGTTCGTTCATCTCGGCTACAAAGCGGAACGGGATCCGGAGGTACTGAATGTAGTCCCGGAAAGCGAGGAAGAGGAAGTGTTGCTGGCGCAGTTGCGTAAAGCACTGAAAAAGAATCCCGGACGCTTCACCAAACTGGCAGAGTCCATCAAGGGTGTCTCGGAAGAGACCACCACCGGGGTTCACCGTCTGTATCAGATGCATGCCAAGGGTGAACTGCTCTTCCCCGCCTTCAATGTGAACGACGCGGTGACCAAGTCCAAGTTCGACAACAAATACGGTTGCCGCCATTCCTTGCCCGACGGCATTTGTCGGGCTACGGATATTCTCATGGGCGGAAAAATCTGCGTGGTCGCTGGTTACGGCGACGTGGGTAAGGGCTCCGCCGAAGCTCTACGTGGCCAGGGCGCCCGGGTAATCATCACCGAAGTGGATCCCATTTGCGCATTGCAAGCGGTAATGGACGGATATGAGGTGACCACCATGACCGATGCCTGCACCCAGGGAGATATTTTCGTGTCCACCACCGGATGTTGTGATGTGATTACGGAAGAACACATGCTGCAGATGCGCGAAGGCGCGGTCGTGTGCAACATCGGACATTTCGACAGCGAGATTCAGGTCACCGCCATGAAAAAATATCCCTGGAATAACATCAAAGCCCAAGTAGATCAGATTGAGTTGCCGAACGGGCACAAAATCATTCTGCTGGCTGAGGGCCGTCTGATGAATCTGGGTTGTGCCACCGGTCATCCGAGTTTCGTGATGTCCAACAGCTTCACCAACCAGGTGTTGGCACAAATCGAACTCTTCCAGCGCACCGAGCAGTATCCGGTCGGACTTTACGTCCTGCCCAAGCACCTCGACGAGGAAGTGGCCAGACTGCACCTCCCGCGTTTGGGGGTGAAATTGGACACTCTGACGGAGAAGCAGGCCAAATACCTCGGTATCCCCCAGGAAGGACCCTACAAGCCCGATCATTATCGGTATTGATTGAGTTGGAAATCGAACGTTGAACGCTGAACGTTGAACGTCCTTCAAACGTTGAACGATTTTCAATTCGGGCCGTAGGTCCGCGGAGATAATAGCCCCATCCAAGGAGCGTAGCGACGCAGGGTGGGGTAGCATGAACACGTGCAACCCGGGCCGTAGGTCCGCGAAGATCACCACGGCATTGGTAAGGGTGATCTCCGCGGGCCTACGGCCCGAGCTTTTTTTGTGTGTCGCGGGTTCCCCACCCCGCGTCGCTTCGCTCCTTGGATGGGGCTGGTATCTCCGCGGGCCTACGGCCCGAAATGAG
>JAGYLC010000132.1 GCA_018401235.1 Kiritimatiellia bacterium
TTTTAGCCGCACAATACGAACGCTGGACCCTGCCACTGGCCGTGGCCACTTCCGTTCCCTTCGGAGTTCTCGGCGCCACCATTGCCTCCCACTTCCGGGGATACCCCAACGATGTCTATTTCCAAGTGGGGCTTTTGGTGCTCATCGGCCTGGCCAGTAAAAACGCTATTTTGATCGTTGAGTTCGCCGCCCAGAACCGCAAGCAGGGGATGAGTGCGGGTGAATCCGCGCGACAGGCCGCCCGCCAGCGCTTTCGCCCAATTGTGATGACCGCCGCCACCTTCATCATGGGATCACTTCCCCTGGTCTTCGCCACCGGTGCCGGGGCGGCCAGCCGACGTGAAATCGGCACCGTGGTGGTGGGTGGCATGATTCTGGCCAGCACTCTCGCCCTCCCCTTTGTAGCCCTGATGTATCAGGTCCTCGAAGACCTGTCCGACCGGGTACGCCGCAAACGCAGCTCCTCCACCTCCGAATCCTCCCATGCCTAAGCTTAGTTCCATTCTACCATTCCTTCTCCTCGCCGCAGGCTGCGTAAGTGGCCCCGATCATAAACGCCCGGACCTACAGACACCGGATCACTGGTCCGAGTCTGCGCCTGTGAAATCATCCGAAACCGCACTTGGTTCCGAGTGGTGGCTGTCCTATCAAGACCCGACCCTAAGCGCACTGATCGAACAGGCGCTGGATCGAAACTTGGATATCCGCATTCAAGCTCAACGGGTGGAGGAATTCCGCGCCCGCCTGGGATTCAGTCGTGCCGAACAGTACCCAACACTCGGTGGTCAACTGGGTGCCGCCCGCGAGCGGATGCCGGGTCAGGGAACCTATACCCAATTTATTGAAGAACCACCGCACGGCCAAGATCGTATTTTCAGAGTATCACTTCCTATAGTTTATAGTAAAGGGGATTGGAGGAAGATTCCAAGAGCCAAATGCATTTTTGTTCGAAAATTACTTTAACCGCAGACGCGTGGGCCCATCAGGTAGTTGGGAGTGTCTTCAGCAACTTCACCATTATATCAAACTCGGGCAACCCGGTGCGAATGGCATGCTCCTGATTGACACGGGATTGTTGGTAGATCCGATGAATCTGGCGGGCCATTTGCAGGTATCCCCGGGCCCGAATGGGATCAGGCTCCGTGTGGGACCTGCGAATCAAGGCCACCACGCGGGTCATGGCCTGATCCTGACTGAGTTCGGCGGGATCAAGGGTCAATTCCTGCTGCACAAAGGCCTGAAACATCGCACGTGTTTCGGGAAGGTCGGCATTTTCTTTTGCGAGAATGCGGTAAAACGCCAGCGCCTCGTCCATCCGGCCATATTCCGCATGCAACAGCATGGCGTCGCGAACAAAGTTCTCGTACCCCTGCTGCAAATAGCGATTGGCGGGTGTGGCCGCTATAAAGGTTTGATATTCCTCCAACACCGTGGATATCAAATCGAACCGCGGCAGGAACACCATTGCCCGGGTCTGCGAATCGGTAAGAGTGTGACCCCGCCGCATCAACGCCCCCAAACTTTGCATGCGCATCCGCCGTAACATGCGTTCCCGATGTGCATCCCGTGCCAAAGGAAGCCCCCGCGTGGACCAGTAGAGCGTGTGGGTATCCGGCATCCGCCAGTCCAGTGGACCATATTCGTCATCCAGTTCCCGCATGTGGCCGGGCCGCATGGAAAAACGGTCCCTGATATTTTGAACCGTCCGGCCGGAAAGCTCGGTTTGAGGAAGGTGGCCTTCGGGGAAAAATTCTTCGATCTGCTGGCTTAATTTCTGTTTGTAAAGCAAGTGGGCGGTATCGAATTCCATGCCGATTTTGTGCTGATACATCCAGCCGATATCCCAATGCAGGGTGGCCGAATTGGGATTGTGGGTCAACCCCTCCTTCCGCAACAAATCGATTCCGTGATTGACCCAGCGCCATCGGTCCTCAAATTCGGGAAACAACACGCTGATGTTGTAGGCGAGATTCCACGCCTGGAAGGACCATACCTCCGGCACTCTCGGCTCCAACTGCGTAATCCATTGTGCGAGCTGGACCAGTTCGAAGAATTGCCCCTCCTCCTGCATTTTGTTTGCCCGCACCCACAGGGCATCCGCCACCAGGCCCCGGAAGCCGCCGAAGGCGACGGTGGTGATGGCCACCAGCGGAGTGGTATCCTCGGGGGCCACCTCCTGCAAATGCTCGCTTTGTCGTCGAGCCACCAGTTTTGCATGGCGGGTACCCGAAGCCAACAGCAGTAACAGTCCCACCCCAATCAGGGTCCAACCGGAAGTGGAGGTTGATTTTTTCATACCGCCCCCCCCACTTCGCGCTTGGAAAAACAAAAAATACCCGCCGCACTTATCACCAAGACAATAGGCGTAAATCGAAAGAAAACGCTGCCCGCCACTTCCGTGCTTGAAATTTGTACTCCACGCGTAACCCGACCGAGGGGACTTTCCACCTGCAGCGGTTTCAAAATCACCAACACCCCTCTAAACACCCCGAGTTGTATTTCCTGAACCGCTTTGGACATCCAGGTGATTTCAGAGTCCTCCGGGTCCGGCCCCTGCTCCAAGACTTCCTCGACCACTCCGGAAAAAGCCTGAAGCAACAGAATCACCGAGGTGGCGTAGCAGGCCACCGGCAGCGAAAACACGGAACCGGCGCTGACCCCGATAGCGGCGAGAATCGACAGCAATCCGATGATCAACAGGATCGCCCGCAAGAGATTGGGAGAAAACGCCCCTCCTTCCAGATAGAGGCGCACTCCCCGATCAGGCTTAAAAAAGACCCGGTCCCCGTCTTCACTTAAATTGGAAAAAGTCAACTTGAGCTCGCTCACTCCCGCCATCTCCGGGGGTACTTCCAATGAAATTACATGTTCTCCATGGGGGGTCTGCTCGATGAGTTGTTCGAATAGCCCCGGGTGATCCGGGGATTCAAGTACCCAGCGGCCCGGGACTTTACTCAGGCCCATCGAAGATCCGTCAAACTGATAGGCGATTTGCAGCGGCTCCCCACTGCCCAGCGGACGGGGTAAAGGAAAGGTCCAACTTACGGATTCGTTGGCGGAGGCCGCATGGCGGCTGAAGATCAAAAAACGAAGAATGTTTGCACGAATTTCATCATCGGATACATCCTCAGGAAGGGCGCCGGCCTCCCGTTGGGAGTGCAACATCTCTTCGGCCTGCGGAGTCAAATCCTCCACCTCCGCATCCACCGGCCTGCGGGCGGTGACTTGTTGGGTATACACCCGCTCCCGTTGGAAATCGGTCAATTCGGCCTGTTGCACCATGCGGTGAATTCGTAGCAAGGTGACCCCGCCGCAGAGCAGAGCGAGTATCGCAACCAACGTCACCACCGCCAACCATTTTCCCCACCAGAGACTTATGCGCCCAACCGGCTTGGTCAGCACCATCTGCAGGCGCTTGCTGGTCAGATCCCCGGCAATGGAGGCGCAGGACACCCACAGGGTCATGCCCGCCAACAACACCGAAGAAAACCCCAAGCTATAGCGGATATGCATCCGCAACGCGCCCTCCACCGTCCCGTCCGTCTGCAAGCCCTGCGGCAACAACAATAACACCAACGCCAGCAGCGCCAGCATAGACAAGGCCACCCGCTCCCGCAGAATGGAGCGGAGGGTGAGTTTGTAGATGGGGATAATAGGAGTCATTTTCGGAGATAGGAGATCGAAGTTTGGAGATAGGGGATCGAAGTTTGGAGATAGGAGATCGAAGATGGGAGTTTGGACTTAAAGGATGGTAATTGTTAGGATGGAAAGTAAGAAAAGGGCGATGAGGGAATTGATTGTGATGAAGGCCATTCGCTTTTGGGTGCTACGGATAAGACCCGATATGATTTGACCTACTTGGGCCGATTGCTCTCGTAACTCCTGCGCACGTTCACTGTACGCGGGATACGCATCCTCGACCACGTATAACAACGACCGAACTTCTCCGCCTGAGGCTCTGGAAATTCGATAAAATTGTACTTTTTCGGGGCATCCCGCCCGCTCAAAACCTTCCGCAATGTTGGACATAATGGACACGGAAGCTCGTTGCAATTGATTGGAAAGTCCGAAATCTTTGCAAATTCGATTATTACCGGTCAAATTATAGATTTCCCCTACCAACACTCGCGATTTTCGCCAGGCTTCCAAGTCTTCCAATTTCATTGTACGTGTATTCATTTTTCCTACCTCCTAACTTTAAACTTCTACCCCCTCCGATCTCCTATCTCCCATCTCCCATCTCCTATCTCCTATCTTAGGAACTCCGCTAATTCCCCTTCCTGTCGGGTGCCACTGCCTTCGCCACTTTCGCGGCGGGCCTGAGCGACGACTTCCAGGAAGAAGGATTCGAGGTCTTTGCGGGTGGGTTCGAGAGTGGGGCGTTCGCCGAGTTGCTCTTCCAGCAGATCCAGCAGTCGGGTGCGTTGATCCTCCTCCAGATCCTTGAGGCGGATTTGCAGGTGGTTGGCCACTTGCAGAAGGTCCCGAATAGGCCCGCTCGCTTGCACTTTTCCTCCGTAAAGAATGGTGATCCGGTCGCACACATCCTCCACATCGGCCAGCAAATGCGAACTGAGAAGCACGCTTTTTCCGCGATCCGCGAGGGCGCGCACAATGTCCTTTACCTGCCGGGTACCCAGCGGATCCAGGCCGGAGGTGGGTTCGTCAAGTATCACCAAATCAGGATCGTTAATCAGGGCCTGGGCCAAGCCAATGCGGCGGGCCATTCCCTTAGAGAATTCCCCCACCCGCCGTCGCCCGGTATGGGACAGCCCCACCATTTCCAGCAGTTCATCAATCCGTTTTTCCCGTTCACTCCCCTGCAACCCGAAGAGGGCCGCGTAAAAGCGCAGGGTCTCGCGGGCGTCGAGGTAGGGATACAAATAGGATTCCTCGGGCAGGTAGCCCACCCTGCGCTTGACCTCCACATCGCGGGGCGGCTTGCCCAAAACCCGCACCTCGCCTCCATCGGAATGCAACAGGCCCAACAGCACTTTGATAGTGGTGCTTTTGCCGGAGCCGTTGGGGCCCAGCAGGCCGTACACTTCGCCGGGGTGCAGGGTGAGGTTGATGCCGTCCACGGCGCGAGCGCGGGGCCGCCGCCAGAAATCCCGGAAAATTTTACTCAAGTCTTTGGCAAATACAATCGGTTCGTCAGCCATATCAATATACCTCCATACGATCAAAACATCCAAAGGCGATGCATAAAAGCCCGCCGGTCCAGGCCGCCGCGTAGATCCCCGCCTGCGCCACATAACTCCAAGGCACATGCCCCCCGGCGGTCAGGGCATCGGCCATCCAGAAATGCTGCCAGTTGGGAAGAATCAAATACACCAGCTTTGCCCACAGGGCCTCCATGGCCCGCTCCGCCAGCAGATAATCAGAGATCAGCCCAATCAGAAAAAATCCGCTGCATACCGACAGCGAGGGCACCACCGCCAGTCGGAGGGCACAGAGAAGCGCCAGGGCTTGAATCATCAGCGCCGCCATCGTGATCAGCAGGCAGGCGGGCACCAGACTCCATCGGACGGGAACGGGTTCACCTGCATTAGGCACCTCATGGGTATGGCCGCCATGATCGATGACCGTCACTCCCCCTCCCTGATCATTCAGAAAACTGGTCCACAGAAATGCCAGCAGCAACAAACCGGCCATGCACCAAAACGCGGTGGATGCGAAAGGACGGCGGGTGCTGTAATTGAGAATGCCGGCCAGCACATAGGCCCCCAGCACCGCCAGATAGAGGGGGATAAGGAAACGCCAGCCCACCGTGAATTCAATGGCCGAAGCCCGGTCTGCCAGCAGAATCGCCACCATGCACATCCCGGCGAACACCAACATCACCATGGAGACCCCCACGAATTTCGCGGCCAGAAACCGAATGCGGCTCACCGGTTTACTGAGAATCGCCCCGGCAGTGCCCCGACGGATTTCGGTGCTCACCGCGTTACAGGCGGACGGCACCGCCAACAGCAGACTGCCCAGGAACATCACCGCCATCGCGCTGTCCC
>JAGYLC010000133.1 GCA_018401235.1 Kiritimatiellia bacterium
TCCACCTGATCACCAGTTGGCCGATCAATTTCCCTTTGGCCACCGCCCTCTCAAGTCTGCTGTGTCTGTTCGCGCTGCTTTCGGTGTTCACCACCCGCTGGCTGACCCGACACTCCCTGTCGCGCGGACAGCGGGCCTTCATGCCCCGTCAACATCCCTTGAAACCCTGGCAGTCGCTGCTGGCCTGGGTTTGGATGGGGGGATTGTTTGTGTGCAGCACCGTGCTTCCCTACGCGGCCATGATCGGGATGAGTCTGATCGAACGCTGGGAGGGCGGGGCCCCGATGTGGACGATGGATCGCTATACGGAGATCTTCGCGGCGGATTCGGCGGGGCGCGACGCGATCTTCACCAGTGTAAGGCTCAGCGTGGGCGCGGCCACGATTTGTGTGCTGGCCGGGGGAGGCATCGCCTACGTGGCCGCCCGCTCCGGGGGCTGGGTGCGGAAAATCATCGACAGTCTGTCGGTGCTTCCCCGGGTGTTGCCCAAAATTGTGATGGCGGTGGCGCTGATTCTGGCCTGGAACGCGCCCTGGATCCGCTTGAACATCTACGGTACGATCTGGATGCTGCTGCTGGCCTATGTGGTGATTTATATTTCGGACGCTCTCGGATTCGGGGCCACGGCCATGGGCCAGATGAATGCCGGACTCGAAAACGCGGCCCGCCAGTTGGGCGCGGGACGGCTGCGGGTATTTGCGCAAGTCGTGTTTCCCCATCTCGCCCCCGCCTTGGCGGCGGCCTGGCTCACCACGTTTATTGTGTGCATGCGCGAACTGGTGGCTTCCCTGTTGCTGTTGCCTGCGGGGGTGCAGACCACGGCCACCTTCGTGTTTAATCAATTCGAGCAGGGTGACATCTCCTCGGCCATGGCCATGGCCACGCTCACTATCGGGGTGACAACTGCTATTTTACTGCTTTTTCAACTGTGTAAACGAACCTCAACCCCCACATCGGTATCCTGATATGAACGTATTCACCCTGCTTGCCTCTCTGCTGCTTTTGTCCCCACTTACGGGATGGGCTTCTCCACCACTCTACTATAGTTATCAATCCGAGTCCGGAGGCGGAATCGGGGTGTTGATCTGTGCACTGCCCGAGGGCCGCGACGTCGAGCATCGTCAATTGTGGGAGCAGTCCGGCATGGAGGACATAAAAAAAGTGGCTGTCAGCGAAGACGGGAACCACGTGGCCGCAAACCTGGAAGGAGTGGAGGACCGGAACAATTTGGTGGTGGTGGACAAGCAAGGGAACGCCCGCTTTCACAGTTTCAAGGACGAGGTGGATCACATCGCCTTCCGCGGGAATCTGCTCTACATCGCCACCACGGCGGGTGAAATTCATCGAATGAATCCCGCCGACGGGCGGGTGGACATCACCTGGGATTTTCGGAAGCAGCTTGAGCCAAGCGGGCGCCGTCCGGAATCCTTCTTTTTTGACGAGACGAATCGGGTGCTGTGGGTGAGCTTTCAGAAAGACAGTAAAAAACGCAAGCACCTGGGCAGCCGCATCGTGGGAATCGACCTTCAATCCGACACGATCATCGCCGATCTGCAATTACCCCGCGACAAACCCGAGTTGCATTACGCGCCCGAGGTCGACGGACGCGAAAGCGGTCCCAATCCGGAAGTGCTGTTTGTGGACGCGGAGAGCAACACCCTGTTCGTCACCCTCGATCTCTACGGCGCGGTGGCGATGATGGACCTGGACGCGGCCCTCAAAGGCAGGCTCCGCACCTACAGTGTGCATTCCACCGCCCTGGACGGATCGTGGGGCAGCGCCTTCCCGGATCGGGTGGGGGCCTTTACCCATGATGGGCGCACCCTGTTGCTGGTGGCTAACGCCTCCGATCCCGGCGGAGCGGTGGTGGCGGATCTGCAGGCGCGCAGCATAGTGCAGCGATTGCCGGTGCCCGGAGGATTGACCACCCTGCACGAGATTCCCCGGGCCGGGCGGCTGGTGAGCGGGGTCCCCGGGAAAATCAAAGCCCGGGGGCCGGACGGTTTGCAAAAAGATTTTCATCCCCGCAGCACCTGGTATCAGTTTCAACCCGGAGAAGGAGGGGAAATCCTGAAGAGTGTGGAAATTCCCAAGGGCGCTCCGGTTCACCGGGTGGCGGCCGTGGGCAAAGCCGCCAGTCCCCTGGTTTATCTCAATTTGGGAGAACAGGCGGATGAATGGCAGGTGATCCACCCGGCGGAATCCCGGCCCCGGGCGCAGGTGAAAGCATTGGGCAAGGTTGTCCGGACTTCGCGTTGACTACTCCAGTCCATTTTTGCCTTGCGGAAGTCACGCATCTGGTTTTAGGTCTGCGGCATGGATACACGCACTCAAAATTTGGCCCGCACCATGGCGGGATACTGTCTGGACGCTCAAGAGCGCGAAGTTTTTGCTATCAATGCCACCACCGCGGCGGCCCCGCTGGTGGAGGCGCTGCATGAGGAACTGCTGAAGGCCGGGGCGTGGCCGTTGGTGCGGATGATGCCGGACGGGGCGGCAGAATCGGTGTTTCGCTCGGGTAAGGCGCATCATTTTGACGAGGTGAGCCCGGTTGACCGGGCAGTCGTGGGCGCAAGCTGGCGGGGACCACGCCGCCATTTGATGAGCCGCAATGCCCGGTCACTCCCGCAGGTGGACCCGGATCTGCAGGCCCGCCTGGCCAAATCCTCGCGTCCGCTGAAAGACAAGCTGTTGAAAAAGAAATGGACGCTGACCCTGTTTCCCACCGAGGCCTATGCGCAGGACGCGGAGATGAGTCTGCGGGATTTTGAGGATTTTGTGTATTCCGCCACTTTCTCGGATGAAGACAATCCGGTCAAAGCGTGGCAGGACTTAAAAAAGAAGCAGGATAAGTTGATCTCCAAACTGGAGGAGGCGAAGGACGTTCACATAGTCGGGCCGGGAACGGATCTGAAAATGAGCATCGACGGACGCAGCTTCATCAATTCGGCGGGCACCCACAACATGCCCTCGGGCGAGGTATTCACCGGACCGGTGGAGGATTCGGCGGAAGGGTATATCGCCTATGATTTTCCGGTGGTGAATCAGGGACGGGAGATAGACGGGATTCGACTGGTGTTTGAAAAAGGCAAGGTGGTGGAGGCGACCGCCACCAAAAATCAGGACTTTCTGCGGCGGATGTTGGAGATGGACCCGGGTGCGAGCCGCCTGGGGGAACTGGGCATCGGCACCAACTTCAAGATTCAGCGTTTTATCAAAACCATCTTGTTCGACGAGAAGATCGGCGGCACCATTCATCTGGCCCTGGGGGCCTCCTACACCGAGACCGGGGGCAAAAACAAATCCGGATTGCACTGGGACATGATCAAGGACCTGCGCAAGGGCGGGGAACTGCGGATCGACGGCAAGGCGATTCAGAAAGACGGACGGTTTTTAAAGAGCTGGTTTCAGGGGTGAGAGGGCCGATTGTCGACTAATAGTATCCTCCCCGTTCCTCCTGCAGGAGGCCGGGGCCGAGTTCGGAGATGAAGCGGGAGGGGGCGTAGAAGATCATGCCGCCGTCGCGTTGGCGTCGCATCTGGGGCATGCCGAAGATGAGTCGGTCCTTAGCGCGGGTGGCGGCGACGTAGAAGAGGCGGCGTTCCTCGGATTCTCCACCGCTGTCGTCGTCGTCGAGGGATCGTTTGGAAGGGAACATGCCGTCCGCGCACCAGAGTACGGCCACCACTGGGAATTCGAGTCCTTTGGATTGATGGATGGTGCCGAGGCGGATGACGTTCTGCTCCTCGCCGTCGGCGGTGACGGTTTCGTCGAGGTTGGTTTGCAGGGCCAGCTCATTCATGAAGGCGTCGAGGTTTTCGTAATTTGCGCAATCCTCGGCCATGCCGTGGATGTCTTCCAGACGTTGCGGGGCGTTGTCGAAGGTATTGACGGCATAGGCCTCGTAGAAGGCATCCAGAAAGAGAAAAACCATTTCGCCGGGGTTGCGGGTGAGCTCTTCCGCCTCCATTTGCTCCAGGGCGGCATGCACGGGTTCCCAGGAGGGTTTTCCTCGCTTCGGAAGTGCGGCCTGCAGTCGGTTCCGGTCGTCGGAAACGAGGGGGTTGAACTTGCGGCTGATTTTTCCCCAGCAGTTTTTGGCGCCTTTGTCGCCCACGCCCGGTAGCAGGCAGAGCAGTCGCACGAACGCAAGTTCGTCGCGGGGGTTTTGAGCCAAGCGCAGCAGGCAGAGCACGTCTTTGATGTGGGCCTGTTCGAAGAAGCGGACCCCGGAGGTGATGGCGTAGGGGATGCCTTCGCGGTTGAGTTCCAGTTGCAGTTCCATGGCGTGATAGTGGGCGCGGTAGAGCACGGCCATGTCTTTCCAGTCGTAGCCCGCCCGCCGCATCATGCGGAAGTGATTGGCCAGATACTGGGCCTGATGGCGTCCGTCGTTCAGCCGGGCCAGGACGGGGAGGGGACCGCCGGTGCGTACGGCCTGCAATTCCTTTTGAAACTGTTCGGGATTTCCGGCAATGCAGCGGTTGGCCACATTGAGGATGCCGGGGACGGAGCGGTAATTAGTGACCAGTTTAAAGGTCTGGGTGTCGGGGAAGCGTTCGGGGAAATCGAGGATGTTGCGGTAATCCGCGCCCCGCCAGCCATAGATACTCTGGAAGTCGTCCCCGACCACCAACAGATTGTGGGTGCCGCCGGAGAGCAGATTCACGAAGCGGGACTGCACAGGGTTGGTGTCCTGATATTCGTCCACCATCACGTAGCGGAATTTGTGTTGATAATATTGGCGGGGACCTTCGTGTTCACTGAGCAGGTTGACGGCTTCGATGAGCAGGTCGTCGAAGTCGAAGGCGTTGAGTTCCTTTTTGCGGGCGCGATAGCGTTGGAAGATGCGGAGGATTTGCTCCACATCGATACTGAAGTCGGCGAAGCGATCCACAATCAGGTCGCGAGGATCCTCATCTTTGTTCACGGCCAGAGAGAAGAGGCTGAGCAGGACCTGGGGTTTAGGAAACTCCTTGTCGCCTTTGAGTCCCATTTCATCGTAGATGGTTTTCATCAGACTTTTTTGATCATCGGAATCGATGATGGTATAGTCCCGCTGATAGCCCACTTTATCGGCATGGAGTCGGAGGATACGGTTGGCCACATGGTGGAAGGTGCCGCCCCACATGCCGTGGAGAGGATCGGCTCCCACCCGATCGCGGGCACGCTGCATCATCTCGGCGGCGGCTTTGTTGGTGAAGGTGAGAAGAAGGATATTTTCGCCGCGCACCCCCTTTTCGACCAGCCAGGCCACCCGATAAACCAGGGTGCGGGTTTTGCCGGTTCCGGCGGCGGCGATAATCAGTACCGGACCGTCCTCCGCCCGTACCGCGGCCAGTTGTTCCTCGTTCAGCTCGTCCGCGTAGGCAATGGAGGTCATAGCAGTCCTTTGGATTGGGCGAAGAACCAAGCGGCGATGGTTTTACTGTCGGGGATCTCGTTTTCGCGGATGCGGCGATCCAATTCCTCCGGTGTAAATTCCTCTACGATGACCCGTTCATCATGATCCAGTTGCAAGTCGCCGGGGAGGGGGGTGGTTTCGGCAAAATACAGTTCGACCACCTCGTCGGTGTAACCGGGAGAGGCAAAGCAGCGTCCGAGATGCAGCATGGAGGTGGCCTGATAGCCGGTTTCCTCCATCAATTCCCGGCGTCCGGCGTCTTCCGCGGTTTCACCGGGATCGCGCATGCCGGCCACAATTTCAATAATTTCGCTTTCCACCGCCTTGCGGAACTGGCGTACCAACAAAAAGCTGCCGGAGGGGGAGCGGGCAAGAACGCCGACCCCGCCCGCGTGACGCAAAATATCCCGGGTGGAGGTGGAACCGTCGTTTAAGCGAACGCCCAGGCGGTCCACCCGGAAGATGATGCCCTGCAGGATGACTTCGGACGATAAAGTAGTTTCTTCAAAATTCATGCCATGCCCATGGCATACGGGGGGAGAGAATTCAAGATAGATGATACACGTCACGAATGCCTATCTCACTCTGATATCTGCCTTCCGA
>JAGYLC010000134.1 GCA_018401235.1 Kiritimatiellia bacterium
TATGCGCAACGCAATCAATGCCGGTGAAGTCGAATTCGTGGATTTTCACCTGTCTCACGTGGCCCAGTATCTTCGTTATGGCTTTATCCCCAAATGTGATACCGCAATCGTGGAGGCGGTGGAGGTCACTAACGACGGCAAAATTTATCTGACCACTTCCGGAGGAATGAGTGCGACCTTTCTGAAGGAGGCGGACCGGATCTTCGTCGAATTGAACGACTCCATGCCCAGCGGGTTAATGGGATTTCACGATGTCTACGTGCCCAAATCGCCTCCAAACCGCCCCCCGCTACCGATTTATCATGCCGGCGACCGGATCGGAACGCCGTATCTGAAGGTGGACCCCAAAAAAATCGTGGGAATTGTGCGCACTCGTCTGCCGGACAGGAACCCGGGTTTCCGCGAGCCGGATGCCGACAGTCAGGCCATCGCCTCGCATGTGATCGATTTCCTTCTGCACGAGCAAAAAATGGGACGCCTCCCCGAACATCTTCCCTACCAGTCGGGCGTGGGCAATGTGGCCAACGCGGTGCTGTCCGGCTTTTCCTCCCATCCCAAAATCGAGCCAATCTCTCTGTATACCGAAGTGATGCAGGACAGCGTGTTCGAATTGATCGAAGCGGACCGTCTGGAGGTGGCTTCGACCTGTTCACTGACCCTTTCGGAAGCGGGTCAGGTGAAATTCCGGGATCGGATCGATGAACTGAAGCACAAAATCATCATTCGTCAGCAGGAAATGTCCAACAATCCGGAAGTGATTCGACGTTTGGGGGTGATTTCCATGAACACCGCTTTGGAAATGGACATCTTCGGTCATGTGAACTCTACCCACGTGGTGGGCAGCAAGATGATGAACGGAATCGGGGGCAGCGGGGACTTCTGCCGCAACGCGTATATTTCGATTTTCATGACCCCCTCCATAGCCAAGAATGGAGACATTTCGGCGGTGGTGCCGATGGTGAGTCATTGCGATCACAACGAGCACTCGGTGCAGGTGATGGTGACCGAACGGGGTCTGGCGGATCTGCGGGGGCTTTCCCCGGTGCGCCGCGCCCGCAAAATTATCGAAAACTGCGTGCATCCGGACTATCAGGACATGCTGAAGGAGTATGTGGACTACGGTCTCGCCAACGGAGCCTCCCAGCACACGCCCCACACCCTTTCCCGCGCGTTTGAATTTCATCAACGCTTTATCGAAACCGGCAGCATGAAAATTCGCTGATCGGACCGGAGATCTTTCTATGAGCAACATTCCCTTATCCCCCGACCTGAACATTCAGTCCTGCTTCGATAAACCGGACCCGGCCGAATGGCTCAAATTGACCGAGGCGGTGCTGAACGGCGCTCCCTTCGAGAAGAAAGTGGTGACCCAAACCCTGGAAGGGATCGCCCTGCAGCCCATCGTGGACCGCTCGGTTGTGGAGGGAAACCCCCTGGCCGACACCACGCCCGGACTTTTTCCCTATGTGCGGGGCACTCATTCCGCCGGCTTTCGCACCCGCCCCTGGGAGATTTGTCAGGCACTGCCTTACCCCACGGCATCCGAATTTAATGAAGCGATGGTGCAGGACACGGCCAGGGGACAAAACAGCGTGCTGCTGAAACTGGATGAGAGCGGTTGCACCGGAACCGAGCCGGGAGAGCACGCGGGTCAAGGCGGCACCCATCTTCAACAGGTGATGGACCTGGTGGAGGCGTTGCGGAAAGTTGATCTTGAAGACCTGACGCTGCACATCGAAGCGGGGGCCTCGGCTCCGGCGGTGGCGGCGGCTCTGAAGCAGAGCGGAATCGTGGTCGGGAAGGGCAGTCTCTGCATGGATCCGCTGGCGGAACTGATGGTGAGGGGCGCTTTCCCCATGGATTTGACGAACGCATGGAAATTGCAGGCCGGTTTTGTCGGTTGGATGGGAGACAATCTGCCCGGCTTCCGATCGGTGGGCGTGGACGTGAGCGCATGCGTGAACGCGGGTGGCAACGCGGTCACCGAATTGGCGCTGATGCTGGCTTCTGCGGCGGAAAGTATTCGCAATCTGACTGAACGCGGACTGGACATCGATACCATCGCCCAAGCGGCGATGGTCAAGCTGTCCATCGGATCGGATACCTTTATGGAAATCGCCAAATTCCGGGCCGCCCGCGCGCTGTGGGCGAAGCTGGTGGAGAGCTGCGGCGGAAACGAAGAATCCGCGAAGCTGTATCAGTCCGCGGTCACCGCGAGTTGGCATCAAACCAAATTGGATCCCTATGTGAACCTGTTGCGGGGCACCTCGCAGGCCTTCAGTGCGGTGTTGGGCGGCGTGGATGTGTTGCGGGTGGACCCCTTCGATGCGCCCTTCGGCTTGCCGGACACGATTTCCCGTCGTACCGCCCGCAATATTCAACTGGTGCTGCTGCACGAAACCCATCTCACCGAAGTGGTGGATCCCGCCGGCGGCTCCTGGACAGTTGAAAACCTGACCCGCGAATTGTGCGGGCGGGCCTGGTCCCAATTCCAGGAAATCGAAAAGGCGGGCGGCTTGTTGGTCATGCTTCAGGATGGCAGCCTGCGGAGTCAACTGAGGGAGCAGGCGGACAAGCAGCGCAGCCTGCTGGCGCAGCGTCGTAGCATCAAGGTGGGAACCAATCAGTTCTCCTTCCCGGAAGAAAAGAAACCGGCGGTTCGCCAACCCGACACCCGCGCGGTGGCGGCGGATGCCTGGGCCTCTCTTTCCGAGTTGAAATCCAAACGGGATGCGCTGGCGGTGGACCTGGCTCTGGAAAAATTGAGTAAAACCGTTTCCATGCCGGGAATCGAGGATGCGATTGCGGCGGGCGCGTGTTTCTCGGAAGTGGTATCGACCTGTTCCCACGGTCAATGCACCCGGGTGAATCCCATTGAGGTGGGACGGCTGAGCACCGACTACGAATCCCTGCGGGATCGCATGGAGGCGCATGTGGCCCAACACGGAAAAGCTCCCTGCGTGCTCATGGCCCAGATGGGTCCTATATCGCAGTACAAGATTCGCTCGGATTTCAGTCAGGAATTTTTGAAACCCGCCGGATTCGTCATCGACGCGGAACAGAGTTTCGCCACTGCGGCGGAAGCCGCCCAAGCCGTGATCGACGCGGGCGCGGAGGCGACGGTGATCTGCTCCACCGACGCCACCTATCCGGATCTGGTACCCGAATTCGCCAAAGCGGTGAAAGCGGCCTCCCCGAAAACGGTGGTGCTGATGGCCGGGTACATGCCGGATCACCTGGAGGCCTTCAAACAGGCCGGGGTGGATGATTTCATTCACCTGAAAGCCAATAATATTCATGTTTTACGCGATTTACAAGCCATGACCGGAGTTGCCCAATGACTGCCATCCCAGATTTCACCTCCGTACCCTTTGATGTGAAAGGTTCCTTTTCGGACACCGACTGGCGTACGCGCCTCGAAGAGGAAACCGGAAAATCGGCTGCGGACCTGTTGACTCTGTCCAATGAGCACATCAACATCCGCGGCTTGTACAATCAGGCCGATTATCAAGAATGCGAGCACCTGGATTTCACTTCGGGAATTCCTCCCTTTCTGCGCGGCCCCTATACTACGATGTACGTAACCCGTCCCTGGACGGTGCGTCAGTACGCGGGCTTTTCTACGGCGGAAGAATCGAACGCGTTTTACCGTCGCAACCTGGCCATGGGCCAACGCGGATTGTCGGTGGCCTTCGACCTGGCCACCCACCGGGGATACGACTCGGATCATCCTCGCGTCACCGGCGATGTCGGCAAGGCCGGGGTGGCGGTGGATTCCATTCTGGACATGAAAGTGCTGTTCGACGGCATTCCCCTGGACAAGATGTCGGTGTCCATGACCATGAACGGCGCGGTGCTGCCGATCCTGGCTTTCTTCATCGTGGCCGGAGAAGAGCAGGGGGTTCCCATGGAGCAGCTCACGGGCACCATTCAGAACGACATTCTCAAAGAATACATGGTGCGCAACACCTACATTTACCCGCCGCTGCCCTCGATGCGCATTATTGCGGATATCTTTGAATTCACCTCGCAGAAAATGCCCAAGTTCAACAGCATTTCCATTTCCGGCTATCACATGCAGGAAGCCGGAGCCAGTGCGGATCTGGAAATGGCCTATACCCTGGCCGACGGACTGGAATATGTGCGACGTGGAATTGAAGCCGGGATCGATGTGGACGCTTTCGCGCCCCGTCTGTCCTTCTTCTGGGCCCAGGGCATGAATTATTTCATGGAAGTGGCCAAGATGCGGGCCGCCCGGGTGATCTGGGCCAAACTGATCAAGCAGTTCAATCCCAAAAACCCCAAATCCATGGCCCTGCGTACGCACAGCCAGACCTCCGGCTGGTCGCTGACCGAGCAGGATCCCTTCAACAACGTGGCCCGCACCTGTATCGAAGCCATGGCGGCCACCCTGGGTCACACTCAATCATTGCACACCAACTCCCTGGATGAGGCGATTGCGCTGCCCACCGATTTCTCGGCCCGCATCGCGCGCAATACCCAGCTCTATTTGCAGCATGAGACCGGAATCTGCCATCAGGTCGATCCCTGGGGCGGCTCCTACTATTTGGAAACCCTCACCCGTCAACTGATGGAAAAAGCCTGGGAGCACATTCTGGAAGTGGAAGGCCTGGGAGGCATGGCCAAGGCCATTGAAACCGGTCTGCCCAAGATGCGGATCGAGGAAGCCGCCGCGCGACGTCAGGCCTTGATCGATTCCGGAAAAGAGACCATTATCGGGGTGAACAAATATCGGCTCGAACATGAAGACCCCCTGGAAATTCTGGAAGTGGACAACAGCGCGGTGCGCGATTCCCAGATTAAGCGACTGGAGAAACTGCGGGCCGAACGTGACGAGTCCGCCTGCAAAGCCACCCTGGACGCCCTCACCGAAGCGGCCGGATCCGGCACTGGAAACCTTTTGGAACTGGCGGTCAACGCCGCCCGCGCCCGGGCCTCCCTGGGCGAAATATCCGACGCACTGGAAGTCCATTTCGGACGGCATCAGGCGGTCATCCGCTCGATATCCGGTGTTTACAGCAGCACCTACGGAGAGGATGATCGCGTGAAAGAAGTAGCAGAACTGGCGGATCGATTCGAACAGGAAGAGGGACGGCGTCCCCGGATTTTGGTGGCCAAGCTGGGTCAGGACGGACACGACCGCGGCGGCAAAGTGGTGGCAACCGCCTTCGCCGACCTCGGATTCGACGTGGATGTCGGTCCTCTGTTCATGACCGCTGAGGAAGCCGCGCAGATGGCGGTGGAGAACGACGTGCACATCGTGGGCATGAGTTCGTTGGCCGCGGGTCACAAGACCCTGCTGCCGCAGTTGGTGGAGGAATTGAAGAAACGCGGACGCGAGGACATTCTGGTGGTGATCGGAGGGGTGATACCGGCCCAGGATTATCAATATCTGCGCGATCACGGCGCCTCCGCGATTTTTGGTCCGGGTACGGTGATTCCGGTGGCCGCCAAATTGCTGTTGGAACAGTTGCTGGATGCGGAGGAAAGCTGAGATGATGATGTGCCGCCCCAAAAGTTCACGGAATCCGAATTCCCGTCCGCCCGAATGGGCCGGTGACGGGAAGGGGATCTCCTCCGGCGTGATGCCGGGGGTACAGGGCGGCCACGACGGATTGCCGGGGCACAAACGCGAGCAAAAACGCCAGCGCCGTCATCCGGGCTTCAGCATTCAACAAATGCTCGACGGCATTCGCGCGGGCGACCGCACGGTGTTGGGCAAAGTGATTTCGCTGGTGGAAAGCAACGCGGAGCATCACATGGATCTGGCCCAGAAAGTTCTGCGTGAACTTCTGCCCGAAACCGGGAAAGCGCTTCGAATCGGCATCACCGGGGTTCCGGGAGCCGGAAAAAGCACCTTTATCGACGCCTTCGGCAGCCTGTTGACCGCCAAGGGATACAAAGTGGCGGTGCTGGCGGTGGATCCCAGCAGCACCATGACCAAAGGCAGCATTCTGGGCGACAAAACCCGCATGG
>JAGYLC010000135.1 GCA_018401235.1 Kiritimatiellia bacterium
TGGGCATTCGCGGATCATCCCAGCCATTCACCCGGCCCTCCTCCACCAGCGATAACAGCTTTCGCTTGCTCATCACCGTGTAGGTCAGACTCAGGCGGGCAAATTCGGTTTGCTCCGGGAGCGGCTGGGAAACCGACACCTTCTGAAGAATCCATTCGTATAAAGGACGATGCACCTCGAATTCGAGGGTACACAGCGAATGGGTGACTCCCTCGATCGCATCCTCCAGGCAATGCGCGAAATCGTAACTGGGATAGATGCACCACTGGCTTCCGGTGCGATGGTGGTGAGCATGGCGAATGCGGTACAATACCGGATCGCGCATGTGCAGATTGGGACTGGCCATATCGATTTTCCCCCGAAGCACGTAGGTCCCCTCCTCGAATTCTCCTTTCCTCATGCGGCGGAACAGATCCAGGGTCTCCTCCACCGACTTGTTCCGATGCGGACTGTCCTTGCCCGGACGGGTCGGCACCCCCCGATATTCTTTAAATTCCTCCGGGCTCAGGCTGCATACGTAGGCCAAGCCCTTCTCGATCAATTCCTCCGCAAATGCATACATTTGCTCAAAATAATCAGACGCAAATTTGGGTTCTCCCTCCCAATCAAAGCCCAGCCAGGAGACATCGCGCTGGATCGAATCCACGTACTCCTGTTCCTCCTTCACCGGATTGGTGTCGTCAAAGCGCAGATTGCATTTTCCGCCATACGTCAAGGCGGTGCCGAAGTTCAGGCAAATCGATTTGGCGTGACCAATATGCAAATAGCCATTCGGTTCCGGCGGAAAGCGGGTGTGCACGGACGCGTAGCGTCCGGCGGACAGATCCGCATCAATTTTTTCGTGGATAAAGTTAACGGACGTTTCAGGAGAGTCGTTCATAAGTTGAGTCAGGATTTTAGAGTGGCTGAGGCGTCCCGCCTCGGAGTTTTTCAGGCCGTTTCACACACAGGCGAGGGTATTTTTAAATCGGTAAATAAACGAGTCCGGATCCAGAATTGCCAGTAACGACTCCAAATCGGGGCCCGAAGCCCGTCCGGTCAATCCCGCCCGCAGGGGCAGGTTCAATTTGCTTATGTCCATTTCCAGCGAGGTGGCCACGTTTTCCAGTGCTCCTCCCAAGGTAGCCCCCTTTTCCATCTCGTCAATCAATCGGGCCAAGACATCCCGCTGCCAGGCTTTGCCCAGTCCGCGTTTCAACCCTTTGGCATCCCGCTCGAAATCCGCACCCGCGAACCAGTCCCATTCCAACACCTCCGCATAGGTCTGCATCCGTGGACGCATCAACAATGCCACCTCCGTCCATTTCTCAAAAGGCAATTTTTCGAACCAGGACTGACGCGACAACAAATCCCGCACATCCGCCAGGTACAAATCCTCAGGCAACTCTTGAAGATAGGCTCCGTTCAGATTTCCCAGCTTCTGAATATCCATCTGGGCCGGACTATGATGTACCCGGTCCAGACGGAACGCGGCAATCAATTCGTCCCGGTTCATCTTTTCGCGGTCGTCCCCGGGAGCCCACCCCAGCAACACCAGATAGTTGAATAAGGCCTCAGGTAAAAAGCCTTTATCGCGGAAATCACCCACAAAGGCGTCCCCGTCCCGCTTGGAATAAGGTTTTCCCTGCTCATTGACGATCATGGGCAAATGACCATACTGGGGTGCCTTCCCCGCCAACAAGTAGAACAGAGGCAAATGGCGGAAGGTATTCTCCACATGATCGTCGCCACGAATAATATGGCTGACCCGCTGCTCAATATCGTCGCAGACATTGGCCAGATGGAATACTGGGGATCCGTCCCCGCGCACGATCACCAGATCTTTCATGGAATCCAGCGGTTTAGTCAATTCGCCCTTCACCAGATCCTGGAACACCAGTTCCCGATGGGTAAATCGAATGGTCACGGCCTCATCAGTTTCAAAGCATTCGCTGCTCTCCAGCACCTTCGGCAACGCGTCGCGCAGACTAAACAAACACCTGCCCGAGGCATCCAACACCTCCGCGTCCGCCATTCCCGCCAGACAGCAGGCACCCGGATCTTGCTTTCCTTTGCGGCTTACGCCCACATACTGAATGCCGCTGTGATCGATTTTCAACGGCTGACCCGCAAACAGAGGTTTTTCCACCACCTCTCCCGCGCGGATATGTTCCCCGTAAACCGCCGCATCCACCGGAAACCGGAAATACACCGCCGGGGACTCCTCCTCGGTGCGGGCATGTCGATACGCATGATCTTTTTGGATCAAATCCTCCGCCGCCTGCAAATGGGCATCCGCACGGGTGGACTGAAACAGGGGCTCTTCGTCCGCACGCAGCTCCAGCCAGTCCATGACCTCCATTAGTTTCTCCACCGCCTCCGGAGTGCTGCGCAAGCGGTCGGTATCTTCCACCCGCAGCAAAAATTTGCCTTTCTGCGAGCGGGCAAACAAATAATTAAAAATAGCGGCACGGATATTGCCAATGTGCACCTGGCCGGTGGGAGAAGGAGCAAAACGAACACGTATGGAATCAGTCATTCGCCCTCCTTGCCATTTTTCCGCCAGCAATCAAGCATGGGCTCAAAAAATTACAGAAACAGCATCGACGCGGGATGCCCGGTTTCTTCCATAAATTCATACCCCAATTTCTCAAGGAAGGCTTCAAAATCCGCCTCCACCGCTTCGGGGATTTGCATTCCCGCCAATACCCGTCCCACATCCGCACCCTGATTGCGATAATGGAAGAGTGTGATGTTGCACCCGGGGGGCAACGCGGTCAAAAACCGAAGCAGGGCGCCGGGGCGTTCGGGAAATTCGAAGCGGAACAGGCGCTCCGCCACTTCCAGAGGCGCGGGGCCGCCCACCAGATGACGCAAATGAAGTTTGGCGAACTCGTCGCCGGTTAAATTCACGCAGGCATAGTCCTGCTGCTCCAGCGAGGCAATCAAGCGGGTGGTTTCCGCCTCCCCCTCCACTTGGATCCCCACAAACACATGCGCCTTGTCCACATGGGCAAAGCGGTAATTGAATTCCGTGATTCCCCGCTCCCCTATGGCCTCGCAAAACGCCCGGAAACTTCCCGGCCGCTCCGGAATCGTCACCGCCAGCAACGCTTCCCGTTCCTCCCCGAATTCCGCCCGTTCCGCCACGTGCCGAAGTCGGTCGAAGTTCATGTTCGCGCCGCAGGCCAGCGCAATCAGGGTGGGTTCGCCCTCGGGATGCTGACGCCGCCAGGCTTTACAACCCGCCACCGCCAGGGCCCCCGCCGGCTCCAGGATGCTGCGGGTATCCTCGAACACATCCTTGATCGCCGCGCAGATGGCATCCGTATCCACCGTGATCATTTCATCCACCACCTCCTGACAGAGAGCGAAAGTGTTGGTTCCCACCTTTTTGACCGCCACCCCGTCCGCGAACAGCCCCACTTCCGACAATTCCACAATTTGACCTGCGGCCAGGGACTGGGTCATACTGGCCGCTTCCTCCGGCTCCACTCCCACAATACGAATCCGTGGATAAAGGGCCTTGATACAGGCCCCGATACCCGATATCAGCCCGCCCCCGCCAATAGGCACAAATACTGCGTCCACCGTATCGGGATCCAGTTGACGCAGCAGTTCCAGCCCGATGGTCCCCTGCCCCGCAATCACCTCCGGATCATCGTAGGGATGGATATAGACCAAATTCTTTTCCCGCATCAGCCTCATCGCCTCCCCCTGCGCCTCCTGGTAACTGTCCCCGAACAACACCACCTCCCCGCCCCAATTCCGAACCGCATCCACTTTGATCATCGGGGTAGTGCGGGGCATTACAATGCAGGTCTTAACCCCCAGCTTTTGACCCGACAACGCCACTCCCTGGGCATGATTTCCCGCCGACGAGCAAATCACCCCCTTCGCGAGCTCCGACGGGGTCAACTGCCGCATCCGATTATAGGCACCCCGAATCTTAAACGAGAACACCGGCTGCTGATCCTCCCGCTTCAAATATACCTTGGCCCCCAGCCGCCGACTCAGCCGTGGCGCCAACTCCAACGGAGTCTGCACCGCAACCTCATACACCCGGGCCTTGAGGATTCGGTCCAAATACTCCTGAAGAATCGATGACGCAATCATGCCTATGCTCATGACAGCCCCCTCTATAGAATTCAACTCTCAAAGTTTCAGGATATTCCCCATTATTTTTATTAAACCTCGAGCTCGCTCGGGGTGCGAAGCCCTCAACCCCGTGCATAAACACGGATTAATAGCAAAGCCAGCGCGAGCTGTCTGAGTTGTCGGGTGTGGGAGAAACGGTGATTTACAAGCTGGAATCAGGCAGGGAGGATGTGACGCTGTCGAAATTCGTGGCGGTTTTATCGGCCCTTGGCTTTGATCTGCGCTGCCGCAGTCCGCTGGGAGGGGTGGTGTCCCTTGACGGATAAGCTGCAGGTCTATGTCGGAGGTGCCTATGCAGGGGATCTGGAACGTTCGGACACGGGTTACCGCTTCAACTATCAGTCGGATTATTCGGGACCTCCGGTATTTTTAAACCTGCCCCTACGGTCGGGCGAAAAATTGTGGAAGGAGTTTCCTCCACATTTCGACGGACTCTTACCGGAAGGAGTTCTGCTGGATCAACTCCTGGTCGCAGGAAAGCTGGACCGTTCAGACAAATGGGGCCAATTGAAAGCGGTAGGACGGGATTTAACGGGTTTCCTCTCGGTATTCCCAGACGGAGAAGCCGTGGAAACGTCCGCTTCCTGGGTAGTGGCCGAGGGGCGGAAGGCACGGGTAAAGATTCAACCGGGTCGGGATGCGCTGCCTCATGACTGGAGCGAACTGGTCACATTCCATTCCCGCGAGGCACCTCGGATGTCCCTCTCCGGAGTGCAGCCGAAGGTTTCGGCGGTGTTTTGGATTGAACGCTTTGACCGTCAGGGACCCACTAACCGGACACGACTGAGGGTGGAGGATACCTGCCAGTTGCTGGAGGTCCCCTCCTCTTGGAAGTATTTGGGCAACCTGGAAACCCTGGTGCAGGTAATCCGCCAGTTCACCAGCAATCCAACCTTGCAACTGGCCCGATTCTTCGACCGGATTCTGTTCAACTGGGTGATTGGCAATGGGGACATGCATCTCAAAAATTGGTCGCTGATCGAAAACGGTCCGCTGATTGAGCTGGCCCCGGCCTACGACTTTCTGAACACTGCGATCCTAATTGACCGCGAAGAGGAGAGTGCCCTATCCCTGGCGGATCGCCACCAATCCTTCGACCGCGCTTTACTCCTGGACATCTTTGGACGCGAGTTATGCGGCCTGCAACCCGCACGGATTGAACGCATGCTTCGTCGGTTGCAACAGATCGACTGGGCAGATCCCATCAGCAAAAGTGCGCTGTCTGAGCAGTCGAAAGCCGCCTACCTCGCGGTGGTGGAAGCGCGAATGAAAAGGCTGATGCGAGTATAAAGGCTACATATCCCAGGGGAAATCCACCGCCTGGCCAGGGGCGATTTTCTCGGTGGATTCCACCCGTTCCCCCGCCCGACTTTCCGTCATCACCCCCGCGGGACTTCCCGGCACTGCCGGTTCTTCCAGTATATCTTCCTCTTCCACCTCCCCGCCGACAGCCCCCATTTCCTCTTCCGGAAGTTGAATTTCCTCCACCCCCTCCTCCTCTGCGCCCTCTCCGACTCCTGGAACCGAGGGAACTTCTTCCTCTTCTCCCATAGCTCCCTCCCCTTCCGCAGGTGGACCGGACGACTCGGTTTGCTCCGGAGCTTCCCGCTGCTCGCGCCCGGTTCCATCGAAAATAGACGGATCCAAAATTTCCTCTGCTAGTGCAAGTGGTCCTGCAACCATCAGGCCCCCGATCAGTATCAGTTTATATTCCATATTTCTCATATCTAAGTCTTCACCGTCCCCCATGACAAGTCAAGAGTAGGCACATGAGATTATTGAGCTTTGTGGGAGCGTGGAGGACAGAGGGTATTGAGTTACAGGCAGGATGCCGCAATCCCGGGAACGCAGGCATCCT
>JAGYLC010000136.1 GCA_018401235.1 Kiritimatiellia bacterium
AGGGGAGTTGGACGAGGACCGGCTGTTGCATTTCGCGACCACCCGGGATTTCGTGGATTTCGGCTATGAACCCGAGTTCATCGGGCGGCTGCCGGTTCGAGTGGCCTTTGATCATTTGCGTGAGCAGGATCTCCTGGAGATTCTGGAACAGGCGGAAGACAATATTCTGAGCAAATATATTGATGATTTTTCCGGCTACGGAATCGAACTTCAGTATCGACAGGAAGCTCTGCGGGAAATCGCGCGTCGGGCCGAGGGGGAGAAGACGGGGGCGCGGGGATTGATGACAGTGCTGGAGTCGCTGCTTAGGGAATTCAAATATGAATTGCCTTCGACGGCGGTCAAAGAACTGGAAATCACCCCCGAAATGGTGGCAAATCCTGTTGATGCCTTGCGCAAGGTGTTGAGTCAGTGTCGACACGAGCAGCGGGATATTCATCTGCAGGACACGGAGGCGTTTTCGGATCGGTTTTTCGATCAGCACGGTTTGAAACTGAAATTCCAGAAACGGGCGGCGGAGGCGGTGGCCAAGGAGGCGGAGGAGTCGGGGAAAACGGTGTACACGGTGTGCGAACGCCTGTTCAAGGATTACCCCTACGGACTGAAGTTGATTCAGAAAGAAACCGGCAAAGACCGGTTTTCGATCACCCCGGCCATGGTGAAAGATCCGGACGGGGCCTTGTCGGAAATGGTGGTGAAATTTTATCAGGCCGATGCGAACTGAACAACCGGATCTCGCTTGTGCCCGCGGGTATCTGCAATTGAAGCAGGGAGATCGGGTATTGATTGATCGGATCGCGGTCGCTCATCGCTTGGGAGAGCGGACGCGGGGATTGATGTTCAGGGAACATATCCCGGAGAGATTGGGCGCGGGCTATTTTTTCCCTCGCTGTCGCTCGCTTCACACCTGCTCCATGCGATTCAACCTCGATATCCTGTTTGTGGATAAAGAGGGACAGATGGTAAAGATCTATCGTCAGGTGAAACCGTTTCGGATGATCGTTGGACCCAAAACCGCCGTGCATTGCCTGGAAGTGATGGGAGGCAGCTTTCCGGAGGTGGGAGAGGAACCTTTTATTTGGTTGGAAGTGTCCAGTTCTCAACCTTCAAACCGGGAACCCTTTTGAATTCCTTCGTATTGTTCGTAACCATGATCAAATTCAGATAGAGGGTATGAGCGGACAAGAGAAGGTCGTAGCTTCCGATCGGAGTTCCTGCACGCTGAAGGTGCGTCCGAATATTTCCATAGGGCAGAGCAGCACCTGAAGGGAAGTCCAACACCTCAAGCGGCCCGAGAAAGTTGGTAAGCGCAAGTTGGTTCTTCTCAGGATTTGCACTGTTGGCTACACCGAATTGAAGTTCACATAAGGTAATCGAAGAAATACCTGCGTCTCCGACTTGCAGTCGCTGGAAGCGTTCGTAGACTCGGGGGGGCGAACGCTTGATAATGTAGATGCAGATGTTCGTGTCTAAAAGATAGCGCATCAGTCAAAACACTCCCGTTCAAGCTGCACGCCCTGATCCCGCTCTGTCATGAAGTCATCCGTAAAAAGTCGGGTTGCTTCAAACATTGATTTCCATGGATCGTCTTTTGGAACAAGCACGACATAACTGCCCACATGGTGGATGTAGACGGATTCACCCTTGAACCGGAACTCCTTCGGTAACCGAACTGCTTGGCTTTGGCCGTTTTTGAATAGCTTGGCTGTTTTCATAACATTTAAGTATATACTAAAAAATATATACGTCAAGTCGGATTTTTTCTTAACCAACATCTCGTTGCATCCAGAGAAAGCTTAAGGTACATTCTTGTTCATGAAAATGATATACACCGTACCCAATGTGATCAGTCTGCTTCGCATCCTGGCGGCTCCGGTGCTCCTGGGATCGGCTGTTTTAGAAAAGCCCGCGCTCTTTATGTGGGTGTTCGCGTTCTCACTGGTCACGGATTTTTTTGACGGCTTTCTGGCGCGGATGCTGCATCAGGAAAGTCGTCTGGGTGCCCAATTGGACACGGTGGGGGATGTGCTCACGGGGAGCTGTGTGATTATCGGCGGGATCCTGCTGTGGCCGGATCGAATGCTTCAGGAAGCGTATTTGTTTCTGGCCTTGGTGCTGATGCTGGGCGGTTCCGGAATGGTGACTCTGGTCAAATACCGTCATTTACCCGCCTACCATACCTGGACCGCGAAGGCTTCCACCGGTTTGACCGGGGTGGGGGCATGGGTGTTGTTCGCGGACGTGACCCCCTGGGTCTTCCGGGTGGGGGTAGGGGTGTTGATTCTTTCCGCGATCGAGGAAATCGCTATTACCCTCATTCTGCCGAAGTGGCGCCCAAATGTCCCGACCTTCCTGCATGCGGTACGCATTGCCAGGAAGGCCGGGAGGGGTGAGGAGCAGGCGGCGGCTTAGAAGTCCCGCTCACCGAGGGTTGCATGAGGAATGAGGCTGGCATAGTCCTCAATGTTTCCGTTGCTCAGGCAGCAGTCGATAATCTGTTTACCCAAGGGCAACAGATCGGGATCTTTGAAGTTCTCCAATTCTTTCAGGAAGAACTCCCGCAGAATGGCGGCTCCTTTGTCATAGGCTTCCTGACCCACCTCCGGTTGGTTTTCGACATTGAAGAACCAGGATCCGATTGGACGACCTTCCACCACGATTGAACTCGGCGACCATCCGAGCAGCGGACAGCGGCAGGGATGAACCTGGGTTTCGTCGAACTGGGCGCCGCCGCGGCGGGCCATATATTCGCGGGTGATCCACTGCGGCATGAAGCTGACTTTCCAGGCTCCGATATGCTGATTAGGCACCAGGATATATTTGACCTTGGGGGTGTCGAGAATCTGCTTGAGAATCAGGTTGGCCTGATCCACCCGGCGTCCGGTGGCGAAAGGCCAGTAGGAGCCCACGCCTTCGCTGGACATGCCGCCGGTATCCACGATACTGGGATTGGCGTGGCCGCGGGGGGCGACCAGACGCCACAACCAGGCCAGGGAAGGCGGCAGCAGATGGAACATGCCCATGATGCCATAGCTGGGATGCTCCTTGGTGCAGGGCGGGCAGCGCACGCCGAAGGAGCGAATATCCACATCCAGGGTGCCGCGATGAACGTTCGGAACGCTGGTGCAGGGAATGATCACCCGGGGGTTGGGGCAGGGGCTGCCGGGTTCATCCATGATATGATCCCAAATCAATGCGGTACTATCGGGCTTGGCATCGATGTTCAGGAAGAGCAGAGGATTGGGCGGATTCACGGTCAGTTTTTCCAAGTGGGGATCGACTCCATACTCGGTGATGTGATTTACCCGCACGAACCAGGCATCCTCCGCATCCATCAGAGTCAATTTGCCCTGACCTTTGTTGAGAGAGGGATGGCACAGGGCCATGTCGTCGGTGACCGGACGGATATGGCAGCACTGAGGCATACTGAGAGTGCGGGTTTCTTTGGTTATGATGTTTTCGCCCAGCAGCAGACGCCCGTCCTCCATGCGATGGGGCAGTTCGAGCATTTCGCTTTTGCCGCCGCCACTGGCGCCCTCGTGGGAAATGCCGATCCGGTTGTCATAGGGGGTCACGATCTGGGCGGCGGAGCAGTGCATGGTAATCCATTCTTCCTGCTCACCCAGAGTCAGCAAGACTCCATAGATGCCTTTTTTGGCACTGGGTCCGGGATACAGATTATAACTGAACAGTTCGTGCATGCCGTCCAAACGGTTGTGTACTACCACCTGTTTTCCGTCCAAATGGGTATGACGGAAGGGCGGGGCCACGTAAATAATGGCTTTGGGCTCAAAATCCGCCGGCAGATCCGCCGGATCGCTGATTCCCTGCAGCATGGCCAGTCCCAGCGCGAAGAAGCCCGCGTTCGAGGGACCGATCACCAAAGCGTCCGTGCCTTTGCCTGGCATACCCGCAGTGAACGCGAAGCAGGCCAGGTCCTGAGTTTTCAGCCACTCCATGGTTTCCCCGCGCAGACCGGAAAATCCTTTGCCGAAGCGTTCCTGGAAGGTGGGTTTGTCAGTGGGTTTTTTGTCACCGATCACCATGCAGTCGGGATCCCGCCGACGCATGTAGGGTTCCAGGTAATTGGCCGAAATACCGTTTTTGACCCGGCACACCTTCACTTCCTCCACCATTCCCTTTCCGGGAACTTCATAGGCCACGTGATGGTAGCCGTCCTCCTGTACATCGCGGAGGGAGAGCGCAATTAATTGCTCCACATTCTCCGCAAGAGTGACGGAAGGGGCCTGATTTAAGACTTCTGCGGTCTCGACCGGCAGTTTGAAACGTTCTGTAATCGCTTTATTCGACATAGTTTTACCTCCTTGTCGGTTAGAAAACAGCAGAGTAGCATTCAGAGAACTTAAAAAATAGTCCTGCAATTGAAATATTTGACTGTATTTTGATGTCAATATTTGATTATGGTTGGAATCATGCCTCAAACTCTATCAAAAGCCCTGTATAATCGCCTGATTCGCTCCCCCACGTTGCGGGAGGTCTTAGAGAATTTGCATCTGCTGAGCGGGATGGATGCCCTGTTTCTGGACGGGTTGGGAAATGAGCGGGTGGGGTTTCCGAGAGTGGCGGGACTGCGCTTGCGGCGAATCATTCATCGGGATCCCGATAGTCGCGATTTGATTGCCCGTCGTCGACTGGCCCTGCTGGTGGGGGAGGCGTCTGATGCGGGAATCGGCTTTCTGGAAGTGATGCATCCCCTGACGGTGGAGGGTGAAAAAGTGGGATATTTGGTTTTGTCCGCCGCTCGAAATGCGGAGGACGCCGGTCCCGGGATGCGTGAAAGCTGGTCGCATCTGGCCGGAGCCGGTGGAACGACCTCGTGGAAAGAATGGAGGGAGGCTTGGCTGGAACTTCCGTACCTGGATGCCCGCTGTGTCCGGGCGTGGGAGGGCTGTCTGGCGCGCTACGGGGCGGAGCTGATGCAACAGGTGAAAATTCCGGGGGTGGATCCCAATCCCGGGAAGCTGCCGCCGCTTATTTTGCAGGGCTGTCAGTATATCGGCGAGCATTTCGGGGAGAGTCTGCGGTTACAGGAGGTGGCCAAGGTGTGCGGGGTCAGTGCGGAACATTTCAGCCGGGTATTTCATCAGAGTACCGGATTGCGGTTTCGGGAGTACCTGGCCGAAACCCGTATTCACCACGCCTGCGTCGAACTCACCGAAACCGATGACCGCATCGGCGACATTGCCTATCGCTGCGGCTTCTCCACCCTCTCCCGCTTCAACCACAGCTTTCGCGAACTCACCGGTGTCACCCCCCGTGACTGGCGGAAACGGGTTCGCTTCTGAAAAATGGAACTCTCACCAAGGCACCAAGGCACAAAGGAAAAACGAAATAGGAAGAGAAGATCTGGTTTGATTAGGATGAACAGGAGTTGATCCGGATGATCTTGTTATCCTCTCAAAAAAATAACAGTTCACTTGTCAGGCATGATCCCGTCAAAAAAATGGGGAAAGTCCTGGTTAAAAAAGGATTGAAGCTTACGTGAAGTCGTGGTTGAGTGATTGTCGAAGAACATTATTGTGATTTAGAGATGAACATTTCCCACGAACCAGGGTATAATTACGTTATGCAAATGTTACCAGAACTTATCGAATCCTTTAAGGAGCCCCACAAATCCGCATCCAGAAAGGGGTTTACGCTTGTTGAATTGATGGTGGTGATCATGATCATCGGCATTATTTCCGGGGTGGTCCTGACTGCCATGGGATCGGGGGACCAGACGCGCAAAGTGGATGCCGGGATCACCCGATTGGACAGTTTGTTCAGTCTGGCCCGTTCCGCCGCCATCACCCGCCAGCAGACCACCCGGGTGATCATTCATTTTGACCCAGCGGATGAAGAGAAGTTTCTTCGCTATGCCACTATTGTCTATCGGG
>JAGYLC010000137.1 GCA_018401235.1 Kiritimatiellia bacterium
AGGGCCACCGCGACATTGCGTAAGAGTCCGCTCCGCTTGGTCCGCATCACCGGGGTGCCCGCGAACCGGGCCTGAAAGCCTTCGTCATCCAGTTCCGCCAATTCCTCCAGACGCGGTGCCATCCGGTCCGGTTCCGGTTGCAGCCAGGGCTCGCGGCTGGGTTGACTGTATCGCTTCACCCAAGGGCAAACTTCCTGACACACATCACAGCCAAAAATCCAGTTGCCGAATTTGGGTCGTAGGTTCACCGGGATATCCCCGCGGTTTTCAATGGTCTGATAGGAAATGCATAAACGGCTGTTCAAGATGTATTCCGCCGGAAAGGCATGGGTGGGGCAGGCATTCAAACAACGCCTGCAGGCCCCGCAATCCGAGGTTTTTCCTTTCGCCACATACTCGGATCCATCACCCGGTGTTGGAGGGTCAGGAGTTAATGGACAACTCAACAGCAATCCGCCCAGAAACAGCATCGATCCGTATTCCGGATGGATCAATAAGGTATTTCGTCCGATAAATCCCAGGCCCGCCGCCAGGGCCGCGTCATGCTCCAACATGGGACGGGCATCGTTAAAGTAGAAGGTTTTGACTCCACGGGGACCGTGTTCCGTCACCCATGCACTCAATCGGTCAAGTCGTTTACGGATCACTTTATGGTAATCCCGTCCCCAGGCATACCGGGCAATGCGCCCCCGCATGGGATCATTCCAGATCCGTGGACTGGGCGACTGGGTGGCATAGGACACCCCCAACACGATCATCGATTTAGCCTCCGACTGCCAATTCCGGGGGTCCACCCGCAGCTCCGGATTGCGGGCAATCCACTCCATGTCCGCGTGATGTCCCTCACGCAACCACTGCCGATACGCCGCCGCATGACGCGCAGGTTGCACCTCCGCAATGCCCGCGATATCGAACCCCAAGCCGTAAGCGGCCTCTTTCAGATCGGCCTCGAAGGTCATCTATGATCCTGTAACTTCCGATTCATCTGATTTCTATCCCCCAGAGATTCAGCATATACAGAACGGTGTCCGCGGATATTCCTGCCGATAGGTGGACCCTGTCACCTTCCGCTTTCGCCTTGATCGTTTCAAGAACACGCAGAAGGGGCTGCATATCCATCCCGCCCCCTTGATTTTTCAAGAGGTTTTTCGATTCGTTTACCTGAGACTCTGCATAGGTTACCACCTTCGCCGCGGCCGCCTCATCCAGGGTCTGGAGTTGAAGGGAAACCTGCATCATATTCCCCTGCAGTTTCACCCCACCCACCACCGAGCGTACTCCGGCCAATCCCTCCACCTTGCCAACCAACTTCCCGGGAAGTAATGCCGCGCCCCACAGGGGATTCGAAAGATCCGCGGCGTTGATTCGTTCGGAAAGCATCGGTGTAAATTCCGTCACATCATCCGATTCCCTAAGTCCTCTGGCAACCTCGCCCCATTCCGCTGCGGAGCGTGGGGAATTCATCACCACCAGCAACTTATCAGGACCCAGAGGTACTACGGTGATTGAATGCAAGCGGTATAACTCAAGTTCACCGGCAGTGGTGCGGTCAAAGCGATGTTCGGTCAAATAGGCTGAAAGCCGTTCCACATCGTAGTCCAGCTCGAACAACCCTAAAAGATGTCCGGACGAAGGATTCAGCAACAAGGCCTCTTCCACCGCCAAGGTTACGCGATGGATACGCATATCACCAGCCCCTACGATGAAATCCAGTAAGGTCCGTTGTAACACGGATGATGAGCGTATAAAGTCCTCCAGTGGAGGAAGCCCCTGGCCGGGCCGGACCTGCAGCACCCCCACTGTCGTTTCCGGCAAGCCTGGAGGAATACTCTGCTCATCTATGATGGCCCCATTCGATTTTCCCGATGACCGCTTCAACACCTTCGCGGCATGGGAGGCACGCTCTCCCTCTCTGCTGTCCGCGATGGACCGCAGTACTTCTTTGGCGGCAGGATCCTCCAGTTGACCCAGGCTATGAATCGCCATCCACTGATTGCGGCGTTGGACCGCGGGATCCACTTCCCGTACCTCTTGAAGGAGAGTGCGCGCTCGTTGGGCAATTTCCGGATCCGGTGATCGGGCAGCCGCCTGCAGTTGCTCCTTCGCCGCGGAACCCGCTTTTTTTAAAGCTTTACTGGCCGCCTCCCTATCCTCAAAACGATCCGCGCCCAATTGCTGTACATGTATCTCCACCTCTTCCAGGTCTGTAGCGCTTTCCTGCAGAAAAACCGACAAGGCCTCCACTTCGAAGGCAACTCCCTGATTCTGCCAGTAGATCTCCGGATTCAGATAGTCGGACAACGACTCCCCGCCCGACAACAATGAGAGGAGGAATGGGAAGAAAAACAGCAGAGAAAAAGAGTGATCGACCATTGAAGTATTCTCTCGAGGTAAAACTTACCAGGACTCCTCTTCCACCTGATGTCGTTCATCATAGGGTTTGAATTGCAGGTGGGAGAGATAGCGGGCATCCACCTTGATTTCGCCACTGGCTTCCGAATCGCCTGAGAAAGAGCCATTTTTTAATTGTTTCAAGCGGAGGGTGATGAGTTCCTTATTTGCAAACACCAGTTTCATATCGCCGTTCCGCAGTCGCGGAACCTGTCGATTCTCCCTGGAAAAACGAATTTCGGACACCCGCTCCAGCGGGACCTGAAATCGGGCGAAGTCGTTTTTGAAATGGAGGGTGTCCGCCTCTATTTTTTCCAACGTCCCCATGAAGCTGTCGCCGTTGATGGTAAGAAGCTGATCGAGAGGCTGCGATTTTTCACCGGTATCCGTTTTAAATTCTCCATCCCATTCCCGCACCGAAATGGTTGATACCTTCGTGGGCGTATTCCCCATCGCGCCCAAAATGAGGGCGTTCCCATTAATCTCGCCATCAAAACTGTCATTCCAACGGCTCACCAGCTCGTTATCCACGAAAAAGAGGATTTCCTTGCCGGGTCGGTTCAGCAACAAGGTCACATCGATTTCGGAAACCTGGGTTAATTTTTGAAGTTGGGCATTCCCCAGATCCGAGCGTCCGGCATCACTGTAATTTCGATACGCCCGGATATAGCCGTTCTGAATCGCGATGGTGTAACAGTTCTGATTGGTATTTTTGGGATCCTGCCCCCAAAATCCCACTTGAAAGTTCACATTCCCCTTCCATTCCAGGCGGAACTCCACTCTGACCAAGTCCGGGAGGTCCCTCAGGTGTCGTCCCATTATCTGGTTGTGGCTCCCCGCATACATGGCACCGTCCCTGAAGGTCCACCGGTCACTTCCACTGCGATTGTACTCCCACTCCTCCTGGGAGTTTGGTCCCTCGAAAATCGCCGAGGACTTTTCGAAGGGGCGGATCGAGTCGATCATGGCGGATTTCAAGTGGATGCGCCCCGCAACTGCGGAGTCCAGCACCAGTTTGTCCGCATCCATTCCCACAATGCGGCCCCGGTACTCATCTCCATTGGTCAGCAACACTCTCGGAAACGAATGCAAATCCTCACCTCCTCTTCCCTCGCTCATAAAGTCCACCCTGCCGATATTCGCCAATGCGAACACGATGTCGGACTCCGCATCGGGATGGGCCCAGGCAAGTCCGGTTTCCGCATCCACGGATTGCAGGCTGCCCCGCAGCCGATCCCCATTCAGGAAGTGCACCTGATCCGATTCCAACCCGCGTTTGGGTTGACTGTGATCCGTGGAATCGGGAGCCTCCACATCGCTGTCCCCGGACGAAGGGTGAATTCCCCGAACCTCTTCTATCAGTTGGACCTCCAATTGAGCCAGCAGTGGAGAGGTGCCCCATACGAACAGTACCCACAAAGAGAAATAAGTTAGATTCATAGTGAGAATACGGTTCAGGATCTTTGGATTAACGGACAATATAAATGTGTTGAATGGTTTCCCCTTCGCGTTCTATATCCAGCACTACCGCGCTCATGCGGGAATGCATGAACTCGCGAACCAGATACTCGGCCCGGCGCTGAGACTTCATCTGCATCGAATTCACCTTGCGGATAATATCCCCGTCCGCCAAACCCATATCTCCAAAGAACGCTTTTTCGCCTCTCATGCCGATCTGAAATCCCCCCTCGCCCTCTTCCAGGTTGATATCGGCATCGGGATCTCCGACTTGACGAAAAGAGCGATACAACTGGGTTGCCCGCAGCGGATTCCCCATGATGCCCCCGGCGTAGTCAAACACCGCCTGACGATCAATCACCCACTGATGATCCCCCACCCGTTTACCGAAGGCGGTGGTCTCCAGCGCCGGAAGATCCTCCAATCGCACCGGTGGCTCATCCTTTTTCGCGACAAGCTCCACGGACCGCTCCCGCATCACCGTTTTGCCGGACAACGCCAGAATCCACACTTGGTCCTCATATTCAAGCGTCAGTTGCTCCTCTCGAATTTCCCTCACCTGAAAGGGTCCCAGCAGATCACCCTGCCGCACCAAATGCTGCCGGCCGCTGCGCATATCATCCACCACCGCAACGGAAGCCACCGGTAGCATTTCCGTGTCGGACCCGTTTTCCAATTCAAAGGTCTGGTAGGTTCCCGCCAGTTGATAAGCCTCCACCTCACCCGACATCGCCTCCATACCCGGCTCCGCCCAGACACGCGTATCCGGAAACACCGGATCCCAGTGGGTCACAGGCTTCGGTACATCCGGACCCGACACCACCGGGGCGGCGTTGAGGTCCAGCGCAGAGTGGATCCACACCCCGCTGAGAACCATGAGAGCAAGTAGCAGAAAGATACTGCCAAGAAGGGTACGTTGTAGAACTCGTATACGCATAAGATGGATTATTCCTGAAACATACTACAACTTTTCGATTTTGATGCAATATCGGATGTTCGTAAAAGAAAAATCGGGGGGCGCTGGTTGGTGGCGGACACTCGAAACCGGTTGGGTTAAAAGAGATGCGCAAATAGCGCGGCTGCCATCACGAAGAGCAGGGTCAACAGCACTTCGCTTGGCAACATTCAACCGAACAGGACATTCCCAATTTTTTTGTTTCTACTCGCAGTGCAGACCTGATAGATACATCGTATGAGCCCTTCCCCCCGTATCCGAATTCCCCGCCACACCGCCTGGGTGATGGTGTGGAATTATGCCAAAAGCCGGGTGCTGGATCAGTTGAAATCCGTTTCGTTCATCCTGCTGTATCTGGTGGGTTTTCAAATCCTGGTACTCGGTTCCACCCCCGCCCATGCCTTGCGGATCGCCGGGGGGATTGCGATGGTGGTGATGGGATTGGCCTTTTTTTTAGAGGGCCTGATTCTGGGACTGATGCCGGTGGGGGAACGGGTCGGGGTACAGTTGCCTCGCCGCTGCGGTATTTTCCTGATTGTGATTTTCGGGCTGTTGCTGGGCCTCGGTTCCACCTTTGCCGAGCCGGCTATGGCGTCGCTGCGGGCCGCCGGAAGCACGGTGACCGCCTGGGGATCCCCGCTGCTCTATTCCATGCTCAATCAAAATTCGTTGGCCTTGGTGGCATCGGTGGCGGGAGGAGTCGGAGTAGCTGTCGCCTTCGGGATGGTGCGGTTTTTTTATGGCCTCTCGATTAAGCCCTTTATTTTTGTACTCATTCCCCTGCTACTGATCCTTTCGGGATACTGCGCAATGGACGAGAATTTGCAGTCCATTCTGGGGCTGGCCTGGGATGCGGGAGCGGTCACCACCGGCGCAGTCACCGTGCCACTGGTGCTGGCTCTGGGCATTGGGGTATCCCGGGCATCCGGCAAACAGGAAGATGCCGCAGGTGGCTTCGGCATCATCATGCTGGCTTCCGCCTTCCCGGTGCTGG
>JAGYLC010000138.1 GCA_018401235.1 Kiritimatiellia bacterium
TCAGTAAAACTCTTCTGTTCATTCTGTTGTTCAGCGGGGGCTGTGCGGGATCGACGTCGGGGGGGATCAAACTGATGCGTACCCTGGTGGTGGTAAAGGAATGCGCGCGGCAAATTCGATTGTTTTTGCAGCCGCAGGCGGTGATCAAAATTCGGATGGACAAGCAAAGCGTCTCCCCCGCCATCGTGTCCGGTATCCTCGGGTTTTATCTGTTGTACTTCATCGTGTATACGGTGGCCACGCTGCTGATGACCCTGGTGACGCCGGATTTGCAAACCGCCGCGTCCGCGGTGATTGCCTGCATGAGCAACGTGGGACCGGGTTTCAGCCTGGTGGGACCCACCGCCAACTTCGCCCATCTGGCGGACGCGGGTAAATTCATCCTGGTGCTGTGCATGCTCCTGGGCCGGCTGGAGCTGTTCACGGTGCTGGTGTTGTTCTCGCCGAGGTTTTGGAAGAGGTAGGGATACACAATGGCACTCTTTCATTCACATTTCTTTTCCGAAACTTTGGGTATGCAAACAGGGGCGACGGTGATCGTACCGCAGCCGGCCTCGGACCGGCAGATCGGAGTGAAAAAGATTCCCTCTAAAGTGCAATGGCCATGTTTGTGGCTTCTGCACGGGTTGTCGGACGACCATACCATTTGGACCCGACGCACCTCCATCGAACGCTATGCGGAGGCCGCGGGGTGTGCGGTGGTGATGCCGGACGCGCATCGGAGCTTTTACACGGATATGGCGAATGGCGGGGAGTACTGGCGCTTTCTCAGTGAGGAATTGCCGGGGCTGATGCGGTCCTTCTTTCCTCTGTCGGATCGCAAACAGGACAACGCGGTGGCCGGGTTGTCGATGGGGGGATACGGCGCCCTGAAATGGCTGTTGCGCAAACCGGGGATGTTCATGGCGGGGGCCTCGCTTTCGGGGGCGTTGGATTTGGTGGCTCTGCATGAACGCGCCCTCAAGGAGCCCCCGGAATCATCGTATCGGCGGACGTTGACACGGGTATTCGGATTGGCCAGTCCGGTGGATACCGAGGAGGATCTGTTTTATCTGATGCGGCAGCGGATTTCCCCGGACACCTGTCCTCCCATGTGGATCGGTTGCGGAAGAGAGGATGGACTTTTTGCACATCACCAACGTTTCGAATCGGAAGCGACATCATTGAAGCTTCCCCTCACCGCCCTCGAAACCGATGGGGGGCATACCTGGGAATTGTGGGACGTGTACATCCAGTTCGTGTTGACCTGGCTTGCTGAACAGGGGTTCGGCCGGTCGAGTAGGATCGACACTCGGCTTAACGCTTGAAACGGAAGGGATTCTTCTTCACAGTGCGGGGTATGTCACGTCAAACCGACTTGAGCCCGGCTTGCCGGGTGACGGGAAAACGATTGAAAGATGCGGATATGGATGTTGGTTGTAGGGATGCGCAGGCTTCTGTCCCCGCCATTTCCAGGCAAGGAAGTCGAGGAATACTTCCCAGTCAAGGGGATGGTGTTGATGGATGCCCGGGCGGAGGTGATAGGCGATGTGGTCTTCGGCGTCGAGGAATGCATAGACCTTTCGCGCGGCTTCGGCGGAGAGGACCATGCCCTCGGGATTCGACCAACGGTCCTCGAGAGCGTAGGTCAGGAGCACGGGACGCGGGGCGAGGGTGGCGAGCAGGCAGTGCTGATCGAAGGGAAGCTCTTCCTCGCGGTCACTGTACTCGGCAAACGAATCCAGGAACCAGGACGGGATGTTTTTTGTGATCAGGCCCAGACTTTCGCCGTCGGCGCCCACGTGGCGGAAGAGCGCGCTGCCGCCGGTGCCGGAGGCGTTGTCGTTGATCAGGGTGATCCGCTCATCCGTGGCGCCCGCCAGCAACACGGTTTTGCCGCCGCGGGAATGTCCGGTGACCGCCAGGTGTTTAAGATCCAAAAAGTCAAAGGTCTCCAACGCGTCGATGACCCGGTGGTATCCCCAGGCCCAGGCGCCGAGGGCTTTGAAATCGTGATCGGGAAACAACTCGAAGATGCCGCCTTCCCGTCGGGTGTTGTTTTCGGAACCGGAATAGGCCAGATCCTCGGCGAATTCGGTACGGTTGAAAGACACCACCGCGCAGCCCTCCTTCAGACAACGTTGAAGGATGGATTCGGTGAGGTATCCCCAGCATCCGTCTCCGTACAGAATCACCGGAAAGGGTCCGGGACCTTGTGGAAAATAGATGCTGAAGGTAAACGTGAAGGGAAGCCGGAGTCCCTCCAGATGAACCCGGTAGCTCCACTTGTTGGGACGGTCCGGATAGTTGCCCATTTGACTGTGGGCCAGAGGCTCGACCCGGACACCGTCAGGGGGAGGGGGGAGCGTGCCGTATTCGGTTTTGAAGATCATGTCCCGCCACGCCCCGGCCGCGGAGGGCCAATCGGCTTTGGTCTCGACCGCGGGCATGTCCGGAGGACGTAGTGGATCGGGAACCGGCAGCTTTTGGATTCGGGGAGTTGCGGGGGAGGAGGTCGTCATCAGGAATGTGCCTAACTTCAGGATCGGGGTTTTGAGCGGGAGGGCGACTGGGTAAGGTCCAGATCGGGAAAATATTCTTTTTGGCAGTCGGGGCAGAGGCCGTGGCTGAATTCGGCGTCGGAGTGGGCCTGGATATACACCTCGATTCGTTCCCAGTATCCCTTGTCGTTGCGAATGTTTTTACATCCGGCGCAAATGGGGATCATGCCCCTCAGGGTTTTGACCTCGTTGAGAGCCTTGAGCAGGGCCTCCTCCGCTTCCTTGCGCCGCTGAATTTCCTTCTGGGCTTCGGTGAGTTCCTCTTCGATTTCGGCAATTTGCTTCAAAATAGAGAGCACGGGCCGGTTTTCGATTTTCACGTCCGGCCGCCGGCTTTCCAGGCGGATATAGATATACAGAATAGGAAAAGCCATTACGGTTACGAGAAAGCGGGTGACCAGGGTGCCGGTCATGATAGACAGATAATAAGGTTTCCCGGCGAAGGCGAGGGTGCTGAAAAGCAACACGTCCAGCCACATCACCCCCAGCAGGGTCAGAAAGGTGCGTGAGCCCAACATCATTTTTAAATGGGCTTTGCCTAGGAACTCCCACACGATGGCCAGAAGACCAGACGACCAGGGTGGTGAAGACGGAGGCGCTGTTGATACGCAGGCTGGGTAAGGGTACATCGGTCAGGGGACATCGCTGATCAAGGCGTTCTGCATATGCAGTACCATGGCGATCAGGGGACAATCGCGGAGACCCCGACAATGGTGGAAATCATCACCCGGGTGACCTTGGGTTCGTCGAACACATAAATCACAAACACCCCCAGCAGTAGGGAGGTGTAAAAAACGGTGGAACCCACGTATAGGGTGATCCCGCCTTCGGTGGTGACGGTCATGCCGGCATCCGTCACCCAGGACATCACTGCGGTGAGCCCCCCGATCAGGGCGTAAAAGTGCACAGGCCCGAATCGATGGCGCAGGGAGTGTGCCCACAACACCAGGATATATACGGTCAGTGCTTCGAGAACTAAGATGACAACATCTGTATTCATAACAGAGGACATACGGATTTTTTCCCTTTTTCGATTTAAAACGTTTCACAAATCTGAAACATATCAAAAGAATAGGTAATAAACTATTTACGTATCGAGAATAAACGATATATAAGAAGTCATGATTTTAACCCGGAGTGTTCTATGAAGTTGGTTTTAACCCGTTTTGCAATTCGATTTCCCTGGCTGTTAGTGTTGCTGACTCTGGGGGCCACGGTGCTGTTGACGCTACAATTCCCGAAAGTGCAATTTGACAACAATCCCGAGAACATGCTGGCCTATGACGAGCCGGTGCGTCAAATTCACCGGGAGGTAAAGGCCCGCTTTGATCTCTACGATTTTGTGGTGGTGGGTGTGGTGAATTCCGATCATGAAAAGGGGGCCTGGAACCCGGAGACCCTGGGCCGCATCCATCGATTGACCGATGCGCTGTTGAGTTTGGGTCAAAGCGAAGATGGACGGATTCAGGTGACCGTGGACGGCGAGCGTCACCAGCCGGAGTTGGGGCCAACGGGCTGGTGGCCCCGGGTGTTGGCCGCCGCGTTTCAGCAGGATGCCCAGCGGCTGTTCACGGAGGATGGCAAACCGGGGTTGATTGTGGAAGAAATCATTGCCCCCAGTGTGGTGGATACCCTGCGTCAATTGGAGCAAGGTGCGCTGGATATCCGATATCTGATGGAGGAACCCCCTGCCACCCAGGTGGAAGCGGATGCGTTATTCGACGAAGCCTGGGCGAATCCCTTGTATCGGGATACCCTGTTGTCGGGTGACCGGGAGGCCATTGGTCTCTATTTGCCGATAGTTGAAAAGGAGTTTTCGTACAACCTGGCGAGTTTGGTGGAGTACCTGACCGCGGAGTGGCCGGAGGAGGATGTGGTGTACATTACCGGGTTGCCAGTGGCAGAGGACACCTTCGGACAGGAAATGCTGGTGCAAATGGCCACGTCGGCTCCGCTGGCGGGTCTAATGATTTTTCTGCTGTTGTGGATGTTCTTTCGCCGCATCTCCCTGATTATCGCCCCCATGCTGATTGCAATCGTATCGGTGCTGTGCACCATGGGATTGCTGATCGGCATGGGATTCGACGTGCACATTATGAGTTCGATGATCGCCATTTTTCTAATGCCGATCGCGGTGGCGGACTCCGTACACATTCTCAGCGAGTTTTTCGACAGCTATCCCAAATTCGGGGATAAGCGGAAAACGTTGGAGCACGTGATGGGCCACCTGTTTGTTCCGATGTTCTTCACCAGTCTGACCACCATTGCCGGTTTTGCTTCCCTGGCGCTGACCCCGATTCCGCCGGTGCGGGTGTTCGGGATGTTCGTCGCCTTCGGGGTGGGTCTGGCCTGGCTGCTGTCGGTTACCCTTATCCCGGCGTATATCATGCTGGCGGTGCCGCGTCGTACTCTGGATCGATTGCAGGCTTCGAAGAACGCTCCCGCTGAAAAACAAGGAGTGTTAAGTGGAGTGTTGAGCTGGGTGGGTGTCTACTCACTGAATCACCGAAAATTGATTTTGGGCGTGTTGGTGGTGTTCGGGGTCTTGGCGGGTGTGGGCATTTCCAGGATTCAAGTGAATGACAATCCGGTGTTGTGGTTTGTCGATTCCCACCGCATCCGGGTGGCGGACCGGGTGCTGAACAATCATTTCGGCGGAACCTACACCGCCTATCTGGAGCTGGTGGGGCCGGAAAACGTGGAAGCCACTGCCGACAAGGTCCTGGAACTCGCATCGTCGGACGAGACGTGGACGGAACTGGAGGAGGCCGCGGGCCGGGGGGCGGAGTTTGAGGAACTGTTGAATATGGCCGCGGAACGGGATCGCGAACGCTTCGCCGCCCGGGACGAGCTGATGGATACGGTCCTGTACGAGGAGCCGGAAGAGCTCACCTGGTCGCGGGTGCACACTCTGTTGGAAGGGAAACCGGAAGAACTGAGGTCCGCAATTGTCGAGCATCGGGATCGATTGTCGGAGATGAGCGGAGCGGCTCTGCAAGATAAGGTGTTGGACGTGCTTGAAAGCGCGGGGGGCGAGCGTTGGGAGGACTCATTGCGACTCGCCCGCGCGAATCTGGAGGCCCCCGCGTTCAAGAACCCACTGGTGCTGCGCTGGGTGGAGGCTCTGCAGGATCATCTCGCGGAAGGAGATCGGGTTGGGAAAAGCACTTCGGCGGTGGACGCGCTCAAAAAAGGCCATTATGAGCTTCGTCGGGTGGGGGATGATGCGGAGCAGATGCAGTATCTTTCG
>JAGYLC010000139.1 GCA_018401235.1 Kiritimatiellia bacterium
GCGTTGGACTCGCCGCAGTGGGACTGGTTCGAGGATTGCGACGGATGTACCGGGGTTTCCGATCTGCATTGGCCGACGAAGTATTTCCCGCCCTGCCTGCGACATGATTATGATTGGATGCGCGGGGACGGCGGCTGGGCCGGGAGCGTGAGATTCTACAAGCTGCAACGGGCTTATGGGGTTCCTGCCTGGCGGTCCGGGTTGCGGGCCGGGGCGGTTACGGTGCTGTGGTATGGGTTTTCGCGGTGGTTTCCGGTGAAATAATGTGGAGGGAAAGCACTTTTTTGGGTCTTCACGGAGGAAAATGTTTTTATTTTCAAACAATTGTGGGTGCAGCGTGGGTGTTTGTGGATGCGTTTGTGGGTGTTTTTGCACCCTATTTTCGCCCCTGTTTCCCCCTGTTCCGCTCCGAATGCGGGCAAAGAAAAACCCTTGTAAAGTGTTAATTTACAAGGGTTTAAAATGGTAGCGGGGAGAGGATTTGAACCTCTGACCTTCAGGTTATGAGCCTGACGAGCTACCTGGCTGCTCCACCCCGCAATGAGTTGCGCAGACTCTACAACAGGCAGGCTGGTTTTGGCAAGTGTTTTGTGAGAGAATGTTGCATGGGTCAAGCGGATGTCAAAAATAAGCCGTAGATGCGGGAACGCACAATTTAGGGTTTCAGTTCCGCGGCTTTCGCCAGCGCTTCTTTGACTTGTCGGGTGATGGTGTCCCAGTCTTTGTCGGCGATCTGTTTCTGGGTGGCCACCCAGGAACCGCCAATGGCGCTGACGGTGGGCAGGGAGAGGTAGTCGTTCATGTTGTCAAGATTTACCCCGCCCGTGGGGCAGAACTTGACTCCGAGTGCCGCATAGGGCGCAGAGAGGTTTTTCAGCATATCCACCCCGCCCAGCGCGCCTGCGGGGAAGAACTTCAACAGTTTGCACCCAAGTGAAAGCCCCTGTTCAATCTCCGACGGTGTCGCGATACCGGGAATGAACAGAGTGTTATGCTGCTTGAAGTACTCGACGGTCACGGGGTTGAGTCCGGGAGCGAGACCGAACCCGACCCCCGCATCCATGCACATCCGGGCCTGCTCCGGGGTGACCACCGTGCCCGCTCCAATCAAAACCTCGGGAAACGCCTTTTTGATCCGGGTAATCGCCTCCTGCGCCACCACCGTGCGGCAGGTCACTTCAATCACATCCAGCCCCCCTTTTAGCAGCGCTTCCATCAGGGGCTCCGCATCATGGGCGTCTTGGATTACAATCACCGGAATCACCCGACGTTTCAGCAGTTCATTCAGCATCTTGTTCCTTTTTTCTCTAGGGGAGTTGTCGCGGTCCGTGCAAGTAAATCGATCATACGCCAGTCACCTTCATTCAGGGAGGAGCTCTTCCGTCACTTTGAGTCGATACCCTTTGAATTTGATACCACTTAGTTTCTTTTTCACTTTGTCGGCAACGTCCTCCGCCAGGTCGATCTCGGTCTTGGCGTTGTTGAGCTTGATGTAGCCGACTTTGCTGCGGTTGATATCGGCGGCGCCCAGCACTACACCCAGAATATCTCCTGGTTTGACGTTGTGTTGGCGTCCCACGCTAAGGGTGAGTTTGCGGGTGGGTCCAATATCGGAAAGGCGTCCTTTTTTGCCGCGCTCTTCGGAATCGGGTCTGTCCGAGGATCTGGAAAAATCGTCTCCACCCGAATCGCGACTGCGGGATTTTTTGGTTTTGCTTTGCCGGGGAGATTTTCCAGATGCTTTCCCGGAAGCGTTGCCGGGTTTCGGAGCGTAAATCTCCTCCGGTTCGGGTTTTCCAGAGGACTTGTCCATCATGTCCATCAACGCGGATATGATGTCGGTGGGGTTGTGTCCCAAATCCAGCAGGCGGTCGACCAAATCCTCGTGTTTACGATAACTTTGGGCCTCCAGGGTGGCCCGTAATTGATCATAAAACGCATTGGCGCGTTGCTCCATGAGTTGATCCACGGTGGGGATGTTCGCGCGTTTAATTTTGGCTTTGGTGAAGCGAATGATGTTCTGAAGTTTGTACACTTCGCGTCCGGCCACCAGGGTAACCGCCTTGCCTTTGCTGCCGGCCCGCCCGGTGCGGCCGATCCGGTGCACGTAATCCTCTCCGTCATTGGGAAGATCATAGTTGAACACCACTTCGATGTCTTTCACATCCAGTCCGCGGGCCGCCACGTCGGTGGCCACCAGAAATTCCAGATTCCGCTTGCGGAAGCGGTTCATCACCCGTTCCCGCATTTGCTGGGACATGTCCCCGTGCAACTTGTCGGCCAAATATCCGCGGGCGGACAAATGCTCCACCAATTCGTCCACCATCATTTTGGTGGCACAGAAGACAATGGCATAACGCACATCCTCAAAATCGATCAGACGGCAGAGGACTTCCAATTTGCTGCGGCGATCGACCTCGTACCAGACCTGATCAATTTCAGGCGCGGTCATTTCGGTACCTTCGATCTTCACCCAGACCGGGTCCTGGGTGAATTTTTTGATCAGGGTCTTGATGGGACCCGGCACCGTGGCGGAAAACAGCACCGTCTGCCGTTCCGGCGGCATTTTGGCCAAAATGGCGTTGATCTCATCCATAAAGCCCATGTCCAGCATCCGGTCGGCCTCGTCCAGAATCACGGTGCGGAGTTGATCCAGATTCAGACTCCCTTTATTCAGGTGATCCAGCACCCGGCCCGGGGTTCCTATCACGATATGGGCACCTTTTTGAGTCCGCGCAATTGGCGGTCGTAGGCCTGCCCCCGTATACCGGCAGTTCGCGCACCCCCGGATTTCCGCGGGCGAGCTTAGCGGTTTCCTCCGCCACCTGCAACGCGAGTTCGCGGTGGGACAGAGAATCAGCACCTGAGTCGCCTTGGAGGAGGTGTCAATGCGTTCAATGGCGGGAATGGCGAAGGCCGCGGTTTTGCCGGAGCCGGTTTGCGATTGCCCGACCATGTCCCGCCCTTCCATCAGAGGAGGTATCGATTCCGATTGAATCGGGGTGGCGGCCTCAAATCCCATGCCATGCACGGCTTTGAGCATGCCGTCGGAGAGGTTCAGTTCAGAAAATAGTTTTTTATCCATACCGTCTATCATAGCGATTTTCCGGCAGAAAGCCATCATCGATCAAGGGATTCCCCACTTATTTCCTACAGATTCTAAACGCGGATTTAACTTGTAAACGAAGAGTACATGGAAAGGACCCAAGAAGTAATGGACCACGGACAGCCTTGCCGGACCACGGATATAAGATAACGAAGACAAAGAATTCTTCATTAATTGTTGTCTTACGAGTTACGTAAAAAGGGTTCGTACCCCCAAATCTTCCATCCGTGGTCCGGCAGGGATATCCGTGGTTCAAACAATTTTACGGATTCGAGGTTATGATTCCCGTCGAAAAACCGGCCCATAGAACCCTTTAAATTCGCGGATCCACCAGGTTTTCTCCTCCCGGCGGGTCACCGGGTCGGCGAAGCGGTAGTCATAAACCCCAATCCGAATAAAATTCGGGGGCTGATCCGGAAACGGGTTCACCGGAAACAAAGAAAGGGTGGCGGGATCGTTTACCATCAATCGCTCCACCAGCCGGATTAACCACAAAGGCGGGGTGGCAGGTTTCTCCGGATCGATTCGTTGGGCCAGTTTGGTGAATTGATCATCCAGTCGAGGCAGATGCAACACCGAAAAATGGGGAATACTCCGGGGATCGGTGGGCTTCAGTTTAAAGCGGTATTCCACCCACTGCCGCCCGTCGACACTGCCTTGGATCGACAACTCTTTGCGTTTCGCGGGTACGTGGGAAAATAAGGCGTACCGGTTGGCGGCATGAACCCGTCCCAGCCCCGCTTCAACCAAGCTCCAGGGGGAACGCACGGTGTCCCGTTGCCCTCCCAGGCTCTGCCAAACGGTCAGCGGCAGCAGAAGGGCCAACAGCAACAGCGATAAAAACCCGGGTCGATACATACTAATCGCGGCCGGGGGAGACCAGACTTCCGGCAGAGCTTTTCGCCACGACACGTCGTCTACTAAACTAAAGGCCAGCACCAGCATCAGCAGAGGCAAAAAACCGTGGTGTCCGGTGGCAAGCAGCAGGATGGAGTGCACCCCAACGGCCCCGGCCAGGATATTTCGAAAGGTTCGGGGGAGAAACAGGTAAAAGACCAGAATCAATTCGATAAACATCATGCCCCACAGGCCATAGGTCAACACGATTTCCGGCAACAGATGGGCATACCAGGCTATGGATGAAGGCAGGGATTGGGTCTCGAAAAAATGAAAAAAGGCGGTGGCGTCCGCCCAACTGGGGTCGTCCAGCATCAGTTTGGAGAGCCCACTGCGGAACAAAAGTTTAAACAACACCGCATTGAGCAGAAGGATTCCGGTGATACGCGACCCGGTTCGCAGGGTTTCAGGGTAGAATCGACAGCCGGGCGGCACCAGCAGCAAGCCCACCAGCCCCATTTCCGCCAGCAGGTAATCGCCCGGGTTCGAGAGCCAGGGTTGACAGACCTGAAGCAGAGACACCCAACAAAGCCAACTCAAGAGGGCGCTCAACCAAGGCATAAATCCGAACAGCATGCATAACCCCGCCAACGCCCCCACCCCGGCAAGCGCAAGCAGCATAAGCGAAGAGGGAGAGATCCAGACCAGACTGGGAAACCACAACGGAGCCATATCCCCGGCCTGTTCACGAAAATACTCCAGCAACAACGAAACCGGTTGCAAACCGGACGGGGAGCTCAAGGCAATCACCTGTGCGGCCAGAGACCAAAAGGAGAGGACATAAATCAGCCCCAGCCCCCGCAGGACCCCCTGCGCGGCCACGCCGTAATGGGGCCCATAATAAGGGGCCAGCCTCCGGGCTATATTGAATCCTCCGCGTTTCATCCCCCCCCCCTTAACCGGAATACCGTTCCGCGCAAGAAAATGACGCACAAGATCAGGGAATCAGCGTTCTTGCTGATCCGACCGCAACTGCTCCATGGCCCATTTCATATTTTCCGCGGCGTCCCAGACCTCGCGGGCCACCCGAACGGGTGCTCCGGTCTGAACCGCCAATACCATGCCGTCACTGGGGCGGGCATCCACCTCGAGCAGATTTTTTCCGAGTTCGTTCTCCTGAATCAAATGCAGGCGGGCGAAGAATGTTTCATCCTTCACCTCATGAATCTCCACCCGGTCCAGCCGAACCCCCAGACCCTCCAGCACCGAGGTCATCAGTTCATGCGTCAGCGGCCGCGGGGAGGACTCCTCCTGCATGGCCAGGGTCAGCGCATGCGACACCATGGGATCAATAAAAATGGTGATGGCCTTGTCCCCGTGCTCCAGGAATACCCCGGACCCACCCGGAGTAGGCAATATGCCTTTCAACGTAACCTGTACCCATTCCTGATTCATGTTAGCCCATCCACGATTTCAGAGCAAAGCCGCTGAGCGCACCCAGGAGTAGACAGACCAAGGTTCGGCGGGGTTGGAAATTCTCTTTCACCCACCTTTGAATGCGGGCGCGGCGGGTGGCAGCCATCACCGATACAGCCTCCCCCCGACGAAATTTTTGTAAATCATCCACAAATGTAGTCATCTTCTGATAGCGGTTGGCGGGATCTTTGGCCAGGGCGGTCATCACAATGGTGTCCAGTTCCGGGGGCACCATCCGATACGGTTCCTTTTTGGCGGGTGACACAAAGGGTTCCTCGCAAATTTTTTCCAGTAATTCCTCCCGGTTGGCCCCGAACACCAGCGGACGATGAATCAGACATTCATATAACACCGCTCCC
>JAGYLC010000014.1 GCA_018401235.1 Kiritimatiellia bacterium
GGGCTCTTTTTCCTGTTTTAATAATAGTGCAAGCCGAAATCAGAAACAAATCACAACCCCAAAATGAAATCGAATTGCATTTCCGTCCTTCTTCGGTAGGAATTCCGGTATGCGCACCGCGACCGACAAAATTCTATCTCCCCATGCCGCCAAAGACCTGCGTGACCAATGGAAATCCGACGGCGACCGGGTGGTGATGACCAACGGCACCTTTGATTTGCTGCATGCGGGGCACGTCGGCTATCTGGAATGGTCGCGGCAACAGGGGGACCGCCTGCTCGTGGGCCTCAATACCGATGCCTCCATCCGCCGTATCAAAGGGGAAAAACGCCCTCTGGTCCAAGAATCTCACCGCGCCACCCTGCTTGCCGCTCTGGAATGCGTGGACGCAGTCGTCCTCTTCGACGAGGATGAACCCAAAGACCTGATCGCCTCCCTGCTCCCGGACATCCTGGTGAAGGCATCGGACTGGAGTCATTACGTCAGCGGACGCGACATCGTGGAGGCCAACGGCGGCGAAGTCCGACTCGCGCCTATGCTCGACGGCGTCTCCACCTCCGCCCTGCTCGACACCATTTGCCGCACCTTCACCGGACATCCTGCCCAGCTTGATCCGCAGAAGCAACGGAGCGGTGCCTGAGCACTCCCATGGACGCGGGACTCTACATCGTCGGCACCCCCATCGGCAATCTCGAGGACATGAGCTATCGGGCCGTGCGCACCTTGACCGAAGTGGATCTAATTCTGGCCGAGGACACCCGCAAAACCGGCATCCTGCTGCAACGCTACGAAATCAGCAAGCCCATGCTTTCCTGTCACGAATTCAACGAACGCTCGCGGGTAGAGCGGGTCCTGCACGAAATCGACTCCGGACGCGCAGTGGCACTGGTCAGCGACGCCGGCATGCCTCTGATCTCCGATCCGGGTTCCCGCCTGGTACAAGCGGTGCGGGAAGCCGGATTCTTCACCACCTCCATTCCCGGACCCACCGCCCTCACCACCGCCCTCGCCCTCAGCGGATGGGGTCAGGACGGATTTATATTTCTCGGCTTTCCCCCCAACAAAAGCGCCGGACGCCGTCGACTTCTGGAATCGCTCCAAGAGGAATCCCGTACCGTGGTACTCTATGAATCCACCCACCGGATTTCCAAATTGCTGGCCGATATCGCGGAACTGCTCGGCGACCGCCCGGTGTTCATGGCCCGGGAGCTGACCAAAAAGTTCGAAACTCTGCAACAAGGCACCGCCGCCGAACTGACCCTCTTCCTCGAAAGCCACAGTTCAAAAGGGGAATTTGTGATTGTGCTGGGGCCTCTTTAATTTTACCGCGCCATCCGATCCTGAACCTCCGACACTTCGGGGGCATCAGGAAACCGATCCAAAATTACCTGATACACCCTGCGGGCCTGCCGGGGATCATTCAGTTCCTCCGCATACAAATCCCCCACCCGCAACAGCAGCGAGGGGCTGTCCGAGCCCGCTTCATGCGAAGTCTCCAACAAACTCCGCACCAGATTGCGGTCCCCGACTTCAGCCGCAGAGGCGACTGCGGAGTCCAGGGCCAAGGGCCAGGCGGGAGCCAGCGTATGCGCCAAGCGGAAGTTCGTGAACGCCTCCCGTTCCCGTCCCTGATCCTTTAAAAAATTCGCCAGCCCCAAGTGCGCCCGTGAGGAATCAGGGGCCAGGGTGGTGGCGGCCCGCAACGCGCGTTCACGCAGATCGGAGCGTTGGGCACGGACGGCCGTCGCGTTCGCACGCAGACAAAATTGCAATACTGCCGCATCCTCACCTTTTCGGGAGGCGGCGGCGGCCTGGGCCAACAGATCCTCCACTTCCACCCGGACCGGATCGGGACGGGCGAAATCACCCGAGGCCTGCCGATTGTTCATGATCTGAATCCGTTGCCGCACCTGCGCCGTCTTGGTATCATCCGTGTCCACTCGCAGGTACGCCTCGTAATGCGCAATCGCCTGCTCCGGATCCAGACGGTTCTGATCCAAAATCGAGGCCAGATTCAGTTGGGCGGGGCCATAGGAAGGCTCCATCGTAACCGCCCGCTGCAGCAACTCCCGGGTTTCCGACAGAGGAAGCAACCCGCCACCCGCCACCGCCAAAGAAGTGAGCACCCGTGCGTTTTCATCACGGGACCTGGCCCGGGACAGTAAATCAAAAGCGGTATCAAACTCTCCATTTCGCAGCGCGATTCCCGCCAAGGCCTCCAGAGGCTCGCTCCGGGTCGCATCCGCGGCGGCCGCATTTTGCAGCAGCGGACGCGCCTCCTCCTCCCGGTTTTCACGAAACAACAGATCCCCGTAATTGTACAGGGCCTCGAAGTGCTGTGGATTCAGGTCGATGGCCCGCCTGAACGCCGCTTCGGCTTCCTCCACCTGGCCGGCCCGATACGCCGCCAAGCCCGCGTAACTCCACAGATCCGCCGTTTTCGCCCCCTGCGGTGACCGTTCCGCCGCCCGACTCAGCCAGCGGGCCGCCTTGGCCTCCCGGCCTGAGTTCAGGGCCTCAATCCCGTTGTGGGCGAGCGATTCAGGACTCCGTCCACACGCCGACACCAACAGTAGCAACACACAAAAAACAGGACTAAAAGGTTTAAGGGAACTTTTCACAAGCATCAATATACGTCCCGCACCCGTCCGGTGCAACCCCGAACACACGGGAAAGCACACCAGCACACCAGTTGGTGTATGCAGGACGGATAGAGGGGGAAATCGTGTTGGGTTTTTAATGACAAACAGACCTATTCCGGCTACTTAAAAAGTTCTATTCATCTACACGAAGGAAATTCCCCTATGAGAAAATCAGCTTTGGTCACCGGCGGTGCCGGATTTTTGGGCAGTCATTTATGCGACCGCCTGTTGTCAGAAGACTATGATGTGATCTGCATGGATAACTTTTTCACCGGCCAAAAGCAGAATATCGCACACCTGATCGGAAATCCTTACTTTGAGTTGGTTCGCCATGATGTGACCCTGCCCTATTTTTGCGAAGTGGACGAGATTTATAACCTTGCCTGCCCCGCCAGTCCGGTTCATTATCAGTTCGATCCGGTGCAAACCACAAAAACTAGCGTTCACGGTGCGATCAATATGTTGGGATTGGCCAAACGCACCCATGCACGGATTATGCAAGCTTCCACCAGCGAAGTGTATGGCGACCCCGAAGTGCATCCGCAAAAGGAGGATTACTGGGGAAAAGTCAATCCGATCGGTATCCGCAGTTGTTATGACGAAGGCAAACGCTGTGCGGAAACCCTGTTTTTTGATTACCATCGACAACACCAGGTTGACATCAAGGTCGTGCGAATTTTCAATACCTACGGACCCCGCATGCATCCCCACGATGGGCGGGTGGTGTCCAATTTTATTGTTCAGGCCTTGCAGGGGGAGGATATCACTATTTACGGGGATGGTTCCCAAACCCGAAGCTTCTGCTTCTGCGACGACCTGATCGAAGGCTTCCGACGCCTGATGCAGACCGAGAAGGGCTTCACTGGTCCCGTGAACATCGGAAATCCCGGTGAATTCACCATGCTGGAACTCGCCGAAAAGGTCATTGAGTTGACGGGCGCCTCTTCCAAGTTGATGTTCCAGCCCCTGCCCCAGGACGATCCCAAACAACGCAAACCGGATATCTCGTTGGCAAAAGAAAAATTGAACGGCTGGCGGCCAACGGTTCAACTGGAAGAAGGGCTGACCCGCACCATTGAGTACTTTCGCGACCAACTCTGAGCCTGAAACCAGTCCATTGCCCTGGTTTTCCCATAAAACCTGGGCCATGGAGCGGTGGTGCCGGCCTCTGTACCGGGTTCCGATTGATCCCGGCTGGTCCTGTCCGCACCGGGAACGGGGACTACCGGGTGGATGCACCTTTTGCGCCGAGGATGGCGGTCGGGCTCGCCAAACCCTGGGAGTGGAAACGCTGCAGGATCAGATGCACTGCGGAATTCACTTTGTCCGGGAACGATATGGATCCGGCTTGTTGGAGCTGTATATTCAGGCCTACACCGCCACCTATGCGTCGGTGCGTGCATTACGCGAGTTAGTGGAACCGCTGCTGGAGGCCGGGAACTTTGTTTCGCTGAGCCTGGGAACCCGTCCCGACTGTCTTCCCCCGGCCACCCTGAAACTGTTGCAGGAATGGAACCAAGGGATTGAGGTCTGGGTGGAACTGGGCGTGCAGACGGCCCGGGATCGAACATTGGAATCCATCAACCGACGCCACCGGTGGGCGGACAGTCAGCAGGCGATTGCACGCTTGAGCGACGCGGGGCTGAAATGTTGTGCACACTTGTTGTTCGGTCTGCCGGGGGAAACTGCGGATCACATGTTCGAGACGCTGGATTTGGTGACCCACACCCGGACCAATGCCCTTAAACTCCATAACCTGCATGTGTTGAAAAGTTCGGTGATGGGGGAGGCGTGGACCCTGCATCCATTTCCAGTGTTGTCCGAAGCGGACTGGCTGGAATTGGTCATGCAATTGCTGCGGCGGCCCCCCGCCACGCTCCCGATTTTCCGGGTGTTCACGGATTCCGATCCCGAAAACCGATTAGCGCCTCCGTCGGTGTACAGCAAAGGACGATTTTTACATGAACTCGCTGCGTCCATGCAGTCACGTGGCTGGTATCAGGGAGAGCTTTGCACATGAATACTACCACTTGGACAGATGCACATTGTCACTTGCAGGATCCGGCATGTCTCTCCGAAATTGAGTCGATCCTCGACCGGGCTACCCGCAACGGGATTCGGCGTTTTGTCGTAAACGGTACTTGTCCCGATGACTGGGAGCGGGTTGCGTCATTGGCGGACGCGCATCCTGCGGTCTTGCCCCACTTCGGGGTGCATCCCTGGAAAGTGGAGGGGATTCGGGAGGACTGGGAATTGCTGCTTCGGGGCTATCTGTACAAATATCCCCAGGCAGGAATCGGCGAAATCGGTTTGGATTCCAAATTAACATCCACCCCTATGGACCTGCAACGAAAAGTGTTCCGGCGACAATGGAATCTCGGAAGGGAACTGCATCGGCCCTGCACGATTCACCTGATCGGAGCGTGGGCGGAGTTGCACGAGGAACTAAAGCAAGGGGCTCCATCCCGTTTTCTTCTGCATAGTTTCGGCGGAAGTCCTGAACAGGTTGACGTCTTTGCGGAGCAAAACGCCTGGTTTTCCTTCGGAGGAGCGCTGTTGCGGACTCCCGCTTCCAAAAAACTCCGAAAAGCAATTCAGGCGGTACCCGGTGATCGACTCTTATTGGAAACCGACAGTCCCTTTCAGCATCCGCAGGGGTACGGCCATAGACAGGAACCGGGCAACCTATTGAATATTGCCGAAACGGTGGCCCGAATTCGGGGGGTGGAACTCGATGATCTGAGCAAACAGACAGAGGACAACCTGAATCGGTTTTTGCAGACCGCTGATTAAACTCTATTTAAAAAAGCATCAGCGGGCTTCCAGAGGAATCTGCGGGTAATCTTCTTCGGACGCAGACAAATCCGGGTAGCTGTCTAACAGGCCCTTACGCGGGCGTGCGGGCGGCCAGGAAGGCGTCGAGCAAATCGACTATCAGCGGACGCAGTTCACCGCGCGGAACCACCTGATCAATCAGTCCCTTGTCCTTGAGGAATTCGGAACGCTGAAATCCTTCGGGGAGATCTTGAAGCGTGGTTTCTTTGATCACCCGCGGTCCGGCGAAGCCGATGAGGGCCTCGGGCTCCGCGATGATCACATCCCCGAGAGTAGCGAAACTGGCCATGACCCCGGCGGTAGTCGGGTGGGTGAGAATGGGAATATAGGGAAGACCTTTCGCAGCGTGACGTGCCAGAGCTCCACTGGTTTTGGCCATTTGCATCAAACTCAACATTCCCTCATACATGCGGGCGCCTCCGGAGGCGCAGACCAGAATCACCGGCATATCCGCCTCGGTGGAATATTCGATGAGACGAGTCACCTTTTCACCCACCACGGAACCCATGCTTGCGGCCAGAAAACTGAAATCCATCACCCCAAACCCAATGGAACGCCCCTCTATGGTGGCTTTCCCAATCCCGATGGCATCCCCGTATCCCGTTTTTTCCCGGTTTTGTTTCAGCTTGGCTTCGTACGAATCGGTTCCGGTGAATTTCAGAGGATCCTGACTGGTCATTCCGGCGTCCCATTCCTCAAAGGACTCTGGATCGCAGAACATCGCGATACGTTGCGCGCGGCTCATGGGGAAGTGATGTCCACAGGCGGTGCAGACCTGTAAATTTTTTATCAGGTCCTCTTGATACAACATTTCCGCACAGCTTGGACACTTGTTCCACAAACCACCGGGAATGTCCTTTTTACGGGAGCGGTTAAAACCAAAACGACGGGCAAAGAAAGATGACATACCAAATCTCTACTGATTTCAGCCGCATCTGTCAAATCCAGAAACAGGTTCAGACTACCCGCGTTTTCGGGCACCAGATTTCATGCGTTGGTACCCCGATTATTTCATACGTAAATACCCTTGCTTCCTTCTTTCCTCCAAAATAGAAAACCTTGGTGACAATTTGAACATCGCCCCTCTCCCTTTCCGCTTCCGACAGCTAACACCCGGGGTATCTCCAGAAGTAGTGTATATTGTAAACATCAAAACGATATTTTCAAAGTAGTACTACTCACCTGACCTCTTGACCTCCGACCTCTGACTTCGTTATGCCCCCATCTCCCGACAACCTCCATTCCGAATTCCACCGTATGCAGGATCGTCGCACCAAGGAGATGCTGCTGCAACAGCGCGCTCACGTATTCTGGTTTTATGGTCTTATCATTGCCATTTGCTCCTTTATAACGCCCAAACGCAAACTGCGTCACATGGCTCGGGAGGTCATTGGCGGCGGGGATTGCATCCCTATCTTCACCCGCGCCTCCTTTGAGGCCTGTGCGGAACGCGATGTTCACGGACTCTACGCCAAAGCCAAATCCGGTGAAATTAAAAATTTTACCGCCCATAGCTCCCGCTTTGAAGAACCCGGAGAGGGCGACCCCGACTGGATTATCCCCACCGAAGATCTTAGTGAGGAAGAAACTCTCGTTGATCTGCTCCAACGCATCCACTCCGTGATTGAATTCGAGTCTGCGATAACAATATAATTGACTACTGACAAATGACCAATGACCAATGACCCATAAGCCATCCACATTCTTGATCGTCGGTGCCGGTTTTTCCGGTGCAGTGGTGGCTCGTGAGTTAGCGGAGGCCGGGATTGCGTCCACGGTCCTGGATCGACGTTCCCATATTGCCGGAAACTGCCATACTGAGCGCGATCCGGAAACCGGAATTTTGCTGCATCGCTACGGACCTCACATCTTCAACACCAACCTCGAGGATGTCTGGGAGTACGTCAACCGCTTTGCCGAATTCGGCCCTTTCGTCAATCGGGTGAAAGCCACCACTTCACGGGGCGTTTTCAGTCTTCCCGTCAATCTGCACACCCTCAATCAGTTTTACGGCAAAACCTTTTCGCCCGCCGAAGCCAAAGCCTATCTGGCCACCCGGGGCGATCCCTCCATCGACGAAGCACGGAATTTCGAGGAGGCCGCCCTCAAACACCTTGGACGCGACCTGTATGAAACCTTTTTTCGCGGCTACACCCGCAAGCAGTGGGGGACCGATCCCCGGGAACTTCCCGCCTCCGTGTTCCAGCGACTCCCCATCCGATTTGATTACAACGACAACTATTACGATAAAACTTATCAGGGCATTCCCTCAGCAGGCTACACCGAACTCATTCGCCGCATCTTGGATCATCCCCTGATTGCGGTTCAGCTGAATACGTCTTATGCCCGGGCGCTGTCAAACGGATTCATCCATACCGTCTATACCGGTGCCATCGATCAGTTTTATGAATATTGCGAAGGGCACCTCGGCTATCGAACCGTCTATTGGGACCGGGAAACCCATTCCGGGGACTATCAGGGCGTGGCCTGCATGAACTACCCCGAAGAATCCATTCCCTGGACCCGCAAAGTCGAACACAAACACTTTGCCCCCTGGGAAACACACGACCAGACCGTGGTCTTCACCGAATACAGCAAAGAGAGCGGCGAGGGGGACGACCTGTTTTATCCAAAGCGCCTCAAAGCCGATAAGGAGCGCCTCGCCCACTACCAAATCCTTGCCCAACAGGAACCCCGCGTCACCTTTCTCGGCCGACTCGGCACCTACCGCTATCTCGATATGGATATCACCATCGCTGAAGCGTTGGCGTTGGGGAAAAAATTGGGTCACCAATTGGGACAAAACGGAATATCGGGTCCGGAAAAGTAAGCACCGTAGACAGATAAAACGGTTTGGGTGGCCAAGTGTTTGAAATAATCAAGTTAGCGTCCATTCGCGTCCACTCGCGGTTTAAAAAAATCTTACAGCTTCAATCGATCGCGAATGCGCTGGGTGGCTTCCTGGATATTTTCGCGGTGCCCAAAGGCACTAAGGCGGAAGTAGCCTTCGCCGCTGGGGCCAAAGCCGGCTCCGGGGGTGCCGACCACATGACAGTCGGTGAGCAGTTGATCAAAGAATTCCCAGGATCCAACCCCCTCCGGGGTTTTAACCCACACGTAGGGCGCGTTGACCCCGCCAAAAACTTTTAGACCCAGCTCCACCAGACAGTCCCGGATGATCCGCGCGTTCTCCATGTAATAGGCCACCAGCTCGTTGGTCTGTTTCTGACCTTCGGAACTCAGAGTGGCCAAGCCTCCGGCCTGCACCACATTGGAGGCCCCGTTAAAATAGGTGTTTTGACGGCGGGTCCACATTTTATGCAATACTCCGGGAGCCGCATCTTCCGCTTCCAGTTCTTCCGGCACAATCGCCCAGCCAAGTCGCACCCCGGTGAAGCCGGCGGTTTTGGAGAAGCTGTTTACTTCAATCGCACATTTCCGAGCACCCGGAATTTCGTAAATAGACTTGGGTAGGTTTTGATCTTCGATGAAGGCAGCGTAAGCGCTATCGAAAAGGACCACGGCCTTGTGCTCGAGCGCATACTGGACAAACCCTTCCAACTGCGCTCTGGAGGCCACGGTGCCGGTGGGATTGTTGGGGCTGCAAATATAAATGAGATCGACTTTTTGCTTCGGGACTTCCGGGAAAAAACCGTTTTCAGCGGTGCAGGGCATGTACACCAGTCCCTCGTACTGACCCCGGTCGTTTTTACGTCCGGTGCGTCCGGCCATCACGTTTGAATCCACATACACCGGGTAGGCGGGATCCTGCACCGCCACCACGTTGTCGGTGTCGAAAATCGACTGAATATTCGCACTGTCGGATTTGGCTCCGTCGCTGACAAAGACGTCCGCCATATTTACATCTGCGCCCCATCCTTGATACAGGTCCGAAATCGCCTGACGGAGTGGCGTGATGCCCTCGCTGTCCCCATAGCCGGAGTAGGTATTCACATCCCCCAGTTTTTCCACGGCCTCTTTCATTCCGGCCACGGCCACGGGAGGAAGTGATTCGGTGGTGTCGCCAATCCCCAGACGCAGTATATTGGCGTCGGGGTGAGCGGACTGGAATTCACGGGTGCGGCGGGCAATTTCCGGAAACAGGTAGCCGGCGGAGAGTCGTGCGTATGCGGGATTAATCGTGGCCATGGAATAAAGGGGGTTAAAGGTTTAGTAATAAATTTGAGGTTTAGACTCGGACTTCGATCCCTTTGGATCGGAGATAGTCTTTGGTTTCACGAATAGTGAAGGTTCCAAAATGGAAAATGCTGGCGGCCAGCACCGCATCGGCTTTGCCTGCGGTCAGGGCCTCGGCGAGATGTTCCAGAGTGCCGGCTCCCCCAGAAGCGATGACGGGTACGGCCACGGCTTCGGCCACGGCGCGGGTAAGCTCAAGATCATAGCCGTCCTTGGTTCCGTCCGCGTCCATACTGGTCAGCAGAATTTCGCCCGCCCCGCGTCGAACCACTTCCCTGGCCCAGTCCACTGCGTCGAGTTCCGTGGGTTCGCGTCCGCCGTGGGTGTACACAGTCCAGCCACCCTGCTGATTCCGTCGAGCGTCGATAGCAACCACAATGCACTGACAGCCATAAAAGGACGCGGCTTCGTCGATGATGTCCGGATTAAGAATGGCCGCGGTGTTGATCGACACCTTGTCCGCACCCGCATTCAGCATACGCCGCACGTCGGCGGCGGTACGGATGCCTCCGCCCACGGTCATGGGCATAAACACTTCTTTGCCGACCCGGCCCACCAAATCCACCACCGTCTCGCGGCGCTCGTGGGAGGCGGTAATGTCGAGGAAGGTCAACTCGTCCGCCCCCTGTGATTCATAGGCCTTGGCCTGCTCAATGGGATCGCCCGCATCAATCAGGTCGACAAAGTTGACTCCTTTGACCACGCGGTTATTGCGGATATCCAGACAGGGAATGATTCGTTTCGCTAACATAATAGAGATGCCGACCTACTCTTTCCGTTCCTCGATGACAACCGCTTTCCCCTCTGAAAATTCAACTTTCAACTCCTCCACCTCCTGGGTCGCGGTCACATTGATCCATTCCGTTCCCCCTCTGCGCCCTCCGACATACACCGGTTGGCTGGTGGTATAGGGGTAGGTCCGCACATAACTCCAGATTTCAAGGGTTCCGTCCGAGGTGTAGCGACTATAGCGCCGACTCGGGTGCCCCTTGGCCATTTCCACCATTTCCGGAGTGAATCCTAATGCTATTTTCCCTGCTCGGATAGAGCCCTGCGCATCGAGAGGAAAGCTATCAAAGCGTTCCGGATTTGAGCGAATTCTCCGCTCCGGGGTTGCACAGGCTGCCAGTAGGAACCCGGCAACCAGCACCGAAAACAAAGTACCGTTTGAACGTATACGAGTCATATAATTACTCTTAAGGCGGACCATGAACAAATCAAACAGGGGATTTACTCCACAAAAAATGTCGCGGTGGCTGTCCATCGGAACGTGTTTGTTCCATCCACCGGAACCGAGGATAGCACCCGGATGACCACCTGGGTGTCGGCGGCGCCTACCACATCCACCTGCTCCACGACCGAAGTGCCCGTCCGACCGGACAAGATTGTGACACCGTTATAGCGGGCTTCAAACTCCTCTTCTCCCCCGTCCTCCCCGTTAAACTCCAGCCGCACCCGAACACGCTGGATACGGCGACCGGCCAAATCACCTCCCACATCCAGTACCGTCACCCGGGGGAAACTGACCAAGGCCTCATTCACCTGATCCGAGGCGGTCCTTATGATCACTTGATCTGCGGGATCCGTCGGGTCAGTGCCGGGATCGCCTTCCCCACTCCCACCGCCGCTTCCGGCAATGGCGACACCAGCCCCGACCGCAACCACCGCTCCCGCGCCGATGAGGGCTGGGCGTTTCCAGCCGGATCGCTTTTCCCCTTCCGCCTCACGGTCCCCGATCACCCGTACCGTCATCCAGTTGCTTTCCGTGATGGCGCCCGTCTCCGTTCGCGCATCGATATAATAACGAAATGAATCCACCCCGTCAAACAACTCGGGACGAACCTGGGTTGAGTACACTCCGGCACCGGCTGATTTCATGGGGAGCTTTACCGGTGCGATTCCACCACTTTGGGCCAAGTGCATATTCACCTCGGCCAGCGGATCCTCGCTACTCACCCTGGCCACGATTCGAAGAGGTTGACCGGAGACCACCGAAGCCGGGGGCTCATGCGAGACCACGGGGCGGGCAGGCTGCGCACTAAGCGAGGTTCCCAAAAGCGCCAGCATACACGATAACACGAACTGATATTTTTTTTTCACAAACCGAATTCTCCTAGTAAAGGGTGTTATCTATCATACAGTGGCCCCACGATTTCTTCAAGCACCACTTCCGTGGTAACAAAGCCAATTACCACCCCCTGATCATCCCTCACCAATAGCATCGGTTGACGGGTCAGGCGCATTCGTGGAATCAAATCATCTGCGGGAACCTCTTCTTCGACGTACTGCGGTGGCCGAATGAGATCCGGTACTTTGAGGTCGGGCTCATCAATGCGCTCAAACAGATCCTGCAATTGCAGGATCCCCGTGAAACGTTTCTCGGTATCGGAAAACACGGGAAAGCTTTTGACTTTTGATTTAGTGGCCAGTTCCAGGATATCCGCCATGGGGGTGTCCGATCGAATCTGTAGCATCTGTTCCCGCGGAATCATCACCTCTCGGGCGTTCTTATCCGAAAGCCCGAACACCCCCACCACCATGCGGCGGCGCTGCTCGCTGAGATCCGGAGTCGCCCCGCTTTCCCGACTGAGCAAATACTGGATATCGCGCCGGGTAATCCTCGCCTGGCGGGCCGCATCTTCATCGGTTTCCGGTGCCGGAATTACCAAACGCACCAATCCGATTACGGGTACGCTGATCCCGTGAAAGAGCACTTTTGACACTTGAAACACAGGGAGGAACCGTGCGGATCGTATCAGGGGATGGCTTTGAAACCAGGCTTTGGGTACATATTCACCGAAAATGAGAATCAAAAGCGTGAGCAGGATTCCGGACACGATCCCGCCCACCCGTGCGGAACCCGTCAGGTCCACGAGAAGTCGGGTACCCACCACCGTAAATGCGGTGTTGGCGAGATTAGTGCCCACCAGACTGGTAGCCAAAAGTTGATCCGGATCCTTAAGCAGTTCCTCCAGTTTCAGAGCCCGCCGGTTTCGACGCTTGCTTAAATGTCGAAGCCGCACCCGATTAATTGACACGATGCCCGTTTCCATTCCCGAGTAAAAGGCGGACGCGATCAAAAAGAGAACAAACAACACCAGTTGGGTTACGGAACTCATTTCGCCTCCTCGGTTTCCGGGACCCGCTCTAGCAAAATCAGCACGATCCTATTTCGTCGCATCTGCCGCACCATGGCTTTATAGCCCGGTCCCACCAACAGCTCGTGTAATCGGGGAAGGTGCTCCGCTTCTTCCATAAACCAACCCGCCAGCCGGTCCGCCGTTTCCGACTCTAAATGCAGTCCTGTAATTCTTTCCACATCCAGAAGGTGGGTCTGACCGTCGAGCAACCAAGCAGTTTCGGTCAACTGTTCGCAAACCAGTCTCTGGTCTTCCTCGACATCCATTTCCCCCGTCAACTCCTCCAGGATGTCCCCCCGGGTAATCAATCCTGCCGTACCGCCGTATTCATCCACAACCACCGCTACCCGTTTGCGTGCGGTCAGCATTTGAGTGAGTAGTTTGTCCAGGGTGCAAAGTTCCGGCACGAAAAATGGACGTACACTGGCGTTTTCCAGGGAGCGCTTGGGATCTAGAAGGTAAGCCCGCACATCCAGTAGCCCCTCAATGTTGTCTAATTGTTCGCGATACAGCACCAGATGGCGAAATTTGCAGGATTTGGCAATCGCCACAATATCCTGATCCGGTTCCGAAAGATCCACACCCTCCAAGTCCACCCGGGGGGTCATCACATCACTAACCGTCTGACGTTCCATAGACAAAATAGCCTGAACCATTTTATGCTCGTGGTCATCCAATCCCCCGCTTTCACCACTGGCCTCCATCAATGTGTCATACTCCGCACGGGTGATAATATGGCCACTAGGCAAAAAGAAGGCTGAAAAGGTATTGGTGATTGACTCCAACAGCCCGCGGGGCCATTTCAGACAGGTTACGATCCATATCAATTGCCGTGAATAAAAAGGTGCCAGACGTTCGCGAAGGCGAAGAGCCACGCGCTTGGGAGCGAATTCCCCGAAAACCAGAGTGATTAGGGTCAGAATACCTACTTGGGTCCACTCATGTTGCATCCCCACCCCCTCCAGCATCAACGCTCCCACAATCCAGAAGTTCACATTCACAATCGTATTTCCAATAAGGATGGTGGAGAGCAGGCGTGTGGGCTGTTCCAGTAAATGCCTCAAACGGTCAGCGGTTTCAGGATCCGTTTCACCAATGCGATTGACTTCATGCAAATCAAAAGAAAAAAGTGCAGTTTCCGAACTCGAGAAAAAAGCGGACCCCAATAGCAAAAAAAAGACAATTCCCCCTTGAACGAGCAAAAGTGTTGTGATCATCGCAGCATTTCAACCCCGCTGCAGGGGCCTCGAGGGTACGGTTCAGAATCGGAATCACTTAAAAAAACGGTTACTTCCATGACTTTTAATAATATGCTCGGTTTTCGACCTTAAACAAGTCATAAATGTACCGAGATACTTCTGAGCAGTTTACCCACTGGTTTTCCAATGTCAGGCGGAATATATAGTCACTTGTATTTTTCAGAAATCTCTTATTTCCCATCCACCCCTCTGAGCGATTCCACCCCCGGGATATCCACCGGCAGTGGTTTTCCCGCTTTTTTTCGCTTCGGACCGAAGCATCCGCGATATTCCCGCATCAGATCCTTCCAAAACCTGACTTCCTCTGCCCCCAACCCTGCGTGTCAGCCAGCGCATTCGTTGATGCAGCATCTTCTACCATCGGTACTTTCCTGACGCTTCATACTCCGCCACCACTTCCAGCGGATCTGTCCCCTTCCATCCCCTGAATTCTTTCCTGTGTGATTGGGGGTCCTCTGTCCCTGTCATTCCTCGTGTGGGCCAGAAAGCAACTGGTAGGCCTGTTGCACTCTCGTCCCAGCGGAGCCGTGCGCACCTGGCAGCAGCTCCTCCTCAGAGTCTCTACCTTCCTTCTTCCATCCCTTTTTGTCGGATTCCGGGCTGTTTTCCGCACCGACACCGCTGAATCCGGCAGAATTCCTGCGAATAGCGCACCAGCAAGTTCAGCTCCTTCTGCGAAGCTGAATCACTCCCTGCAAGCGAGCCATAGCTACTTCCACACACTGCATCTTTACTGGAGGCCTACTACTGTGACCTGCCTGCACTGGATTCAGGCTTCTGATATATGCTGCAAACTGACAGTACCTTAGCGGATTACCCACCTCACCACACCCGATACTGCGTATCCCACAGCGTCCCCTTCCGACCCTCCTTCGCATTATACCAGCAGGTAAAGGTTTGCTTCAGCACCCGCATAAACTCCGGCAAATCGCCCATACGCTCCACCATTGCCGCGTCCATCGCCTCCTGTACGTGCAGGTCTCATAATAAGCTCTCCCCACTCTTCCACTTCTTTCGGCCACACCAGCTTCAACCGTTCCACAATCACCTCATGATCCAGCTCACTCACCTTCGGAACCCACAACAATAGGTGGAAATGATTATCCATCAGACAATGCGTCACCACCTCAATCCCCGAAAACACCGCCCACGCCCGCATTTTCTTCAAAAACACCCGCTTCTCAACATCCCCGAACAAAAACGCCTGCCCCACGGCTCTGCTCGTGACATGCACAAAAAACGCCTCCCGCTTCGGCAGCACCCTCAAGCCCCGCTTCCGCTTCTCCCCTACACCCGCCCATACACTTGGAATCTGATTGGTTGTTTTCATAAAGCGATGATGGAATATCGTGATCAAAAAGTCAACATAAATATCACCTGTTGTTATATAGGTTATATATTAAATCACCTGTTGTTATATAATAATTGCCTGGATTTCCTGAATTTTTGACTTCCCTTCGTGTTTGTGTGATTTTCTGTTTTGTTGACAAATAGGTTTATCAATCGTATTCGAATCGAGGCGTTTCGTCGCTTATCTGTGAAATATTTTAAAACTTTTGGAGAATCTATGAATTCCGGCGCATCAACATTACGTGATTTCACCTTGTCATCCGGGAGGGTGATACATTTTTACAGTCTTGCGGTTCTTGAACAGCAGGCGGGGATTGACCTGCAGCTATTGCCCTACTCTGTGAAAATTCTGCTGGAATCACTGTTGAGGAATCAGTCGCACCCCGCGTATACACCCGAACAGATCGAAAACCTGGTTAAGTGGTCTCCTTCTGCGGATTCCGATGAGGCTGGAGAGTTTCCTTATCTCCCTTCGCGGGTGCTCCTGCAGGACTTCACCGGGGTGCCCTGTGTGGTGGATCTGGCGGCGTTGCGGGCGGCGTTGGCTCGGGCAGGTCAGGATCCCGCAAAAATTGAACCTGAGATTCCGGTGGATCTGGTGATCGATCACTCGGTGCAAATTGATGAATACCGCGGGCAAGATGCTTTTCAGCTTAATTTGGATAAGGAGTTCGAACGTAATCATGAGCGTTATGTCTTTTTGCGCTGGGGTCAGGGAGCTTTTAAAAAATTGAGCGTGCTGCCTCCGGGTCTGGGTATCTGTCATCAAGTGAATATGGAATATCTGGCCAGTTGCGTGGGGTGCAATAAGGATGCGGATGGTCGTGACGTGGCCTTCCCTGACACGCTGGTGGGAACGGACTCGCATACGGTGATGATTAATTCCATGGGGGTTATGGGCTGGGGGGTGGGCGGAATCGAAGCGGAGGCCGCGATGCTGGGTCAACCGATTCCTATCCTGACTCCGAAAGTGGTAGGGTGCAAATTGACCGGAGCTCTTCCAGATACGTGTACCCCCACTGACATTGCATTGAAGGCCACGCAGGTCTTGCGTGAGAAGGGCGTGGTGGGGTCGTTTGTGGAGTACTTCGGGGAAGGGCTCGATTCCATGACGGTCGCAGACCGAGCCCCTATTGCCAATATGGCTCCTGAATATGGCGCCACCATGGGGTTCTTCCCGGTGGATGCCGCCACTATTGACTATTTGCGCCTGACCGGGCGTACCGATGAACAGTTGGAACTGGTGGAAACCTATTGCCGTAAACAGGGGCTGTGGCGGCAGAGTGGTGATCCTGACCCGAACTACTCGGATGTGGTCGAAATCAACCTTTCGGAACTCGAACCGAGTTTGGCCGGTCCAAAACGTCCGCAGGATCGGTTGCTGATTAAGAATGTAGGTCATGAATTTCACAAGAGCCTGACCGCTCCAGTAGGGCCCAGTGGATTCGGCATGGATGAAAGTCGGTTGGATGACACCGCCTCCGCCGGTGAATTTGGCATTCTAAAGCACGGGGACGTGGTAATTGCATCCATTACTAGTTGCACCAACACCTCTAATCCAACCTTGTTACTGGGAGCGGGTCTGGTGGCGAAGAAAGCGGTGGAAAAGGGATTGAAAGTTCCCGCATACGTCAAAACCAGTTTGGCTCCCGGGAGCCGCGTGGTAACCGAGTACTTGAAAAATGCCGGTCTGCTTCCCTCTCTTGAGGCCCTCGGTTTCCAAGTGGTTGCGTATGGCTGTACTACCTGTATTGGTAATAGTGGGCCCCTGCAACCCGAAATCGAGGAGGCTATTCAGAAGGCGGACTTGAATACGGCAGCGGTGCTGTCCGGGAACCGTAATTTTGAAGGCCGGGTGCATCCTCTGACTAAAACCAACTATCTCGCCAGTCCGCCATTGGTGGTGGCCTACGCGCTGAAGGGAAATGTGGGGGGCGATTTACTTAAGGATCCCATCGGCCAGGATCCCGAGGGGAAGGATGTCTACTTGAAGGATATCTGGCCCAGCCGCCAGGAAATTCTGTCTCTGCTGGCGGATGCGAACAATCCCGAGCTGTACCGGAAGATGTATGACAATATTGTGACCTCCAGTCCGGTATGGAACAAGCTTCCCGAGGTGAAGAGTCCGACCTTTACGTTTGATGAAGACTCATCTTACATACGTGAACCCTCTTTCTTCGACGAATTTGGACCCGACACCTCCGCTCCGGTGGATATCGAGGAGGCGCACGCTTTGCTGTACTTGGGTGATTTCATTACCACCGACCACATCTCGCCCGCAGGCGCGATACCGGTGCCATCACCCGCTCAGAAATATTTGAATGAGCATGGAGTCGAAAAGGCAGACTTTAATTCTTTTGGCAGCCGCCGCGGAAATCACGAAGTGATGATGCGGGGAACCTTTGCAAACATTCGTATTCGTAATCTGCTGGTTGACAGGGAAGGGGGGTATACCCGCCATCTACCCTCGGGCGAAGAAATGTCGGTGTACGACGCGGCCATACGCTATGATCAGGAAAACCGTAACCTGGTGGTGGTTGCCGGTAAATTGTACGGAGCCGGATCCTCACGCGACTGGGCGGCTAAAGGTACCTTCTTATTGGGTGTCAAAGCCGTGATCGCAGAAAGCTTCGAGCGAATTCACCGTAGCAATCTGGTCGAAATGGGCGTGTTGCCTCTTGAATTCTCCGAGGGGGAAACCGCTGCCGGGTTGGGGCTGGACGGAACCGAAACGTATTCGATCGGCGGAATCTCCGAGGGGCTGAGCCCCCATAAACAATTGCCGGTGACGGTCACGAAAGCGGATGGCAGCACATCCACATTCAATGCGCTGTGCCGAATCGATTCCGCCATCGAAGTGGATTATGTCGTACACGGAGGCATTTTGCAGTATGTGCTGCGGCAAGTGATGGCAGAAAAATAATCCCGAGGATTATCGAAAAACACCTACCTCCTTTCCTGAAGATTTCCATATGCGCATTGCCCGAGTTTTACTAGAATCGAATGAGGTAACATCTGTTCTGCAACAAGAGGACGGGTGGGTACGCTGTGAAGGCTCCCTGACGGAGGGATGGTCCCCAACCGGCGAATGCGTACAGCCTATCCGCTTTCTCCCCCCGCTGGATCCGCGGGTGGTGTATGCGATTGGAGTTAATTATCGCGAACATGCCAACGAAATGAATGTGCCCATCCCGGAGCATCCGGTAGTGACCATGAAAAATTCGGCTTCGGTGATTGGGCATGAAGATGTCGTGCGATTACCCCGGTTCCTGGCCAGTGATTCGGTGGATTACGAAGTGGAATTGGCGATCATCATCGGTAAGCGTTGCAAAAATATTCGCCAGGAGGACGCACTGGACTATGTGGCGGGCTATACTGTGGCTAATGATGTCAGTGCCCGGGACTGGCAGAAAATCTATAGCGGGGGTCAGTGGGTCCGGGGAAAAAGCTTCGATACTTTTTGTCCGTTAGGACCGGTAATGGTCACAACGGATGAACTCACGGATCCAAACCACCTGGATCTGAAATTCGAACTCAATGGGGAATTAATGCAATCTTCTAACAGCTCTGACATGATTTTTTCCGTACAGGAACTGATCACATTTCTCAGTGGAAGCGCCACTCTTCTGCCCGGAACGGTGATCCTCACCGGCACTCCGCCCGGAGTAGGTGCGGCCCTTATTCCGCCACGGTACTTGCAGGCGGGTGACCATATGGCCACCACCGTGTCAGGGATTGGCTCGCTGATGAACACTGTGCAGGAAGAATCGGTATAACCTGCACGAACATGTGTCTGGAATCGCTCTTACTCCCGGCGATCTACGTTGCTGTGATCGACGGCCGCATTCATGCGGGCGCGCAGGTTCTGGACCGGTTCCAGTTGGAGTCGGGGAGGAGCTCCGGTTTGGAGGTGAACCCGCAGGTTGTATTCGCGGTTCTTGCTTTTTCGAGTTGGGGAATCCAACCAACCGGATCCCAGGGAAACGGTTTCGCCATTTTGGACCAGAGTCGTTTCCACCCGGCAGTTTTGGGTGAGAGATTGTCGGGTGGAGACCGGAACTTCGCTGTACCCGGGAAGCTGTTCGAGGCTGACGGTGGCGGAGTTGCAGAGGGTGGTCTGAATGTAGGGGATGGCGTGGGGGCTCGAGTTCACCCAGGACACGGAGACCACAGTGTCTCCAGTTGGCACAGGCGTGCTTTGGCATCCGCTGTAGAGAAAAAAGACGAAAAAAAGGTAGATTCCGGAGTGGGCTAGTTGAGGGAGGGAGGCCATGTATGTATAATCTCGATTGCGGGTTGATCCGGGTTTCCCCGGTTGACTTGAAGCGCCAGGGTGCAAATGAGGGTCCAGCCCTGGGGAGGGAGTTGGAGATGTCCTGGGCTGCTCTGCATTTCCACATGTTGTTGAGTCATGTGGGAGAAAATCCCGCCCTCCAGAGCAGAAGTGAGGTCCTCAATGTGCCAGTTCACGCTCCATGCGGTGTAGTGGTGCTGCCAGGCCAGTATGTGATAAGGGTCACGCGTCCACATATGTTCCGGGCGTTTCAAGGTCCACTGAGCGGTGGGCTTCAGCAGTCGCTGGTCTCCGGGTCCGGTTCCGGTGATGCGGGTGGTTACCCGGAGATGCGTACCTTCCGCAGGCAGTTCGATCAATTGAATGATCCTGCAACTGAGGGGCGGGCCCAGACTTCGGGTCAGCATTACGACCTGATTTCCCTCGTAGGTGCGCCATCCCCGACTTTCCCAGGGAACCTCGGACGTGGAAGGAGTATTTTGAAGCGTGGGTTCAATTCGTAGAGGTGATTTTAGGAGTTCTTCTTCCCCCCAAAGGCGGAGGGAAGTGATCCCGCCTTCCGACGGAACGATCGTCACTTGCAGCGAACGGGTTTCCAAGGTATAGACCGGACCGCCCGATTCGCTTTGATCCGGCAGGAGGGGGGCGACGGGAACATTATCGGCCCGTACCCCGCAAAAAACCACGAGGAGAGTCATCATCAGGTGGGACTGGATTCTGTGACAACACATGCGCATAAAAGACCTATAGCCTAACTCCAAGGGTCTTACCAGTTCGAAGTCCACCATTCAGCTCTGAAGCAAAAACCTCACGATCCCTGCATTTGTAGAAGTTTGCGGGAGACGGATCGTTTGGCGGAGCGGAGGTCGAAAAGCCCGACAGGGACGTGGGTGTCGGGGTCGCGGAGGATGGTTTCCTCGGCTTCCATTTGTTCCATGAGGCTGAGGGCCTCTTCGAGGGGGGTATCGGAATGGAGGATGTCTTGTACCGGGACCATGACATCCCCGGCCAGCATCCAGCTCCAAATTTCCTGTTCGACAAACAGGGTTTTCAGCGATTCGAGGGAAATGACACCGATACAAGCTCCCTGCGGGTTCACCACCGGGAAGCTGAGTTGGTCGGTTTGAGCGATGGTGTCGAAGACGGTGCTGAGCAGCTCCTCTTCGCGTACGCAGACCGGATCCGGCTGCATGACGTCGGCCACTTTGAGGGTGGCGATGATGTCCTCTTCGGTGACGTTGCAGCCGATTTCCCCGGTGCGGGTGATCGTGTATTTTACACATGCGGGGCCGATCAATTGCACAATCAGGGTGGTGGCGGTGACCGCGCTGACCACCACCGCGCCGAGGTCGAGTCCGCCCACCAGTTCAACTCCCGAGAGATGCTGTCCGGCCATCATGGACAGGCCCACCGCCACCCCGCCCTGGGCGAACAATCCCAATCCCAGATTGTTTTGCAGCAGGGGAGGGCTGCCACTCCACTTAGCTCCAAGCCAGGCACCGCCGTATTTTCCGAGAGTACGTCCGATCACATACACCGCCACGATGCCCCAAAGCCAGGCGGGTTGGGAATCGAGTTGCAGGCGGGCGCCGACCAGTACAAAAAACATCACGTAAATCGGGGCGGCAAAGGCGCGCAGGGTGTGCATCAGCGGTTTGCTGCGGTGGGGAGAGTGATTGATCAGGGTCGCGCCGGCGGCCATGGCGCAGAGGATGACATCCAGATGCGCGGCCAGGCTGACCCCGGCGATCAGCAGCAGGGATCCGACCAGCAGGGTAAGGGAGCGGTCGCCGCTTTCGCTGTGCTTGAGCAAAAAACTCAGTCCAAATCCGCAGGCGATCCCGAGGAGAACGCTGCCGATGAGTTCAATGCCCAGGCTGCGGAAAATTTCAACATAACTGAATTCGCCTCCCACCAGCAGGCCCGCAACAGTGGTGCCGAGGGCGTAGAGGGTGAGGGCGAGGGCATCGTCGAGGGCCACCACCGAGACCAAGCTGGTGGTGAGCAGGCCCTTGGAACGATATTCCCAGAGTACGTCCACGGTGGAGGCGGGGTCGGTGGCAGAGGAAATGGCTCCGAGCACCAGTCCGCCGGCGAGAGCGGCGGGGATATTGCCGGTAACCCACCACAACAGCAGCCCGGATGCGGTGCCCACAATCAGGAAGGCTCCCAATCCCTCCCCGAGCATGATGCCGGTGAATTGGCGGCCGTATTGTTTGAAAATTTTCGCCTCCAGTTCACCTCCCACCAGAAAACCGATGAAAGCGAGGGCCAGATAGCTGAAGGGGCGGAGGGTGGGAAGTTGAAGTTCGCCGATGATGCCGAAGCCGCTTTGGCCGATGATCAGGCCGATGGCAATGTAGCCGATGACCTGTGGAATACGGATTTTCTGGAAAAACCATGCCCCCAGAATGCCTCCGAAGACTCCGATGCCCAGAATGAGTAGAATTCCAACTTCCATTAGCGTTGGTGGATCGACCTATAAGGCCTTGCGAAGGACTTCGTAGACTTCATCGGAGGATCCAGCCTGAATCAGGGCCTGGCGGTTCGTCTCTTGCTTGACCACGTGACTGAGCACGGCGAGGAGGCGGACATAGTTGGACTGTTGATCGGGCCTTCCCGCGACCAGAAAAACGATTTGAACGGGTTGATTATCGATGGATTCGTAGTCGTCCAGCGGCTGGTCGTTCACAGCGATGGCCAGGACCATGCGGCGTATGGAGGAAATACGGGCGTGTGGTACCCCGATGCCGAGCCCGATTCCGGTGCTCATAAGACCTTCCCGCATGAAAATTGCGGATCGGAGGGCCTCCTGATCGTCCACTTCCCCACATTGTCCCATTTGGGTGATGAGGTGGCTGAGCAATTCGTCCTTGCTGCGCGCGTGGGTAAGGAAAATGCGCTGAGGCGACAGGGCCTCGTCCAAGAGATGACTACCTGATTCGGCCATGGGATCAATCCTCCGTTTGTTTAAGAGCCAGTTTCCATTCGGTTTCCGCAAGTAAGGCAATCACCTGTTCTTGCTCGTACACTTCATCAACCAGTCGGTCGATCACCTTGGGCTGGACAACAGCGGAAATTTTGGCCAGCAGACGTAAATGCACCATGTCATCTTCGGGCAAATGAGCAGAAAGACCTTTTCTTGTTTTTTCTTATCGGCTGGTGGCGCCGAGAAGTCGGTTCCCCTTCGGGCAAATCCCCACCACGGTGCGCTCTGTTTCAGGTGGGCGTTGGCGGGAGCTGCGGGCGTGGGAATGGCAGCGACATGGGGCGATGGCGGTGGAATGCAGGTTCTCGCAGTCCACCAGCATTTGACAGAAGTGCTCGCTGTCCTCCCACCAGATCATAGGCTTCAGGGGGCGGTCAATTGGGCAAACCTCGAAACGGTTCGGCTGGATATCAGACAGCATCAATTCAGGGACACCAATCAGGGAAACCAGCACCGGGGCCATTTTCAGGAGTTCAGTGAACAAGTTGGTGGAGTTATCGGCTGCATGCGGTTTCCAGCCATTGGTCAATATGCTGCGCATAAAGCGCCATTGGCGCAGCGACCTTGGTGCCGGGAATTTTACCTTCGCGGGCCATGCGCACCACGGTTTTCGGCCACTTTCAGATAATTGGCCAATTCGGCCAGGGTCATGATTTCCCTGTCTAGATTGAGCGTTCATTGCCACTTTGGTAAAGTTTGTCCTTTATAGTCCGTATAGGGTCGTTGTTAAGGTACTTAAGGAATTAATTTTTGCAAGTATAAATAAATAGAATCTAGCCTCAAATTCCCCCACAGATCCCCACGTAAAATTCCAGAGCGGGGTTATCGGGTTGTCTTTTATGGGTTTATGTGGTGAAAATAGGTTCTGGTTTACTGCCGTAACAAGAAAAAAGACTTTTCGATCAGGGTCCAGCTAGAATCGACATCCCCACCCCTATCTTCCCCCCGCTCTTGTTGCCCCGCCCCCAGGCAGGGCGAGGTGCCAGGAGGAGTGGGAGGTGGGGCGTTTTGATAATCGTTTTATGAATTTCTCCATGCCCCCCGAGGCAAGTCAGCGCTTAGGAGAGCCAGAAATGTCCTTTCCGTTTAACCATTTGCTCTTTGCTTATTTCCCCTATAAGGAAAGCCCTTTTCCCACAGGGTGACCCTTTTCAGAGACGGACTGACTTTTAAACATGGACATCCACATCCCTTTTTTTTAAATATCGTCGTAGTCCTCACTTGGTGGAAAGTGTGGGGCTTTTGTGGGGCTCTGATGTTCACGGGGCGCTGGTTCGTGCAGATGTACTGTTCCCGGAAAGCGAAGCAGCCGGTGCTGCCAATCGGCTACTGGGTGATGAGTTTGGTTGGAAGTTTTATGTTACTGACGTATTTTATTTTTGGAAAAACCGATTCGGTAGGTATTCTAAGCAATTTGTTTCCCTCCTTCGTGGCCAGCTACAATTTGTGGCTGGAACTCAAGCATCGAAAAATGAACCCCTTAGCTACACATGTCTGAGAACTCCGAACTACATTATGAGTCCATGGACGAAGGCGAGTGGGTCCTGCGCGCCCAGCAGGGGGATATGGTGGCCTACGATCAACTGGTCGCCGCTTATCAGGGGCGTATCTACGGTCTGCTATACAATATGACCAGCAACAAAGAGGATGCGGAGGACTTGTTGCAGGAGGTGTTCCTGAAAGCCTACCGGGCTTTGCCCAAATTCAGGGGCAAATCCTCCTTTTACACTTGGATCTATCGGATCGCGGTGAACCGGGCCATCAATTTCGTGAAAAAGCGTAAGCGGCGGCAGGCCTTGAGCCTGGATGATTTGGATATGGGAATCGATCGGGATCCGGCCCTGGTGCAGATGTCCAGTTCGGATACGCCGGACCGGGATATCCGGATGAAAGAATTGCAGGAAAAATTGAACAAGGCCCTGCAGACCCTGTCTGAAAATCACAGAACCGTTGTGGTGTTGCATGACATCCAGGGCCTGCCTCATCATGAGATTGGCAGGATCATGGGGTGCTCGCCCGGAACCGTCCGGTCGAGACTCTTTTATGCCCGCCAACAGCTACAGGCGCAACTTGTAAACGATAGATCCTCATGAAAAATACGAAACATATTCTACTAACATACGCCGGGACTCCGGTGGACCAGTTGCCCGAGGAGATTCGGAGCCGGGTGGAAGAAAACCCTGAGTTGAGGGCTCAATTGGATGCCCAGGCAGAAGTGGCGGGCCTGCTGAAGTTCAAAACCCACGAGATACCGGATGCGGCCCTGGAGGGTCGGGTGCGTTATCGGGTGGGGATTCGTATTCGGAACGGGGAGCACCTGCGAACATCCTCCAAACTGGAAGTTGTCCCCGACTGGGCCCGCATGGTGGCGGTGGTAGTGGTGATGTTCGGGCTTAGTCTATTGACCCACCGTGAAATGCTGGCGGATCCACAGGTGGAGACAGATCTGCTGGCGGCCGCACAGGCGGAGATCGTGGAGCCCATTCCCACGGATACCGGCGGCCCCTATCTGTTTCATCAGGATTCCTTTTCCACTCTGGTTTTGAATCCGCAGCCGGCCGGGGACCTGTGGGACCTTACCCCCGAACGCCGCCTGAGAATCGAGGAGTCCTTGCTGGAACTGGGTTTAACCGAGACCGACCGCGTCCAGCAGGTGAACACCCTGCCGGTGCTGTTTCAGGTGCCTTAGGGAAGATATGGGTCATTTGTCAGTAGTCATTGAGCCCAGTGATTACTGACTATTGACCCATGACCTCCATCAATCCCGTTTCGCGGTAATAGCGCTCGGCGCCGGGATGAAGAGGGGCGTTCCCACCATGGAGCATGGTCTCTTGGCTGAGACTTTGCAGGGCGGGGTGCTGGGTTTTTAGTCGATCCAGATTTTCGAAAACCGCTTTGACCAGGGTGTACACAACGTCTTCCGGGGTGTCGGCGTGGGTGACCAGGGTGGTCAGCATGCCGATACTGGCAACTTCGTCGTCCTGGATCGCATTCGGGTAATAGGAGACCGGAACTTCCGTTACACTGTAGAAGGGAGATTTTTCCAGCAGGTCGTCCATGCCGGTGATGGGGACAAATCGGACCTTGCGGCGGCCGGTGGAGGCTTCGGTGATGGAGCCGTTGGGGTGTCCCACTGTATAAAAATAGGCGTCGATACGGTTGTCCTGCAACATACTGGCGCACTCCTCGACGGTGAGGGACTCGGCCTGAAGATCCGTGTCCGGATCCATGCCGGCGGCTCTCAGGATGTCCATGGCGTTGCCCCGGTGGCCGGAACCCGGGCTTCCGATGTTGACCCGTTTGCCGCGAAGATCCGATATGGTACGAATTCCGCTGTCCTCGGCAGCAATCAGGGTGATGACCTCCGGATGCAGGCTGAATACGAAACGCAGGGAGGTTTGGGGATCCTCCTCCCAGTTACTGAGTCCATGAACCGCCTGAAACTGGCGGTCGGACTGGGCAATGCCGAAGGTGACGGATCCGTTCATGACATCGTTGATATTTTGTACGGAGCCGCGGCTGGCCTTGGTGGACACATTCAGCGGTTTGCCGGGTACCTCCTCCACGAGCTGCTTGATGGCCCCGCCCACCGGATAATAGACACCGGTTTGGGAACCGGTGCCGATGGAGATGAAGGTGCGGCGTTCAGAACTGCCACAAGCGGCCAGGAGCAGAGCGGATAGGATGGATACTAATAATTTCATGAGTAGACCTTAGACAACGGAAACCCGAAAGTCACGCGGTTTTTCTTTTACAAGTTAAAAGCCGTCAAAAAGATACCGATTCTGGTTGACAAAAAGGCGTGAATATCGTTTTACTCCCGCCTCTTAACCCCAATTTCAGTACAGGAGAATTTATCATGTCCATGCATCGAAGCCTGAAAGGCGCCAGTAAAATTGCTAAACGTCGTAACGTATTAAAGCGCTACGAGCGTATTGACCTGCTTAGGAAAACCGGTGATTGGAAGGAAGGGGACCGTGCCTTCGGTTTACGGAAAACCAAAGCCGCCGAGTAATTCCTCCGTTCGTCTGAACCGCTATCTCGCGTCCTGCGGGCTAGGGTCCAGGCGCACTTGTGACCGTCTGATTGCGGACGGGCAGGTGAAGGTGGATGGCAAACCCGTTACTTCCATGGGAGTAACGGTTTTTCCTTTTCGTAGCCGGGTGGAGGTGTACGGTCGCGACGTGCGCCCGGAAGCAACCCGGGTATTGATGGTTCACAAACCGCGAAATGTGATTTGCACGGTATCCGATCCGGAGGACCGCAAAACGGTTCTGGATCTGCTGCCGGACACCTGGAAGGATCTGCGTTTGTATCCGGTGGGGCGCCTGGACCGCAACAGTGAAGGTCTTATTCTGGTGACCAACGACGGGGACCTTGCCAACCGGCTTACCCATCCGCGTTATCACGTGGAAAAGGAATATCTGGTCTGGGTGCGGGAGGAATTGACGGAGGAACAGGGCGGCGCTTTGATGGACGGGGTTAAAGACGACGGGGAATTGTTGCGTGCGCTGGCCATCACCCCCGTTCCCAGCAAAGGGCGTTTCCACTGTTATTCCATGATTTTGGGGGAGGGACGAAACCGCCAGATTCGCCGGATGTGCGAGGCGGTGGAGGTGTCGGTGGTGCGAATCAAGCGGATCCGCATGGCCGGCCTGGACATTCAGGAAGTGCCGGTTGGGGAATGCCGGGAGTTGGCGGGGCGGGAATTGGCTGATTTGCGCAAGGCGGTTGGACTTTCCTGACCCAAAATTCTAAAGGTGATTTCATGAAAGATGAATTGGTGATCATTGCGGGAAAAGGGGCTTATCCGATTGAACTGGCCCGCTCCGCCCGTGCGCAGGGAGTGAAACGGTTAGTGGCGGTGGCTTTTCGTGGGGAAACCCGAAAAGCGATTGAACAGGTGGTGGACGAAGTGCGCTGGGTGTATGTGGGGCAGTTGGAGGCCTTTCGCCAGGCCTTACGGGATTTCGGGATTTCACAGGCGGTGATGGCAGGCCAGATTGCCCCCTCGAATTTGTTTAATGCGCGGTTGGACAAGGCGATGCGGGATTTGTTGAAATCCCTGCCCCGCAAAAATGCGGATACTATTTTCGGGGCGGTGGGGGAGGAGTTGGCGGCTTTGAATGTAACGTTGCTGCCTGCCTGTCACTTTATGAAGGAAAATGTGGTGCGGGCGGGAGTGCTCACCCGCACCGGACCGTCCGCGGAGCAGGAATCGGATATTCGGCAGGGGGTGGAGTTGGCGAAGTGCTGTTCGAAGTTGCAGGCGGGACAGTCGGTGGCTGTCAAGCATGGAACGGTGATCGCGGTGGAAGGGTTCGAGGGTACGGATGAGATGATCGCACGTGCGGGAAAGGTGGGTGGGGCGGGCTGTGTAATTGTCAAGGTGGCCCAAGTGAATCACGACCGGCGTTGGGACATCCCGGTAGTGGGTTTGAACACGATCAAACACCTGCGAAAAGCCAAATGTGGATGTCTGGCCATGGAAGCGGGTAACGTAATACTGCTGGAAAAAGAGGAAGTGATCGAGGCGGCGGAGTCGGCCGGGATTTGTTTGGTGGGGCTGGAGTCGGAGGCATGACCTCTGCTCCCTCCATGGTGATTGTGGCGGGGGAGGCGTCCGGCGACGCGCATGCGGCCCGGGTCCTGCGGGCCTTGAAGTCGATGTATCCGGATCTGACCGCCTGGGGATTTGGGGGCGATCAGTTGGCGGCGGAGGGGATGGAGATTCGCGAACACGTTAACCGATTGTCGGTCATGGGAATCTGGGAGGTGCTCAAACAGTATGGGTACTTTCGTCGAATTTTTCATCGGCTGCTGGCTGAGATTCGGGAGCAAAAACCGGACTTGATCCTGTTGGTGGATTATCCAGGCTTCAATCTGCGTTTGGCGGGGGCGTTGCAGGAAGAGGGTATCCCGATCGTGCAATATGTGTGTCCGCAGGTGTGGGCCTGGAAGAAAAAGCGCATTCCAAAAATGGAAAAGGTGCTGGATGGGTTGATTTGTATTTTCCCGTTTGAAAAAGCGGTCTTTGAGGGTAGTCCTCTGCCCGTACATGATTGCGGTCATCCGATGGTGGAGGAAACGCTTAAAGTAATCCCCGATGCGGGATGGGGAGATGGAGTAAAATTGGCGCTGGTGCCGGGGAGTCGTCTCCAGGAGATTGACCGAATTTTCATTCCGATGCTGGAGACCGCGGCCTTAATTCTCAAAGAAGTGCCGGAACTGCAAATTCGGGTGCCGGCGGCGAACCGGGAGTGCAAAGAGCGGATGCAGGCCTTGATGGACGAATACGCGGAACTGCCGAAGGTTGAACTGGTGGATGGGCGGATGCGGGAAGTGGTTAAGGGAGCGGATGCCGCGTTGGTAACCTCGGGTACCGCCACGCTGGAAACCGCCTTGCTGGGCACCCCGATGCTCATTGTCTATAAAACCTCGAAGCTGACCTATGCCATTGGCAAGCGGGTGGTGACCGTGGACCATATCGGCATGGTGAATCTGATTGCGAAGCGGGAACTGTGCCCCGAATTTATTCAGGATGCGGCAGTACCCGAGTCCATGGCGGCCTCGCTGCTGCCACTATTGCGGAACACTCGGGAGCGGCGGGAGATGCTGGAGGGGCTGGCGGAGGTGCGTGAAAAGCTGACTTCCGATCAGGGAGGTAAACGGGTGGCGGAGGTGTTGGAGAGATATCTGGAGAAAAAGTAGCCTTGCAGGTGTAACCCGAACGTTGAAGATCTAAAGCGTAGTTCCCTCGGTCCTCGAGGGAAAACTGCAGGATGTCTGTATACTCAACCTGAAAACTAAAAAGTTTCATCTTGTAATTTTTAAAGATTACATTTATTAATACTGCATGAAAACAATATCTGTCCGGGAAATGAAGGCACATTGGGCGCAGGTGGAAAAGCGGGTGGCCAACGGTGAGATCATCGAAGTGTTGAATAGGGGGAATCCCACCGTACGCCTGATACCGGCAAACGGACGTGAGCAGGTTATTTGGGACGACCACATGGCCACTGCAATTCCCGGGCGTGGTCTATCCGCAGAGGAAACGGTTTCACGGGACCGCGAGGGTCGTTGGTAAGATGCTCTATCTCGATACAAGCGCGTTGTTGAAATTGTATATCCGTGAATCGGGGTCGGATTGGGTGCAGACGCAAGTGGCTTCTCAGGACGATCCTTTGCCGATATGGGAATTACAAGAAGCGGAGCTGTTAAATGCGCTCCACCTTAAAGTGTTTTGGGGCGAGTTTGCTTCGGAGGAAGTTTCGGAACAAATCGCGTATTTCCATTCTCGGAAAAAACGGGGGCTATACCGGTTTCCACTTTTGGAAAGATCCCGACTCATGGATCGATTTCGCTCTCTTTCAAAAAGGAGCATGGAATTGGGAACCCGGACGCTGGACGTTTTGCATGTGGCATGTGCCTGTGAATTGGAGGTGGACGCATTTCTTTCGTTTGATGACCGTCAGATAAAGTTGGCGGAAGAGATCGGGTTATGCGTTCGGAAGGCACCTTGAATTCAGACTTCCTGTTATGTTTTGGGCTAAACGGTTACCAATTTATTTTCAGGCCGGAAGTGATGAAGAAGAAAATGAAACGATTTTTGAAGTCGGGGTCCGGCAAGGCTATCCGTGGGACTCTTTCCAACACGTAAAAATTCAGCCGTGGCGCGAGAAGGTATACGTGCGGTTTTCATTGACTGTTTTAAACGGATCGTGCTATAGGACCGGACCCTAAATTCAACAACTCCCATGATTCAAGATGCCATCCAGAAAGCTGCCGTACTGATTGAAGCGATGCCGTATATTCAGGCCTTTCGCGGGGAGACCATGGTGGTGAAATTCGGGGGGAGCCTGATTGATGAAGAGGATGACTATGCGGACATCCTGCGGGATATCGCGTTTATGGAAATTATTGGCCTGCGGCCGGTGGTGGTGCACGGGGGCGGGAAAGCGATTTCACGGAAAATGCAGGACGCCGGGATTGAACCGCAGTTTGTGAAAGGCCTGCGGGTGACCGATGCGGCCACCATGGCGATTGTGGAGCAGACCTTGAATGGAGTGGTGAACCCGCAGGTGTGCGCGGTGTTGGAAGGCTTTCAAGCCCACAGCGTGGGAATTAAAGGCCAGGATATCTTCCGGGTAGTTCGGCATGTGGAGCGGGACGAGGAAATCGGCAAGGAGGTGGACTGGGGATTCGTCGGCAATGTGGTTTCGGTGAATGTGGAACCGATTCTGGCGGCGGTTCGGCACAATAAAGTACCCGTGGTGACTCCCCTGGGATCGGATGATCAGGGGCAGATTTACAATATCAATGCGGATGAAGCGGCGGGGGCCATGGCCCGCGAACTGAAGGCGAGGAAACTGGTGTTTCTCTCGGATGTGCCGGGCATCCTGCGGGATCCCGCGGACCCGGACAGCCTGATTCGTTCGCTGACCTTCAAAGAAGTTGAACAATTGATCGAGGAAGGCGTGATCGCCGGCGGAATGCTGCCGAAGGTGTCCGGCGCGTTGAAGGCCTTGAAGGCGGGCATCCGGAAAACCCATATTATCGACTCGTCCCTGCCGCACTCGCTGCTGCTGGAATTGTTCACGGAACAAGGGGTCGGCACCGAAATTGTAGCCGGGGAGGGCTGTCATGTCTGATTCTACTTTGAGGGACGAAATCACCTCTCTGCACGCGCAGTATCATACTCCCAATTACGCTCCCAGTCATGTGTTTGTGAAGGGGGAGGGGTGCTATCTGTGGGACGAAACGGGCAAAAAATACCTGGATTTCGTGTCCGGAATCGCGGTCGCGGTGCTGGGTCATTGTCACCCGGCCATGGTCGAAGCATTGCGGAGGCAAAGCGAAACCCTGATGCATGTGTCCAATCTGTATTACAACGATCAATCGCCGTTTCTTGCCCGTGACCTCTCCGAGATGTCGTTGGGGGGCAAGGTGTTTTTCTGCAATTCAGGTGCCGAAGCCAACGAAGGACTGATCAAATTGGCGCGGAAATGGGGTTCGGCCACGGATCGCTATGAAATCGTGACCATGCGGAACTCCTTTCACGGGCGCACTCTGGCCACGCTGACCGCGACGGGCCAGGACAAAATTCAAAAAGGATTTGAACCGTTGCCGCAGGGGTTCGTGTATGCCACCTACAACGACTTGGAATCGGTGAAGGCCTGCCGCACCTCCAAAACTGTGGCGGTCATGCTTGAACTGGTGCAGGCGGAGGGGGGCGTGGTACCCGTGGATCCCGACTTTATTAGGGAACTCGCGAAGTGGTGCACCGAAAACG
>JAGYLC010000140.1 GCA_018401235.1 Kiritimatiellia bacterium
TGGATACAGTGCTACAGGACGGACTGACGGGGGACCTCGTTTTCGTGACCCATGGGTCTCCGCTGGGGCAGTGTATGGGGCGTTTGCTGGGCGGGACGGAGGGCATCGATTTCCGCATGGCGGCCATCACCGAACTGGAGCAGAACGGAGAGAAGTTCCGCCTGCTTCGCAGTGGCTGTGAGCACCTGCGGGTGCTCGACGAAATCGGACGCTTTGTGTAAGGTCATCCCAGCCATTCCGGCGCGAGGAGAATGGACTGCTGGAAGGGGGGGCTGGCCCAGGGGAGCTGACGCATTTTGAATTCGAGAAGGTTCACGGCGATGCGGCCGACCTCGTGCATGCGAAGATTCATGCCGTGTTTGCCGTCAAAGGGCGGCAGGGTGTGGAGAGTGTAGCAGGGTGTTTTGCTTGGCACGACTGCGGTTTTCCGGAGTTCCGCGGCGTGGCGTTCGTTGATGAGGACGACGGCGCCGGATTTCGCGCGGGCCAGGGCGTTGAGGTCGCGTTGTGCGGGCGGGTCGGGACTTTGGAGGACGGTGATTTTTTTGGTTTCCGCGGCACAGCAGAGGGCGGCGCCAAGGATGACGCGGTCGGAGTGGAGTTCGCGGTCGAGCTGCAGAAAAAAGGCGAGGCGTTTGTGGCGGGGCAGGAGGTGGCGCACCATGCCTTCGACGGCGCCGCGCAGATCGGGGCGCACCACATCGCCCTCCACTGGATGCAGGTAGCCGCAGCGGACGAAAGGAAGGGGAAGCTGGCGCAATTCGGTTTCATCGAGTTGGTTTCGGGTCTGGGCCACCACCAGACCGCGAATGCCGCGGGCGCGGATCACCCGGGTCAGTTTTGGCATGGAGGGGTATGCGGCGAGGGAGAAGCGTTCGAGGCCGTATCCGAGGGCTTCGGCCTGTTCTCGGGCGCCGTCCTCCTGGATACGGGCCTCGATTTCGGTGTTGGATTTGGCATCGCCCAGAAAGCCGATGACCAGACCTTTCACATTGCGGCGGCCCTGCCAGCGGGTGAGGGCGATGCTGCTGAGGGCGGGGTCGGGACGGTAGCCCATCTGCTGTGCGAGGGCGGTGATGCGTTCGCGGGTGGCGGCGGGGATGCGGGGGTGGCCGTTGAGGGAGAGGCAGACGGTGGAGACATCCACGCCCGCCTCCCGGGCGATGTCGCGCTGGGTGATGCGGCGGGTCATGCGGCGGGTCATGGGGTCTCCGTCTGTTCAAAGAGAGAGCCGGTCCGGGTGAGGTGGTGGGAGGGGATCACCCAGACGTTTTCGTGCAGAGGGTAGGCTTTTTCACCGGGATACACGATAATGACTTTCCGAAGGCCCAGATCCTGAAGGGCGTTTCGGATTGAGGCCGTCATTCCGGGTGCATCGGTCCGTTTGATCTCGATGCCCAGCAGGTCTCCGCCTCGGCGGAGGACCAGATCCATTTCGGCGCCCTGATGGGTGGCCCAGAAAAAACATTCGTCATGCGGTTCATGCGCCAGAAGCTCCTCAAGGATGTGGCCTTCCCAGGAGGCTCCGATTTTGGGATGCCTCATGAGGGTCTGTTCGTCGGGTATTCCCAGAAAGTGGTGATAGAGGCCGCTGTCACGCAGGTAGATTTTCGGGGCTTTCACCTGCCGTTTGGCGATGTTAGCGTGAAAGGGCTGAAGTTGACGGACCATCATGGCATCGGTCAGCAGGTCGAGATAGCGGCGCATGGAGGGTTCCCGCTGGTTCATGGCTCTGGCCGGTTCAGCCGCATTCCAGGTTTGTGCGTGATAATGGGCGAGCACAAAGTTAGTTTACCATGAAAATCGAATCAGTACAAATCAATATTCATGTTAAAAAATGAGTCAACGGGTTGACTGAAAGCATATGAAGAACAAGTGGCCATGCGGCCGGGGTTTGCGGTAAGATCCCTCTGATCTCAATTCCGCCTCCGTCGGGCAAGCCTCCAACCTCTACCCTCTACCCTCCAACCGCTACCCTCTACCCTCTGACCTCTTATGAATCCTTACGGCCACTTTGACGACAGCTCCCGCGAATATGTGATCACCCGCCCGGATACCCCGCTTCCGTGGATCAACTATCTGGGTCAGGAGGATTTTTTTGGTCTGTGTTCGAACACCGGCGGGGGCTACAGTTTTTGGAAAGATGCGAAGTTGCGGCGGCTGACGCGATACCGCTACAACGACATGCCGATGGACAGCAACGGGCGTTATCTCTACCTTCGCGATGGGGATACGGTCTGGAATCCGGGCTGGAAGCCCTGCAAGACGGAGCTGGACGGCTACGAATGCCGGGTGGGGCCGGGGTATTCGCGCATCACCGGCGCGAAGGACGGGCTGGAAGTGGAGGTGCTTTTTTTTATTCCGCCGGGAGAAACCACGGAAATCTGGGACCTGCGGGTTCGCAATCGGACGGAAGGGCCGAAGTCCGTTTCGCTGTTTTCGTTTGTGGAGTTTTGTCTGTTCGATGCGTTGAACGACATGACGAATTATCAGCGGACGTATTCGATTGGCGAGGTGGAGGTGGAGGGTTCCGCGATCTATCACAAAACCGAGTACCGCGAGCGGCGCAGTCATTGCGCACTCTTCGCCTGTACGCGGGAGGTGGAGGGCTTTGATACCTGCCGGGACGCGTTTGTGGGGGTGCATAACGGACTGCACGAGCCGTGCGCGGTGCGGAACGGTTCCTGTTCCGGCAGCATGGCCTCGGGCTGGAATCCGGTGGGAGCGCACGAAGTGAAGCTGGAGCTTTCTGCGGGTGCCGAGGAGCGTTTCGCGTTTCTGCTGGCGTATGTGGACAACGCGGACATCGAGAAATTCGAAGAGCCGGGGCGGATCAATAAGACCCATGGGCGGGCATTGCTGGAGCGGTACCGGGAGGCGGCGGCGCGGGATACAGCTTTTGGTGAACTGAAGACTTTCTGGGAGGGGCTGTTGTCCAATTTCCAGTGCGACTGTCCGGATCCGGTGCTGAACCGCATGGGAAATGTCTGGCATCCGCTGCAGTGCATGGCCACGTTCAATCTGTCGCGCTCCGCCAGCGGCTACGAAAGCGGCATTGGGCGCGGTATGGGGTATCGGGACAGCAATCAGGATCTGCTCGGGTTTGTGCACATGATCCCGGAACGGGCGCGGGAGCGGATTCTGGACATCGCCGCGACGCAGTTGTCCGACGGCACCTGCTATCATCAGTACCAGCCCTTAACGAAAAAAGGAAATGCGGAGATTGGCGGGGATTTTTATGATGACCACCTGTGGCTGATTCTGAGCAGTTGCGCGTATGTCAAAGAATCGGGCGACAGGTCTATTCTCGATGCGCCGGTGGGGTATGCGGATACGCCGGGATCGGGAGAGTCTTTGCTGCATCACCTGGAGACCAGCATTGCGTACACCCTGTCGCACCGGGGACCGCACGGACTGCCGCTGATTGGACACGCGGACTGGAACGACTGCCTGAATTTGAACTGCTTTTCGACGGAGCCGAACGAGTCCTTCCAGACGGCGGGGGACGTGGAGGGATCCACTGCGGAGTCGGTGATGATTGCCGGGCTTTTTCTGAAGGCGGTCCTGGAAATGTCAGAGCTGTACACCTGGCTGAAGCGGGGGGAGGATGCGGGGCGTCATGCGGGGTATCATGCGGAGATGTTGTCAGCGGTGGAGGCGCAGGCCTGGGACGGGTCGTGGTACCGGCGGGCCTACGATGCGAATGGAAATCCGGTGGGCAGCCGGGAGAATACCGAAGGTCAAATTTACATTGAAAGTCAGGGCTGGTGTGTACTGGGCGGTGCGGGAGTGGAAAACGGGCGCGCGGCGCGGGCTCTCCAGTCTGTGCATGAGCGGCTGTACACCCCGCATGGCGTCATTTTGCAGCAGCCTCCGTATGCGACCTATCACCTTGAGCTGGGAGAGGTGAGCAGCTATCCGCCCGGGTACAAAGAAAACGCGGGGATTTTCTGTCACAACAACACCTGGATTCAGATTGCCTGGTGTCTGCTGGGCGAAGGGGAGAAAGCGCTGGAATATTACAAATCCATTTGTCCGGCGACCAAAGAGGAGAGTATCGACACCTACCGTTGCGAGCCTTATGTCTATGCGCAGATGATTGCGGGACGGGATGCGGCGCGGCATGGAGAGGCCAAAAACTCCTGGCTCACCGGCACGGCGGCCTGGACCTTTGTGGCGCTTTCGCAATACATCCTCGGGATCCGGGCCGACTACGAAGGATTGGTGATTGATCCCTGCATTTCCAAGGACTGGGAAGGCTTCACGGTCACCCGCCGCTTCCGCGGCAAAACCTGCCGCATTACCGTGAAAAACGAGAGCGGAGTTTGCAAAGGCATTCGAAGCCTGACTGTGAACGGGGTTTCTGTGCAGGGCAACCGCGTGCCGCTGGAGCTTCTGGAGGATGGATGTGAGGTGCTGGCGGTTTTGTAAAACGACGGTTACTGCAAAGCAATACACAAATTACGGTGTTCGCTTTGCACCTGAAACCACGGGCTGTAATTCCAGTCTTCCTTTGGCTTCCAGCATCCCGATCTCCCAAATGGATATCACCGAAACGGCGCAACGACCGGAAAAACCCTTGAGCCGTTCCGCACGTGTGTCGCCTGCCACCGCCCAGACCCAGGCGTGTGTATCCAGAAGGACCGAAGGATTATTGATCGGCATCCCACGCCTCTCCGGTCCCATAGAGATCACCTTTTTCACAAACGGTGCCTGCCCCCCGCCCAAACCAGGTCTCTTCAGAAGGGGCGTCGATGGGAACCAGCTTGGCGGCAGGCTGTCCGTATTTGGTGATCACAATCACATCGCCTTGCGTTTGCACATGATCGATCATCTTCAGGCACTGGGCTTTGAACTGGGACACACTGACACTTACATTCATTTTATGACTGCAGTCATACCCTGGTCAAAATACAAGCAAATTTGGGAAGGCAATCATCGGGAAATTATCTTTCTAACACCGGCAGGGTCAGGAAGGCAGGCGTGTCGGGGTCAAAATAGAGGGTTTGGCGGGCGGGGCGGGCCTGCTCGATGGACGGAACCGTTTCGAAGGTGTTGGGATGGACTTCGTAGACTTCGAAAGGGCCCCGGGGGCCTTCGAGGACGGAGGCACTGGCGACGATGAGTCCGAGCCGGTGACCGGGGTTGATCGCCCGGGCGGTGCTCTGGAATTCGAAGGGCAGGGTATAGATGCGACTGGACACCAGCGGAGTTTGACCGTCCAGCTCCTCCGCGAAGCGGGCCATAACCGGAGTTTCGCGGATGAGGGTCTCGCGGCCCTCCGGATGGATGTCGATGAGTTTGAGCACAAACAGGGTGTCGGGGGCATCGGTGCTGATCCGCAGTTGACCGGAAACACGCCCGGCAAACATTAGCGGTCGGTGCAGCGGCTGGGTGACAAAATACAGAACATCCTCCCGGTTCCGCAGTGGCCGCTGGTCCATGGGACCGACGGGGATGCTGTAGCTGCCGTTGCCGCCGAAGGCGGGGGTGGGGTCGCGGGGATCGTAGGTGTAGCCGAGGGTGGCGGTTTCAGCGGGGGGGCGGGAGGACAGCCCTC
>JAGYLC010000141.1 GCA_018401235.1 Kiritimatiellia bacterium
CCGAACTGGGCCCCTACTTTGGAGTTGGCCGCAATGTCGCCCACCCGTTTTTCCCATTCCGTGTCTCGGAACGCCCTGCCACCCTCGCTTCCGGTGGTTGGAAGCGAATCCAGATAGCCGCAGGAGGCCAGTTTGGTCAGTTTCATGGTGCTTTCCGCGCTGGTGCCGCCAATGACCAGGGCAATGTGATAGGGAGGGCAGGCCGCAGTTCCCAAATCCATCAGCTTTTCGGTGACAAATTTCATCAGCGATTCCTCATTCAGCAGGCTTTTGGTTTGCTGATACAAAAACGATTTGTTGGCGGAGCCGCCGCCTTTGGCGATGAACAGAAATTTGTAGACGTCTCCATCGTCGACCAGCAGATCGATTTGGGCGGGGAGGTTGGTGCGGGTATTGGTTTCCTCAAACATGCTGAGAGGGGCAATTTGGGAGTAGCGCAGGTTTTTTTCCTGATAGGTCTGGTAGATCCCTTTGGATAAGGCCTCCTCATCGCCGCCTCCGGTCCAGACCTGCTGACCTTTCTTTCCGAATACGATGGCGGTGCCGGTGTCCTGACAGGAGGGGAGTTGTCCGCCTTTGGCCACCACCGCGTTTTGCAGCAGGGTGTAGATCACAAAGCGGTCGTTGTCACTCGCATCCGGATCGAGCAATTCCTTGGCGAGCATTTGCAGGTGGGAAGCGCGCAGGAAAAAAGACACGTCGCTGAAGGCCGCGTACGAAAGCAAGGTCAGGGCCTGCGGGTCCACTTTGAGTACGGGTTTTCCTTCAAATTCGGTTTGAGTTACATGGTCCGATGAGAGCTTGCGGTATTCAGTTTTGTCTTCACCAAATTGGAGGGTGGGTTCGTAAGTAAAAGAAGTCATAGGTATAGAAAAAAGTGCTTGAAGGGTTTGAACCTGCTAATTGTGAAAAAATTCACGTAATGTCAAGGGTGATTGCCGAATTCGCGCAGGACCTGGTCTTGAAAGAGACTTTGGGTAACCCGAACATTTAAATTTTCCGCGGTTTCCAGTAAGCGGCTTGTATTTTCCGGGCTAAGAAGTGTGGAGACCAGAATTTCATCCACATCATGGGCTTTGATAAGTCGATCAAGTTCGTTTCCGGTTCCCAATACGGTCGTGCCATTGATCATTTGCCCACGTAAATTGGGGTCGTCATCCACCAGGCCCACCAGAAAATACTCCTTGCGCCGGGCGGAATCGGCGAAGCTTTCCGCCCTGGAAATCAAGGTGTAGCCGAATCCCGCCCCGTATATGAGCACTCTGTTTTTGTTTTCGTCGGCACTTGTTTTCTGCCTGCGATCGTAAAAATGGTACATATCCTGGGCCAAGCGGGGGATCGCCCTCAGAAAAATCATTTGCGGGATGGTGAGGGACAAGAGCAGCAGCGAAATGAGTAAAGTGAAACGCAGGGATTGTTGCAGCGGAATGGGGGAGATTGCGATTCCGATGAGCAGACCGGCGGTGGCGATGAGGCCAAAAAAGAAGAATTCGAGTGCCCGGGCCCGGGTCCATTGCAAGCGATAATAGCGAGTTGCCCAAATCAGGATCATGGGGCCACCCACCAGTGGGGGCGCGGTTTCCCGAATCAATCGGCCCAATGCCAGTTGGGGGCAACTTTCCGCCAAGAGCCAGGAAAGAGCGGCTAAAGAGGTGCTAAGAATCAAAATATCCATCAATGGCATGAGACTGCTGAATAACTGCATGCGGCCCGGGCGACGAATCCCGTCCACGATCCAGCGTCCACTGTCGGTCATTTCGAGGGACGCGAGAAAGCGCAATCCCACGTACGAGCCTACGAAAAAAGCCACAGTGAAAATCGCCATGCGGTAATTTTGCAAAAACACCCAGAGCAAGCCCACGCCGAAAACCACAGCTTGAATGGAGTAAAGGATGACTGCCACTCGACGTTGAGTGAGTCCTCTGCGGGCCAGTCGATGGTGCAAGTGATCTTTGTCCGCGGAAGACACTCGGTTGTTTCCCTCAGGATTCATAGCCTTGCGAACCGAGCGCCGCCAAATAGCCAGCCCGGTGTCCAGCATGGGCACGCCCATGGTGAGCAGAGGAATGATCAGCATGATGACCGCCGTGGAGCGGGACTGGCTGGACAGGGTCATGGCCATAAGCAGAAATCCGATGTACATGCTCCCGGTATCCCCGAGGAACACCCGGGCCGGGTGAAAGTTGTATCGTAAAAATCCCAGGCAGGCGCCGGTGAGCGCCAGACAGAGCGCGGCCATCATCTCGTTACCTAAAATGAGATTGAGGGCGCTTAGACCCAGGGCGGTGATGGCACCCAGCCCGGCTGCGACTCCGTCCATGCCGTCGATCAGGTTGTAGGCGTTCATGGCCGCAACGTACAGGAAGACGGTGGCGGCCATATCCAGCCCCACGTGCATGGGCATACCCAACAGATTGCCCAGGTTCAATCCCTGCTCCCAGGCCAGCAGTCCGACCACGAGTTGCCCGAGCAACTTGAACAGGGGCTTGATCTCCCAGCGATCATCGATCAGGCCCACTCCGATCAGGGGGAGGCTGACCAGAAGCACGGAGGTGACCCATTGTTGATTTGATGGACTTCCCAGACTAAAAAGATTGACGCAACACAACAGCAGCGCGGTCAGACTGAATGCGATAAATACGCTGAGTCCGCCGCAGCGGGGTGTAGGGTCCTTGTGGATGCGGCGCTCATCGGGTTGATCAATAAAGCCAAACGCAAACCCGAATTTGATGGTCAGAGGGGTTAGTAAATAGGAGAGGACCAGTGCACAAAACAAGGCAAAGGTCATTAGGGAGAAATAGGGCTTAAACTGCTCGATTGTCATAGGCGCATCTAGCAATTAACACCATTTTCCGTTTCATTGCAATCAAGAACATTCAATCCAATTAGAGGATATGGGCGGGGTGATAGTCGCCGGCTTGGGGGTAGTGTTGCCGCCATTTCTCAACCTGCGCCCGGAACCCCTGCACCTGCCGGTCGGCGGCTCCGGTCAGTTCCTCGGCATGGGTAAATACATCTTGAATTTCCTCCAATGAAAGGCCCAGCCTCGAATCCGCCGCCAGGCGTTCCCCCAGATCGTTTTCGGTAATGTGCCCATTGCGCAGATCGAGCACGGTGGAAACAGCATGTTCCTTGATGGCTTCGTGGGCCCCCTCGCGTCCGGCACCCTTGCGCACCGCCCGCATTAGCAGGGTGGTGGTGGCGAGGAAGGGGAAGCAGTGTTGGTTCTCCCGATCGATCACCGCCTCGAACCAGCCAAACTGGTTGAGAATGGTCAAAAACGTTTCGTAGAGTCCGTCCATGGCGAAAAAGGCATCCGGCAGCATGACCCGACGCACTACGGAACAGGAGACATCACCCTCGTTCCATTGATCCCCGGCCAGACCTTCGGCCATACCGAGGTAGCCTTTGAGCAGGGTATGAAATCCGTTTACCCGCTCGCAGCTTCGGCTGTTCATTTTGTGCGGCATGGCGGAGGAACCGACCTGACCCTTGGCAAAGCCTTCCGAAGCGGTTTCGTTGCCGGCCATCAGCCGCAGTGTCCGACAGAAACTGCCGGGTCCGCTGGCAAGTTGCACCAGACAGGACACCGCGTCGAAGTCGAGACTGCGGGGATAGACCTGGCCCACATTTTCCAGGCAGTGGTTGATGCCGAGATGTTCCACGATCCTTTTTTCCATTTCGGCCACTTTGGCGCGGTCTCCGTCAAAGAGAGTGAGTTGATCCAGTTGGGTCCCCACCGCCCCCTTGAGCCCGCGCGCCGGATAGCGTTCAATCAGATTATCCAGACGGTCGAGGCTGGTCAACAGCTCCTGACCGAACATGGCGATACGTTTGCCCAGAGTGGTGGGTTGCGCTGCCACGTTATGAGTGCGGGCGGTGATGATTTGCGTTTTGGTTTTTCCCGACAGCTCCGAGAGCCGAACCAGAGTGGTGACCGTGCGTTCGCGGATAAGCAGCAAGGAGCGGAGGATCTGCAACTGCTCGACATTCTCGGTAAGGTCTCGACTGGTCATGCCTTTGTGAATGTGTTCATGACCGGCGAGGTCACAAAATTCTTCAATGCGGGCTTTGACATCGTGGCGGGTAACGGCTTCCCGATCACGGATGGATTGCAAGTCGACCTGGTCGATGACGGCTTCGTAGTCCTCGATCACGCCGTCGGGGATGTCCAACCCGAGATCTTTCTGGGCTTTCATCACCGCCACCCAGAATTCGCGTTCGAGGCGGACTTTTCCTTCGCCCGACCAGATGGCGCACATGGCGGAGGAGGCATACCGTTCGGCTAAGACATTTTGGATCGGTTCAGTCATAAGAAGTGGATAGGTGAGAAGGAGTAAACTGATAGGGGAGCAGGTCTACGAGCGCGAGTGTATGAGTAATTTTTTCCGGATTTGCGAGATAAATCCGGGTTTTCGTGTCGGCAAATTCGGTGATTACTTGCAGACAGATCCCGCAGGGAGGAGCGGTCTGCTCGGTGACCAGCACCAACTCCTGGAGGATGAAGGTGCCCAGAGCCGTGACCGCGGCGCAGATGGCGTTGCGTTCGGCGCAGATGGTGCCCCCGTAACTGGCGTTTTCCACATTACAGCCTACGAACAGGGTCGGATGTCCGACGGCGGTCAGCGCGGCACCCACCCGATAATTCGAATAGGGGCAATGGGCATTTGCCCGCGCGTCGCGGGCTGCGATCCAGGCCTCGTGGATATGGGGGGGTACATTCATGTTAGTTCAGTCCAATGGCAAGAGCTCCGGCAAGTCCAAACAAGGAAGCAATGGTGGTGGCGGCAATGGCGGAAGCCGCCAGATCCCGGTCCCCGTCCAGTTGATCCACCAATACATACGTCGCCACGGCGGTGGGACAAGAACTAAGAATGAGAATTACCAGTTGGTTGATGCCCTCCAATTGAAACAGCAGGGTCACCAACCAGCCCAGGAGCAGCCCGAGTCCATTTTTGGTGAGGCAGACCCCGAGTGCTGCAGGTCCGATGTGTTTCCAGGGAAGCGAATAGATGCGGGCACCGATGGCGAGCAGGGCGAGAGGGAAGGCGGTGGAACCGAGCGGTGTACCCATCTGGAGCAGCACCGCCGGCACTGGCAGAGAGATTCGATTCCAAGTTAATCCCAGCACACAGGCTAAAATTAATGGGTTTCGGAGCATGGAGGACAGCCAGGCCCTAATCGGATGTACAGTGCTTTCGTGTCGACGGTCCCATTCCAACACCATCACCCCGAGGAGATTGTAGACCAGCACCGTGGGGGCCATGGTGAGAATGGCCAGGGTTTCGGCCTGCTGGCGCAACTCCGCTGAGTGGTTACGGAGGGCGAAGGCGATCACCGGGATGCCGATGTAGGCAAGGTTGCCTCGAAATCCGGTTTGCACAAACGTTCCCCGGGACCGTTTGTGTATGCGGAAAATCGCACAGAACAGATAGCCGGACAGTAGCAGAGTG
>JAGYLC010000142.1 GCA_018401235.1 Kiritimatiellia bacterium
TTTCGCCTTGACTACCGCTCCTCATTTCCCCAGAATCCCCCCATGTTCGCCCCCGTCTCAACCCCGAAACCGCCTCACGGGCTCAAAGCGCGAAAAGCGATTTCCTATCCATTGTTTGATGAAAGAGGTTGCTGAATTATGAGGAAAGGTTCTAAACGCCGTTACTGGATCATGACTCCCGAAGGGTGGGGCTTTTCTGCGCTGCTGATCACGGGGGCGCTGGTGCGGATTGCGGCGGCCTGGCGGTACCGTCATATGACCAATCTGGATGCCGGGGTGGTGGCGCTGATGGCCAAGCACATGGCGGAGGGGCGTCATTTTCCAACCTTCTTTTACGGACAGCCCCACATGGGGAGCCTGGAGGCGGGAATCAGTGCGGTGTTCTGCAGGATGCTGGGGGTATCGGGATTTGCCGTGAATCTCGGGACGGCGGCGCTTTCACTGGGGCTGATTCCCATTGTCTACTTCTGGGCCCGCAGAGCGGGAGGCCCCCGGGCCGCCATGATCGCCGGGGCTTACTGTGTCATTGGACCCCATGGATTTTTTCATTACAACGGGTCGCCCCGCGGGGGGTATGCTGCGGCACTGGTGTTTGGAGCGCTGGTCACGTTTCTGGCCACCCGCATGGTCCTCCGGTGGCGGGAAGAACGGGAGCAGACGCACGCCGACTTCCTCTGGCTGGGGATTGCGGCCGGACTGGGGTGGTGGTCGAACCAGCTGGTGACCGCCTCTCTGCTTTCCGCGGCCCTGCTGCTGTTGATGGCCATGGGGAAGGCGGCGTTTTCCCTGCGCATTTTTACCGGGCTGGGCGGCTTTCTGCTGGGGGGGCTGCCGTTCTGGATTTACAATGTGCGGAACGACATGGCCACCTTCCGTTTTGCCGACGGTGTGGGCAGTTACCCTGTGGTATCCGGTCTCCGTCGTCTGGTGACGGGACGGGTGCCGCTTCTTTTTCTCGCGGATGTTTCCATTGCTCCGGTAAAATGGGGGGTCGCGGTCCTGTTTCTGGGCGTGACGGGTCTAGGGCTCTGGATCTGGGTCCGGGCTTTTCGGAAAGGAAACCAGGCAGTGGTCTGGACCCTGGGCGGCATTCTTCTGTACGTGACGGTCTTCTCGCTGCTGTTCACTCAGTCGCATCTCGCGCTGCAACCCACCCCCCGTTATCTGTTGCCATGGGTCGCCCCTCTTGGTGTTTGGATGGGGGTGGTGCTGTCCAAAACGGATCTCAGGGTGGCCGTGGCCGTGACGGGGTTGCTGATTATACTGCCCTCGGGGTTTCTGCTGGGCCGCTCGTTTCCGGAGCAGGCGGCGTCCTGGCACCGGGCCACTCTGACGGCAGGAGAGGAGCTTCAGGATCTTGGAGTCGACACGGTGTATGCCCCGATCGGGTTCCGCTCATGGAATTTTATCCTCAGAGAATCGGTTGCGGTGGTGGATCTCAACCGCAGCGTGTTTCCCGGTCAGACCGCCCGGGCGGAGCTGGATCCGGGCCTGGGGGTCCTGGGGGATGCGGGCCGCGTGTCCGGCTTTATGCGCCGGGCGGGGGTGAAGGGTCGGCACCGCAATGTGGGGGGATTTCCCCTGGTCTCGGATTTCACAGGCCCGCCGTCCGCATCTCCTCTTTCCGGGGACCGGATTATCTCGATCCGGGATTCCGGTGGAGGCGAATGGAAAGAGGCTCTGACCAACCGGGATGTTTCCACAGTGTATCGGACCGGGATGGCACCTTCCCGGTTTGAGGACCTGATCCTTACGCTGTCGGACCGCACCGCTGTGGCCGGGCTGCGATTCTGGCCGGGACGGCCGGGAGAGGTGCCGGATGAACTGCAGGTGTTTATCCGGGACCGGCCGGAGGACGAGTGGCGGAAGGTCAGTCCCGTCACGCCCTGGAGCGGATTCTTCTGGTCCGACCACCGGATCTTCTGGCAGGAGCCGTTTTTCCGTTTGCAGATCCGCTTTCCTGAAAGGGAGGTCCGCCAGATCCGGCTCCGCTTCCGGCAGATTGATACGGGACCCCCGGTGTCCATTTCACAGCTGGATGTGTTGGAGAATTATGATGCCAGCGGGAATGCCGAAGCCGATTGGGAAGAGGTGATGGAGGTGCTGAAAAATGAAGGGGTGGACTGGGTGTTGGCGGATAGGGGGGAATCGGTTCAGCTGCACCGCAGGTCGGAGGGGAGAGTAAAAACCCTTCTGAGAAAAGATGCGTTTCCGGACGGTCTTTCGATGCCGGAACATGATCTGGTGATTCCGGCCGGGGGTGGGGTGCTGGTGCACCGGTCACAGGCCGGGCGGATTGACTCCGTTCTGGTCGAAGCGGCCCCGTCGCTTCGGCGGATTCAGGTTTCAGGTTTTGATCTCTGGATTGCCGAACAGGAGGTCCGCCTCCCCGGGCGCGTCTGGAAGGGGTGTGACATCTGGATGCATCCGGCCCGGTATGGGGAATGGCGTTGGGCGCAGGGAAATCGGGAGGCCGCCCTGCGGCATCACCCTTATCTTGGGGAGGCACCGTCCCCGGAAAAGCCGTTTGAAATCAAATTTGAAAAAGACCTCTACTGTGTAGGGGCGGAGCCGATGCCGGAGGAGGTGAAGCCCGGTCAGCCGTTGACCCTGACCACCTACTGGCAGGTGCCGGAGGGGGAATGGGCCGATCTCCGTCATCTGGCGGTGTTTGCCCACTGGCGATCAGATGACGGGATGTTTACCTCGGACGGGGCGATGTTGCAGAACATTCCGGACGCCTTTCTCGAAGTGCCGCCGGATCACCGCACGTTTCCCATGACCGTGCAGTTCCGGGTGCCGGAGGAGATCACCCCCGGGCTGTACCGGCTTTGGATGGGAGTGTACCGGCCCGCCACCGGAAAGCGGCGGGAGGTCCATACCCGCCTCTCCTCGAAAAAGAATGCCGTTCAACTGCCTTTACAGTTGAACATTATGCCTGCATCGGCTCTCTAAGTCTTCCTTGATGTAGTTCTTCCCAACCACCGTCTCTTTTCCATCCGCCACCTATGACCCTTAAGACCTTTTTTGTCACCTATTCGCCTCTGCTGCGGAATCTGACGCTGTCGGCGGCGTTTTCGGTTCTGGTGCTTTCCCTGTTGTTCGGGCTGATCATCCGGGGCGGAGGCGAGGTGGGGCCGGCGCTCCTGGTGAAGGCCTTTCAGTCCCTCAGTGTGCTCTGGGTGCTGGCCTATGCGGGTTCTGAGTTTGTCCAGGCCGGGTTCCGGGCGGCCCGGTACCGGCTGTTGCTGCAGGTGGGCGGGAAAGGGGAGGTGCCACCCATGCGGCATCTTTATCTGGTGACGCTTGCCCGCAATATGCTGGTGGACCTGCTGCCCGGACGGGCGGGAGAGCTGGGGTACGTGGCCCTGTTGAAGCGCGGCTACCGGGTGGAGGTGGAAAACGGATTCTCCTCGTTGGCCATCAGCATTCTGCTGGACATGGTCGCCCTGGCTGGGGTGGTCTTTCTGGCCATGGCGCCGATGCTCATGGAGTTGATGGGGGCTGGGGCCTATGCCGGGGCGACGCTGGGGGTCTGCCTGTTGCTGGCCCTGGCGTGGTGGTGCTGGTTTACCGTCTTTCCCAAACTCATGCGCCATCCGCTTTATCTGCGTCTGACGGGTGCCTGGCGCTGGATCCGGAAGCCCTCCCGTTTTCTGGAGCGTCTGGCCGACACCATCGTGGCCACCCGCAGGGCCAAGTGCTGGGGACGCATGCTGGCCTGGTCGGGTCTGGTGCGGGTAGGGAAATACACCGGACTGTATCTGCTGTTTCAGTCGGTGACCCGCGCCATGTGGCCCGAGTTGGCGGACCTGTCCCCCTGGGCGATTCTGCTGACGCTGATTCTGGCCGAAGGTGCGGCCGCACTGCCATTGCCCGCATTCATGAGTTTTGGTCCATATGAAGCCGGCGGCACGGCCGCGCTGGTGCTCATGGGCTTTGAGGCGTCGCAGGCGGCCCTGACCCTGCTGGTGGTGCATGTGGTCAGTCAGGCGGTGGGGTATCTCATCGGCGGCACGGCACTGATCCTCTACCTCTATCTGGCCCCGCACCGGATGGATCATGAACCGGTCCGTTCACCGGCGTCCGCAGTGTCCCGGCGTCCTCCCCTGCGGGCCTGGCTGTTCCCGGTGACGATGTCGGTGATTGCGGTACTGGTGGCGGGATGGACCTACCGCGCCTCCACCAAGCTGGGTGCCTGGACGGCTCCGGAGGCGGGAAAGGCTCTGGAGATGCCGGAGGAGGCACGGACCCGATTGCTGAAGGCGGTCGGGGAGGAAGAGGGCTTCCTGGTCTGGAGTTCCAACCGTCATGGAAACCACGACATTCTCCGCCTCACTCTGCCCGGATTGAGAGTGGAACGCCTTACGGACCATCCCCATACCGAGACCTATCCGCGCATCAGTCCCGACGGCCGGCACCTGGTGTTCTGCCGCTCCCGCCAGCCCTGGGTTTCCCAGCGGAATCCGCGGGAGTGGGATCTGATCCTGATGGATCTCGAAACCGGAGAGGAACGGATCCTGACCGAATTCGGATATCAGCCGGCCTGGACGCGGGAGGGAGGGGCGGTGATCTTTGTCCGTCAGGGCAGCCAGCTGGTGCGGCACCGGATTTCCGATGGAGAGGAAGAGGTGCTGTTGGAAAGCGGCAGAAACGGACTGCCGGATGGTCTGGAGTTTCAAACCCCGGATCCGGGGCCGGAGGGGGCTCCCATGGCGGTGACCCTGCGCGGTTCGCGCCGGGCCGCAGTTCTGCTGGAGGGCGGCGAGGCTCCGGAGCGCGTGGTCAGCGCGGCAGGATGTCAGCTCAGCTGGTCACCGGAAGGGTCCTTTCTGTATTGGACCGACCATGGAGGGCCTTCCGGCCTGCAGTTTTTCCGCTCTCCACCCGATGCCAACGAACCCAGGGTCTGGCTGGATATTCCGGGGGAGTACAGCCATCAGTATTTTCCCCGGCTGAATGCCACCGGAGAGGTGTTGGTGATGGCGGCCAGCACCGGGGGGCACGAACACGACACGGCCGATTATGAGATTCATCTCTGGCGGGTGGGGGAGGCGGATGCCCGGACGGCCCGGGTGACCTTTCACTCCGGCAATGACGGCTGGCCGGATCTGTTTCTGGGCAGGGATTCCCAGTGACAGTTCATATAAACCTCATGACGGGGGGTTTGACTTTTCCGGTGCGGCCCCCACATCTACCACGTGACTGATTTCTCCTTACAACGAAGTGTAGGTGTTGCCGACCGCACTGACATCGTACGCGGTTCCCAAATTGACATCGTAGAAAAGGGGTCGGATTCCCGCGTTGCGATCATAAAGTGTTCCCTTTCCCGTCATAAAATTTAGCGATATAGGTGTCATTTTTCGGGTTTTGGTTTCGGAGAGTGGACC
>JAGYLC010000143.1 GCA_018401235.1 Kiritimatiellia bacterium
ACTGCTTCCTGCGGACACCCAAATGGCTTTCGCCTGGCAACGCAGCCATTTGCGGTTGGAAGATATCGACCTCCGGGATCGGAGTGACCGCGAATCCGACCTGCTCCAGTCCACTCACTGGCTCCCCGGAAACAGCCTGGCCTCCTTTTCCGCCACCTCTCCGTATCTCCGACTCGAAGATCCGCTGAGTGGCGACGGCCTGCTCCTCCTCCACCACGGCATCCGCGAACCCGCTTCCCGTATGGTCTACGAGGGAGGGGGCCGACGCATCCGATTCATCGAAACCGGGCCGGACCAGCTTTCTTTTCAGCGACCCTGGACCCTCATGGCCACCCGGGAGGGCTCCTGCGGGGCGCGGGAAACCCTCCATCAGTTTCAACGTCTTCACCGCAACCCGGACAGCGCCCCCCGCGCCAGCTTTATCGTAAACACCTGGGGGGACCGATCCAAAACCGGGCGCATCTCCGACGCCTTTATCCGCAAGGAAATCGTTGCCGCCACCGCCCTCGGGGCCGACGCCCTGCAAATCGACGACGGCTGGCAAAGCGGTCAAACCGACCAGAAGCTCCTGGCTCAAGAACCCCCGCCCCCCTTGAGTACCGATCTGAACAGCTTCTGGACCGTCGATGAGCACAAATTCCCTCACGATCTCTTCCCCCTCATCCGGGAGGCGAATTCACATGGCCTGGATATTGGCCTGTGGTTCTCTCCGGATAATTCAAATGACTTTACCCGCCTCGGCCACGACCTGCAACGTCTCCTCGACCTTCAGCAACGGTACGGGTTGCGCTACGTGAAATTGGACCTGTTGCGCCTCCGGAATCCGGGGGCACTCGACCGGCTGGACTCTTTTCTGAACGCCCTCCGAACGGAAAGCCAGGGCCGTCTGCGCATGGACCTGGATATGACCGCGGAATGTCGGCCCGGGTATCTGACCCTGCCCGGTATCGATTATTTCTTTGTGCAAAACCGCTACACCGACTGGCACCGCTACTGGCCGCACCTCACCCTCCGCGTCCTCTGGCAACTGAGCCATTGCATCGACCCTTCCCGCCTGCGGATGGAATTTCTGAATCCCGAACGCAACCAGGCCCTCTACGGCGACGACCCCCTCGCCCCCGCCTGTTATTCGCCCCAAGCCCTCTTCGCCACCGTGATGGCCGGGAGTCCATTGGGCTGGTTCGAAGCGTCCAATCTCTCCCCGAACGTTCTGGAAGAGATCCAGCCTCTGGTGGAGATCTGGAAACAACAGCGTGACGCTTTCCATCAGGGATTCGTCCATCCCGTCGGCGCCGCCCCCGACGGAATTCACTCCACGGGTTTCGTTACCCGAGATCCCAACCGCAGCTCCGGCTATATTCTTCTCTACAGCCCCCTGCGCCCGCAAGCGGATGACCGCATCGCCCTGCCCCGGGGATTCCCGCATTCAGCCGCCTGCCACCGACTCGCGGGCGAAGGAAGGATCCAGTTCCGCGACCAACAGGTCGTTCTCCAAATGCCCTCGCCCCTCAGCTTCTATTTCGGACAGTGGGAATGCTAACAGGGATCCGCAAGGATGCCGCAGGCCTTCAGTACCTCCCCCGCGATAATCATGGCGCCAAGGTGACTGAAATGACTGCCGTCACTATACACCGAATGGCCTTCGTGCTGCCGCCATAACGCGTCCGCCTTGGCTTTCAAGGGGGTCCCGACATCAATCAAGTGAATATTCTCCGTCACCGCGGCCAGTTTTTCCTGAACCTGATAATAGGGCCGCTTGGCATCTGCTTTTAAGATGGAATCCGCAGATGCCCCGGCGCAGGGCTGGATATTGTGGAGAAAAACCAACTGGCCCCGCCAGACATTTATTTTTCGGGCATACTCCCGCAAAACCGTTTCAAATTTGTCCGGCGGGATTTCTCTTCGACAGTCATTCGAGGCCAGGGTCATGAAAACCCAATCCGGTTTAATCTCCGCGATCGTACGCTCAAAACGCTTTTCCACATCCAAACAGGTAGACCCTCCGACCGCCGCCGTTCGGAAACAAAGATTCAGTTCAGGTTTCCAGGCGAACAAAAGTTCCGACATCACATCGGCCCAGGAGCGGTGGTTGTTGCTGATGCGCAACCACGGCCATTGGTCAAGGGTGGGGCCGGCGCGAAGCGCGGTCAAACTGTCCCCGTCAAATACAAGCGTCTGGTTTTGTGTAAAGGTAATCATCGCCCTTCAGAGAGTACGGGATTTCAACAGCTTTCCTTGTCAAGGAGCGGCCCCGGATGAGCGGGTTGTTCCATTGTCGACCCAACGCCCCTGAACCAAAACCGTTTGCATGGAGGGGGGAACCCCCTGTTGATTTTTTTGTAACTGGCTAATCAGCAGATCCACCGCCTCGGCACCGATTTGACCATGGTTTTGATCCAGACCGGAAAACGACACGTTCCCCGGCCGCAGGTCCAAATGGACAAACCCCATCTCTTCAGGACAGCGCAGACCTTTTTCCGTGAACCACTCGTAGAACACCCCATGGTTACTGATGAGTACATCCGGTTTTTCGAACTCCAGCCATCTGTAAAAGTTGTCCCGGGACTTTTTGCAGTTTTGGGGGGCCTGACCCTCTTCCCGCTTGCCGGCGTGGGGACTGAAATGAACCGATAGCCGACTCGCGGGGTCCTGCTGCTCGCGCCAGCCGCAGTAGTGTCCCAATCCGTACATGCCGATGGGGTTTCCCTCTTCCTTGTAGGTACAGAAACCAATGCGTTTATAGCCTTTTTGGGTACACTGGTTTAAGGCGATTTCCACATTCTGGGAATAGGATGCGGCGGCCCGATGGAGATTCGGCTCTTTTAATCGGTAATCAATGGTGGCCATGGCGACGGGAAATCCCGCCAACGCTTTCATGTGAATGTCGTTGGAGGGCGGCATCACCAGCAAGGCTCGAATTCCCCGGGCAAGTAGAATATCCTTAACACGCGGCAATGGTCCGGTCACTATCGACTTGTTGAGGACTTCAATTTTAAAACCCTGCCCGGAAGCCTGTTCCATGGCTCCCCGGATATACTCTTTATTTCGCCCATGATGTTCATCCGCTCCGGTATCCAGAAGCGCAATCGGTGCGTGAGTCGGTAAGGAGCGATAGCCCCTGACATGGGCCGTGAAGGCTTGCACAAAGGGATTGGGACGATACTCCAGTCGATCGGCAACCAGCCGAATCTCGTCCCGCCGTTTTTTGGATACGTTTCGATCGTTCCGGAGCGCCCGGGAAACCGTGGATGGATTCACCCCGGCCGCTTTGGCTACATCCCGCATGGTAATCGGTCGTTTGTGTTCTAATTCCGGCATCGTGTTTCTCTCAGCTTAGGGTTAATCTCAGTGAATAACTCCGGATCCTCCATGAATCACAGATCCAGGGCGGCGGGGCGATGAACAGGATCGGTGAGCACCTGTTGGGCGTCGATCGTCACGGATTCTTGGTCAGCAGAACCCTCGGAGGGTGAAACCAAATCCGGGAAAAGCATTACCGTTCCCTTTCCACTGACGATTACGTCGTGCCAACCGGGGGTCAGCAGCTCTGGCGGCACCTCGAACACCGCGGCCTGATGCATATAACGCTGCACCTCGCATCCCCGCAGCGCCAGGGTCTGACCGTCGAAAGTGAGTTCCAAACCCTCGCCATCGCCTTCCAGACACCACACCCGAAGTTCCCCCGCCTGAACAGGATTGTCCCCGCAGTCCGAAAGATAAAACCGTCGGCGTACGCGCAGGCGTCCCCCCAGGGATTTCGGCACATGCAGCCACCCCCCCTTCGCCCCCAGAGTCAACCAGGGTTCCGCGTCCGCATCCGCATGGAATACATGAAGGGACTCTTCCGGATAGAGCGCCGCCGCCGTGGCGGGATCGTAGTGAACACTGTAGCCGATTCCTTGCGCGCAGTCACCGGATGCGGACACTCCGGGCAACTCAATGCGATTGCCGAAACGCCACCAGAGACTTTCGGAGTAATCATAAGGCGCACGATAATGGACCTCGTCCAGGCTGTACGCTCTTTTCTGTGAGGGGGAGCAGTGGGGCCACTTCATCAACCCGCCGATAAACTCCTGATAGGATCCCGGATGCAGCAGAACCCCGCCACGAATATTATCCGACCAGCACCAGCGGCCATCAATTAAAAATTCCACCATGGAATGACTGCTGATGGAAATACGACGGGCCGCAATTCCCGCGACCTGGGCCAGGACCATGGAAATATTCGCGGCGCCTGCACAGTGGTGACTGTGACACAGCACATCCACCGGATGGACACTGACAAAGGGGCCGCCCGCCATCCGGTTTTTCCAATTGACCGCATATTCCGCAATGGCCGCACACACATCCCAGGTCGACAATTCCGCTGTCTGCCTTTTGACCCAATCATTATGATTCAGTAAAGGCTGCCGTGCCCGATAGCGGGTGATCGCTTCCTCCAGATGCATTTGAAGAAACTGCCACTCCATTTCCAGTCGCGTCCGCCCCGCCAACTCTCCCAGTTCCCCTCCCAGGCCGGTTTCCGGATCGCGTGGACCGCTTTCGAGCGCAAGAGTGTGTCCGGTCGCGGGATCTTCTTCGATGGAAACCCGAGCCGCAGTCGCACAGGGCAAAGGAAGTTCCTTCCCGGTGACCACATGACGATTATGAAACACACCCGGACGGGTGGGATGAAAACTGGGCGCATCAAAGCGGCTATGCTTTACCCGCAATTCAACGGCGGGCGTCCAGGGAATCACCGGATAAACCGGACCCGTGGAGGCTTCTATCGGATACCACATCGTGCACAACTCCAGATGGGATTCTTGAAAAAGTAAGATGAACCGGGCATGTTCGCCACGATTACACCCGACGCCGAAACAGGAAAAATGCCCCAACCGCACCCAGCAACAACAACAGGCTGGAAGGCTCGGGAATCACCGTCACTTCGAAATTGTCCATAATCAGGCCGCCACTGGTGATTGTGGTCGGGTTGGTAATGTCCAACCCGAGCCGGTAGCCGGAAATACTTCGTATACCCGTTTCATTCGTGTCATTCAGTCTCGTATTGCTGACCGTTTCCCCGGCAGTGACTCCGTTATAGACAGAATTGAAATCAAGATCATAAGTCCAATCATTTCCGACGGCCGAGAGGGTTAAATCCAAGCTGATATCTATAAAGCCATCACTGTCGGTTGCCGCTTCAGCGAAAGACCGTGATAGAAACGTACCACTACCAAAAGCAGTAGCGGATCG
>JAGYLC010000144.1 GCA_018401235.1 Kiritimatiellia bacterium
CCGCCGTTGATATCCTGATAGACGACAACGTTCTGTATGACACGTGGACGTACCGGCCCGGCGACACCTGGTGCCAGGCGGTGATCGGCAAATGCAGCCGCCAGGGCGCGCCGGCCCGGGTGGCGCGTGGGCTAGCCCTGCCGGAAGTGTACGGTGGCGGCGAAGAACGACCCTTCGTGGTCGCCAGCCGCCATTGTCACCTTGCCGCGCACCTTCGACGGACGCGGCTGGACATCGGTCGAGGTCGATGTGACCGTCCAAGTCCCCGCCGCCACCTGGCCCGAACAACCGGAACGCCGGGCTGTGGTCGGCATATTCGGCGGTTACAAGAGCCTCACTCTGGAGTTTGCAACATCACTGCGCGACTGCACGATCTGGCTGCAGGATCTGGCTGGTTCGCAGGCAGTGAAAATCGACGATTCCGTCACGATTGACAACCAACGTCTGACGCTGCCCGGTGAGCTGATTCACCGGGAAGGCTGCCGGGTCGCATCTCCCGGTGACCAATCCGACCCCGGCCTGCTGCTGGTGGTTGAATAGACTCGTTGCAAAAACAAGAAAAGAGAAACATACAATGTTAAGTAGAAACCTACGAGAGGAAACGCCACGGCGTCCCAACGTGATCATGATCCTGATTGACGACATGGGCTGGATGGATCTGGCCTGTCAGGGGAGCACTTTTTACGAGACCCCGAACATCGACCGCCTAGCCGCGGAGGGCATGCGCTTCACCGACGCTTATGCGGCTTGTCCCGTGTGCTCGCCCACCCGCGCCAGTATCATGAGCGGTAAGTATCCGGCCCGCATCGGGTTGACCCATTTCATCGGTGGCCCTGAAAACTGTCCGCATTGTCAACTGGGCGGCGACAAAGGAAAACTGCTGGGCGCGCCATACGTGCCGTTTTTGTCGACCCGGGAAACGTCCCTGGCCACGGCGTTGAAACGCCATGGCTACGCCACCTGGCACCTGGGCAAATGGCACCTGGGTTCGGAGGCCTACTGGCCGGATCAGCACGGGTTCGATGTCAACCTGGGTGGTTGCCACATGGGCCACCCACGCGGGAAAGGCCATTACTTTCCGCCCTGGGAGATTCCCACGCTCGAACAGAAAGCCGGCGACAATTATCTGACCGACCGATTTGGCGATGAAGCCGCCGATCTCATCAAAAACAACGACGGCACACCTTTTTTTATGAACATGTGGTTCTATTCGGTGCATACCCCGATTCAGGCCAAGCCGGAAAAAATCCGCAAGTACGAAGAGAAAGCCAAGGCGCTGGGGCTTGATCGGCAGCAGGCTGTTATTGAGGGTGACTATCACCCCTGTGAGTCCAAAAAGACCCTGCGGATCGAGCGTCGGGTCGTTCAGTCCGATCCGGACTATGCCGCCATGATCGAGAGCCTCGACGAGAACGTCGGCAAGATTCTCGACGCACTGGAGCAGAAAGGCATTGCCGACAACACCATTATTCTGTTCACCTCGGACAACGGCGGCTTGAGTACGTCCGAGGGCTCGCCAACCTGTAATGCGCCACTCGTGGAAGGCAAAGGCTGGATGTATGAGGGCGGCGTGCGCGAACCGCTGCTGGTGCGCTGGCCGGGCAAAGTGCAGGCCGGCACCACCAGCGACGCGGTGGTGACCAGTCCGGACTTCTATCCCACACTGCTCGAGGCTTGCGGTCTGCCGCCAATGCCGGAACAGCATGTGGACGGCAAAAGCTTTTTGCCTGTATTGAAGGGCGAAGCGTTCGACCGCGGCGCCGTGTTCTGGCATTTCCCGCATTACGGCAATCAAGGCGGCACGCCCGGCTGCTCGATCCGCAAAGGTGCCTGGAAGCTGATCGAGTTCTTCGAGGGCGGGATGGAACTCTACGACCTTGAAAACGACATCAGTGAACAAAATAACCTGGCCGGGCGTTACCCGGAACGCGTCAAAAAATTATTGGCGGAGTTGCACACCTGGCAGGATGAAGTCAACGCCATTAAACCCGTTCCGAATCCGGACTGGCACCCCTGGCTCGATACCGACCTCAACCCGCTGGATTAGGCCCTAGCCACAAACACTAAAAATCAAATGAGGCCTTATCTCCATGCAATGTAGTAAAGAGTTCACCTGCACCGACATTCTGGGCGGATTCGCCGAGGGCATCACGCGCCGGGATCCCTCGCCGGTCATCCGGGTCGCCGCCACCTACCACGTCTGGTATTCCCGCAGCACCGTCACCGGTCATGGCTACACCGCCACGATCTGGTACGCCACCAGCAACGATGGGCATGACTGGACAGAACGGGGACAAGCACTGGGGCGTGGCGCGGTCGGCACCTTCGACGAGCACGCGGTGTTCACCCCATCCATTCTTGTTTTTGAGGGGCGGTATTACCTGAGCTACACCGCCGTGCCGGAACCGTTCTACAACGGCGCCGCCGGTCAGCCGGGCATCACGCCCACCGCCATTGGTCTGACGGTCGCGGATTCGCCGGACGGTCCCTGGCAACGCATCGGCACCGACCCCATCCTCACACCTTCGGCCGATCCCGGGCAATTCGACAGCCTGCGCATCGACGACACCTGTTTCTTGGTGCGCGAAGGCCGAATTTGGATGTTCTACAAAGGTCGCGGCATCGGTCGCACGCCGGCCCAGACTCAAATGGGCCTGGCCATCGCCGACCAGCCGGAAGGCCCATACCAACGAGTCCCGGAAGACCCCTTGGTGGACGGTGGTCACGAGGTCTGCGTCTGGCCAACCAGCAAGGGGGAGGCCTCACTGCACTGCAATGTCGGTCCACAGGGGGACTCTATGCAGTTCGCCGCCGACGGCCTGCACTTCTCGAAAGTGATGGACATTGTGCCGCCAAAAGCGCCTGGTCTCCTCCGCGCCGATCACTTCGAAAATAATGCCGACATGGAATTGACCTGGGGCGTCTGCATGCGCGAAGAAAACTGCTGGCCGTGGCTGCAGCGGTTCGACCTTGATTCAGAACCATCCCGGGAAGTTTGACCTTATGGAAATAGTGATGATATATGAATTACTTAAAGACCGCCGTGCCAGTTTGATCGGTCGGCACCATTGGCTTGGCACTCTGCGCTGGTTCGTTGAAGAAATGGATACGACAGGGCACTGGGTCTTCCGCACGGCGCCGATTAACTCAAGCGAATGCGATTCTTGGCGGCCAAACCTCCTTGCGGGAGAGCTCCTTGAAGGGGAGCCCCCCCAGGCGATTGCACATCCATCGGCCACAGCGGGGGAAATCAAGGAGCCGCCCGCGGCCTGCCGCACCTTCTTCGGTTTGCAGCTCCAGGGCTTCGGTTCCGTGGAAAGCTGTTGTTATCAGCCGGATACCACCGAGGTGACGGCCCGGAACGGTCATCTGTTGCTGCACTTACCGATGGAGGCCTACGGCATGCTGTTGGAGGCGGAAGCCGCATCGGGCTGCGCCCTGCGGATATTGACCCGTGAGGAAACCGGTCGCTGTTCCCAACTGCGCCGACCGATCGTGCGGGAATACAGCCCGGGGCGGGTGGTGTGGTCCGACGGGGCCTACTCGTTGGTATTTCGTTATGCGGGGGAGTTGCGGGAGCGCTCCGCTGGGGGCTTTGATTTGGCGCCGGCGGATGATGGCGCCTTGCGTCTGGCCGTAGCTTTTCATGTGGACGCGTCACTGGCCCTGGCCGAGGCTGAACGCCTCTTTGTCGACAGCGCGTCTGTCTGCGAGGAAAGCCGGCGGTCGTGGGAGAGCTATTTCGCATCGTGTCCGGTAAGTCGCTGGGAGTTGGATTACACGTGGCGCACGCCTGATGGGGTAACCGTGACCCACACCGCGGACGAAATCCTGCGGCGGCAGTACTGGCACTGGCACTGCCTCCTGAGCAATGTCTGTGAGTTGCCGTTTAACGACCTTCAAGCCTACATGGCGCCCGACAAGGCCCACTGGTTTGGCGTCTGGAGCAACGATGGCCCCGAGTGCCTCCGGGCACTGGCGCATACCAACCGCCAGTCGCTCGTCCGCACGTGCCTGCGTGAATATGTACGAACCGCCATCACTGCCGAGGGGGAGCATTCCTGGTATCTCCATGGCACCGGCATCGGCTGTCTTGGCAACCCGGGGGATTCGGGGCGCTTTTCCAACGGCGTCCCCGCCATCGTCAGTGCTGTCGCGGACTACGTGGAGATCACCGGCGACCCATCGCTCCTGGATGAACCGGCCGGCGCCGGAGGGACGGTATGGGAGAAGCTGACGCGGTATCTGCGAACGGTCTACACGTTGCGCGACCATGACCTGGACGGACTGGTGGAGTGGGCCCATCTCTGGGAAGGGGGACCGGACGACAAGGTTGGACCGTTCTTCAGCCAGGCGACCCTCACAGAATGGATCCGTGCCTTGACGACCCTTGGGGATTCGGAATTGAGAACCTTCTACCGCAAGAATCTGCGACCGGTCACCAACCTCTATGAACAGTCCTTTTTTCTTGATGCGCTTCTGTCCCTGGAAAAACTCGCGCACGGGTGCCAGGATGCGGATACCGCCCGCTACGCGCGTGAACGCTTCGATCAGACTTGCTCGGTGCTCGAGGAACGCCACTGGGATGTTGAGGACGGATTTTACTATGATTGGGACGTGACCGGACACACGCTCATCCGCATCAAGAATCAGGATGCGTTCTATCTGGCGTCGCACCTGAAAGACCCGGACCGGGTGGCGCGACTTTTCGCCCATCTGGATCACCCCGGGGAATTCGGTCTGCTTTATACGCCAACCCTGGCCCGCAATGAACAGGGGTTCAACCCCGGAGGCTACTGGTGCGGTGGCTACTGGCCCCGCGAGGCCGCGTACCTCGGCCGAGCTCTCCATGCCAATGGCTGTCACGACAAGGCGGTGGAACTGCTCGTGAAGGCCCTTTGTGCGGCGCCCGGAAAAGTCATCCCGGAAAATATGAACCCGTTGACCGGTGAAGACAACACCGGCATCACCGGCATGGCCTACAACGTCCTGGTCGCACTGGCCCTGGCGACACTGTACCCTCATCAACCGGAGACAGGGCTCCCAATACCCGCACGGGAACGAAATCGAACTGGAGAGATCGCACAATGACACAGCGTAAACTTTGCATGGCACATTTGAAACCGGAATGTCTGGAGGACTACAGGGAGTTTCATCGCCATGTATGGCCGGAACTGGAGGCGGCCTACCAACGGGCCGGCATTACGGCCCTCAGTTGCTTTCTC
>JAGYLC010000145.1 GCA_018401235.1 Kiritimatiellia bacterium
GTGATCACGATACTCTCCAGAGGGAAGCACCCGTACGCGCTGTCCGGGAACAAGGAAACGCGCTGTACGGGTCGTGGTGTCCACGACATGCACGGCACCACTTGTGGTCCACGCCGGAGTAACAAAGTACACCCGTCGGCCGTCGGTTGAGAATTGGACGGACTCGAAACCCGCGATCAGTTTTTGCATCTGATCACTCTCCCGGGTTCGGGCCAACCTCTCGGCGTGTTCACCCTCCGCATCGATGATCCACAATTCAGCCGCAGGGTATTCACCACCGCTGCCGCTGCTCACCTTGCCGGTTACCGAGCGCACAAAGACCACTCTTTGGCCCTCAGGATCGAGTATGGGATCTGAATCGCGTCCACTTGAGGTGAGCTGCCTTTCCTCACCTGATGCCCCGGTAAGGATGATGTTGCCCGCACGCTCCGAAACAACCGGGGCGCCCTCTACCACGGACGAAAAGGCGCAGACCAAGATGGTCAAAGCGGTGAAACCGCCAAGCCTGCTTACCCTATTTGTCTCCAACGATTTATTCATGCCTGCTTTACTCAGCATAAGCCGTCGCGGAGGTCTGTCGATACGATAGTCCGCCGGATATCGACCTAGCCCCGTTCCGGGAAACACATGGAGAGGGAGGGAATTCACGGCTGGTACTGATCTCGCAGCAGGCCGGGCGTGTGATGGAAGAATACACACTGCCGGGGGAATGAGCGGATCCAGTTCGATGCGTTCTTGATATTCCCCATGTTTCATGGGAAAGGCAAAGTCCTATGTCAGCCGTTCGCTTCACCATTTCAATCAAAGACCTCATCCTCGACCCGGACAATCCGGTGGATGTCACCACGCTCTCTGCCGATCAGATCCGGGCGAAGATTCAAGCTGCCTATTCCCGGTTGGGGGACACGGTCCAGGTTGATGTCGGGGCCGATTCGGTAACCATTGAATTTCCAGAGGACCAGGGCCGTCAATCGGAGGTGGAGGCGACATTCGACCGGGCAGTGGCCAAAGCCGAGCAGGGTCAGGTGGCCGAGGCCATTGCGCTGCACCGTCAGGTGATTCAGCAACTTCCCTCGCATGTGCCCAGCCGCCGCAATCTCGCGCTTTTGCTGTTGGAGAAGGGCGATACCGATGAAGCCACCGATTTGTTGCTGGACCTCGTGCTGTTGGACCCGGATGACCCGTGGGCGTTCGGTGTTTTGGGCAGGCAGTATGCGGCAAGGGAAGAAAATATCACGGCTGAGACCTATCTCAGGAAGGCCCTGACTCTCGATCCCGATGACAGCCACAGTCTGATCAATCTTGCCGGAGTTCTGGTTGCACAGGGACGGGCCGATGAGGCGGAGTCGTTGTTCCTCCAGGTGACCGAGCAATCACCGGAACTGCCGAACGCCTATTACGGGCTGGCAATGGTCCTGGTGGAAAAGCGGGCGGCGGATGCGCGGGTACAACTGGACAGGATGTTCGACCGTGCGGATTTCAGTGACCGCAAGCACCACGAGTTGTTGACCGATGCCCGGAAGATGTACTTGGGGCTATGCGCTCAGGCAGGTGAGGAGGAGTCACGGGCGTTATGGGCATGGGTGAAGAATCAACACCTTCAGGTGACGATGAACACCGGGTGGAAGATCGAAATCGCAGCCGACAACAAATTGGGCAGCACCACCGCCAAACTGATTGAGAGGGGCAAGGGCAACTATCAGATCGCATACAACCCGTCCTCCGACCTGCTGGCCCCGGCCATGGTCGCCCGTGAGCTGGAACGTCTGTTGATCCGCCATGAACACCCTGGCGCATTGGACCGGATCCCGACCAAGAAACAGTCAACGCCCCTGGAACAGTCGATTGTGGATTACGCACGGGAATTGCCGGAGACCCGCTTTGCCGATATCCGGCTGGTACGACGGCTGGGTCGTCTGCCACCTGGATGTTTCATCGACATCTACCTGCGCGTAAACGAGGAGAATCAGGCGGTTGAGCGTATTGCGGGGATGAAGGGCTTTCCCCCGCGTCTGCTGGACCTCTGGCGCTTCTGCGCGGCGTTTTCCGCCTTCTCAGCGGACATCCTATGCCGCCCCCGGACGGCCTACGGGACAGACTGGGGGAAGCTCCCATCGGCTCCCCTGGCGAGGGAACAGGCGGAGGAACTGTGTGGGGAGGACGTGGACTATCCGGGGTTTGTGGGGAGGTTTGGGCAGGTGGCGGGTGATTAAGTAAAAGGGCTTAATCCAACTCCACGAGCTTCAGTTCTGTCAATGTCGCCCCGATGTGGTTTTCGACTAGGAGCGCGACCAGTTGTTCCCCGTCCATCAAGCCCACAGGAGTCGCGTCCGGTCTTTCGGCTTCTCTCCGTGCTCCCGTGCTGAAATCACTGGTGGTGATGATCAAACCCTGTTCATGGGCTCCGAGGCTGCCCCGGACCTGCTGCACGGTGGGGGCCTGCACGTTGTTCTTCCAGCGTTTGACCTGTACTGCGAGTTTGGTTCGGATGACTTCTCCCACCACGAGCGTGCCTCTCACGTCAATACCTCCATCATTTCCGAGGCTTGTGACCTCAATTTCCTCGAAACCGATTTCCCCGAGTAACCGACCAATGAGTTCCTCGAACCCGTCAGGGGACAGTGCTTTGATCCTGGCGAGCAGTTCACGCTTGGCCTTGCGGTTGGACTCCTCCACTTGATACGCGACACCTTTAGCCTGCCAGCGGGCGAGCGTGATCATTCCCCGGCCCAGCATCAAGAAACGTGGCTGTTCACCCCGCCTTTTCTTCCGCTTACCCTCCGTCAGCACTTGCGCGTACATTGTAGCCTCCGGGGTGAGGCCCGAGGTGTTGAGCATTCCCTGGTCAAGGGCGCGGCGGGTTATCTCGCGGTAGTGGAGCGGTTCACCCCCGGATGATTCAAGGATCCGTTCAGCCGCATCGGTGAAGGACAGGGTACCCGCATTTCGCTTGGATGTTTTACCTTTCTTAATAGGCAACTGGGGTGTGGTGGGTGCTTTAGTAGTGGATTCCGTCGCATCGGCCAATGCATACACCCCCCGTCCGACTTTATGGAAGCGGGATGAGGCTCCCTTGCGTTTAATATCCACCGCCAACTGGGCGCTGATCGTTGCTGATGGGGTTTTTCCCTGGGTTGTCCAGAGGCCCTGGTCGAGGATACGGCGGGTGATCTCCTCGTAGTGCAGGGGCTCCCCGGCTTCACGGAGGACTTGGGCGGCGGCGGACAGGGCGGAGAGGGTCATGGAAAAGGCATACCGATAGGTATCAATATTTTCAACTTTCAATTCCGAAAACCGATTATTTTCCACCGCAGAGATCGTGGAGATCCGCCGACTACGAAAACAGGGTCCGATGTATGTGTAGTTTTGATTCGACATCCCTGGGATTCTTGAACAAGAGTGGTGTAGCACATTGATCGCACCCCAAACAAACGCACGCACCATGGAACACCCCAGCAACGACAACACACCGGACCACCAGAGCGCCAACGCCCCCCTTGGTTTTGATCAGGCCCTCGTCATCGGCGACAACCTCGATGCCCTGAAGCTACTCAAAAAGTCCCGCCTGGGGCCGGTGAAGTGCATTTACATCGACCCCCCAGGCTATTCTCTACCGCAAACCTGAATCCGTCACACTTTCCCTGCGGCCACCGCATCCAAATACCTCAGCTCACGCTGCACCATGTCGGGATCTTTTGTCACGTGGAAGGCCCAGCGCCCCATCTTCCCCCAGTTGTTCACCGCGTCGCACCATCGCTTTGCCGCCTCGAACTTGGCCGTCTCCTGCTGGTCAACCAACCCTTTTACCTCCAGCACTAACGTCACCCCGCTCTTCAGTCGCACCAGAAAATCCGGGAAAAACGCATGGCTGATCCCCATGAACTCATAGGGGATCGAGAAATCCAGGTGGTCGTTCCTTACATAGTGTGCCACCACATCCGACGCCTCCAGCTGGTACGCCACCGAACTTTCCCAGGTATGTGTGTCCAATACCACTTGGTCCACATGACTCTTACTTGTTGCATAACACGTCCGCACGGTCACAAAATCCACGTCCTCCGAGGATCCAAACGGATTGAACCGGTTGATCACCGGCAGCAGCTTGTCATTACCGCTGCCGTCCTTGGCCCGGATCGCATCTGAAAGCCGTTCCACCAAGGGCCGCATGTACACTTCCAGGGCAAGCTCCTGCCTTGGATGACCGCACCACTCAATCCGCGACTCGCAATATGCCTCCACAATCTCCAGAATCTGCGGAAAAAGCTGCATCCGTGACATGTGCCGCAGTCCGCCCTCCTGTTGGTCCGTCAGCCGGGTCAATATCTGACGGGCCGCCTCAAACTGAATCGTCTGAAGATGGTGCTCTTGGTAGAACTCCTCCCGGTCATGGAGGACTGTTTTAAAATCCTTTGACCCCAAGTGACCTTCCCTGACCCCCACCTGCGGCATAACAAAGAGACTCGTCGGAGTTTGCATCGGTTCGATCTTCATAGACTCAACCCGCGTCACGTCGCACTCCACCTCCGGGTCCGTCAGGTCCAGCACATACCCATCAACCCTTGGAAAGCGGATTTCCCAGCCGGCCCGCTCCTGCAGTGCCCGCACATGGTTCTTCGGCCTGTCGTCGCCCTCGGTTTTCCCCTTGGGCCTCCCCTTGAAAGGAATAACCGAAAAAGGAATCCCATAGACGTCCACATATTCCGGGGACAACATCTCGCGGCCCTCCTCGTCAATGTGGAAATCGTAGTTCATCCGGCGCAATCCGCGTCCAACTACCTGCTCACAGAGCAACTGCGAATCAAACGCTCTCAGCCCCAGAATATGCGTCACATTGTTTGCGTCCCACCCCTCGGTCAGCATCTGCACCGATACCACACATCGGATGTTTTCCCCCTCAGTCCCCCTTGTCCCCACGTTCGCGATCAGCGTACGCAGACGCTCCGCCTCCTGGGCCTTCGATCCTCCGCTTTCCGATTCGGCCTCCGCCAGAATTTTGCTGTCAATGCGCAGCGTAACAGTCTTGTCCTCCCGGTTCGCCAGCGCCTCAAAAGGCAGCCCTCCGGGATTATAGCGCTTAACTTTGGTTTTCGTCGTTTTCTTGCCGTGGGTCTCCTCAATCTCCTCTTCCGTTTCACCGGAGATCCGCTCAAAGAAAATCTGTGCAATGTCCGTGTTGTCGCACACTACGATAATCACCGGCGGAACAAACTGCTGCCC
>JAGYLC010000146.1 GCA_018401235.1 Kiritimatiellia bacterium
CGTTATTCGCCAGGGTGATGCTCTTGCTGATATTTACATCCGATGAGGTCGCGGTCCAGCCGTTCGTCGTGGACACAAACGTGTACACATCGTTCACGTAATCACTGGTTCCCGCCCACCAGTCGTTCAGGGCCGTGGTGCGGTAAGCGCCCGCATGGGTGGTCCCCACCTCTTCGGTGTCCGACCCGGCGTAGCTCATGAGATTACCGACCACCTGGAAGACACGACCGGAGGCCGGATGCCGCACCCAGGCGCCAATCATGCGGCCGCCGCTGCGTTCCATCACCGCAAACAGACGGTCGTTGTAGAGCAGATATTCGGCCTCGCCGTCGAGATCGATATCCTCGTTTGCAGTCTGCGTGGTCGCGGGAGGATTTTGAGCCCACTGATCCACCCGGGCATAGATGGCCGCCCGGCGGGTTTGCGCCTGATTGTGCAGGGCAAACGCGGCCAGTCCGTGGAACTCCCCGTCGGGGAAGATGTAATTGCCGTCACTGAATTTGCGCAAATCTACGGTTGGCTGATCGTGAAAGGCGGTGATGAACGTGGAGGCGTGCAGCACGCCGGAGGCCAGCAGGCGGAGGTCCTCGTTCTGAATTCCCGCCACGGCGGACCAGGCGGCCCCGGCGATGCCGGTATTCGTGGCCTGCATCCCGTAAGCCTGCGGCAGGGGAATGTCGGGGCGAATATCAAACACCGTATTCATCAGGCCCTGCCGGAAATCGTCTTCGCCCACATACCAGTTGTCGTAATCTTCCCGGCTGGCAAAATGAATCCATTCCTGGGCGATCTTGTCCAGATCGGGTTCCCCACGGTCGATTTGCCACCAGTCATTCCCCTGACCGTCCCGGCTGAGATCCACATCCCCGGCCGCAATCTCCTCCAGGGTCACAATTTCCACCCAGGGCCGGTTCGCCATCCAGCGAACCAGCGCATCGTAGGCCGCCGCATTGTCCGCATCCAGAAAATCCTCCCAGGCACTGTGAATCACCAGCACCTGATCCTGCGTACCACTGCGGGCCATGCGGTTCAACTGACGCCGCAGCGCCATCGGCGCCCCGCTGTCGTGCATGTCGAATTTCACATTCCCTGCCCGGTCATTCAACGCGAAAGTTCCCACGCCATGAATATTGTTGATCCGGTAGCCATCCGTTCCCAGGGCCGCCTCGCGGCCGAACCAGTGACGAATGTGCATCATTTGATCCACCAGCGTGAAATTGAAGCCCAGATCCCGAATCTTGCCGAGCACCCCGTCGTCCAGAACCCGTTCCGGCGGATAAAACACCTGAACCCCGCTCAGGTCGGTATCGTAAATTTCTTCCAGCACCCGGTGGGCCAGCGCCACGTTGTCGGCGTTATACGCATTGTCAAAATAGGCCAGTATGTGATCCGAGAACGTCGTGGCGAAGAGTTGCACAATGCCGTCGCGGATCAGACCGCCCAGCCGTTCGTTGAAGGCCGGCCCATCGCGCCAGGTCACATCCGAGGCCGCCCACTGAATCGCGGTCGCCAGCGTCGGCGTGATGTGCAGATTCAGGGGCACCCCGAACACCTCGTGCGTGTCCAGCGGACGGAAGTAACCCGCCCCCTGGCCATTTTTGATCAGGTCCTGGATCTCCTGACCGCGGCGGATGGACTGATTGCCATGCACCACCAGCGCAACTTTCACCCGGCCCGCCCAGGCATCGCCGGGGATCCAATCTCGCAACACCGACCCCGCCCCTTGCAGACCCTGCTGCGCGAACCAGTGATTCTCGGCAATATAATCATTGTAGATTGAATCGCGGATATCACTGCGTCCACCAATGTCCCCCGGCCCCTGCGGACTGTTCTGGGTGCCGCTTTTGGTGGCGAACACCTGATAGCGCAGCTGACTTGGATCGCCCAGCCAGCCCGTTTCCAGCAGCACCTGCCGATCAATGGCAAACTCCACCGCGTCCAGCTCCGAATTGAAATACGCGCCCATGAAGGACTCGGGGCGGGAGACCACCCCCGTCGCAAACATATCCTGACCGAAGGTGTTGGTGTTGTTGTTCGGGTCGGTGTCCACATACACGGTGCCGGACGCGGACTCATACACCGCCACCACTGCGCGCCAGCGCATGTCGGTGAGCGTGTCCACCTCGTAGGGCAGCACCCGTTCGCCAAGGGGATTCTCCGTGTCGCCAAAATTGATGGCCACATACAAATCGAGATTTCCCTGCTCTGCGAAGGCCTGAAGATCGTGAAAATCCACCCGGAAATAGATCTGGTCATCGCCGCCGGAGGCGGAAGGGCCGCCGTCGCGCACATAAAACGCGGTCAGATCGCGGGAACTGTCCCAGCCGTCGAAGGCCGGATACGTGTCTCCGCCCTGATGGTTGGAGCCGCCGCCCTCGTAGGCGTCCAGAGCCCGAAGATCCTCCCAGGTCCAATCCATGAACTCCTCGAAACGGGTGAAACCATTCACCTCCCCGATTTCAGGACCGGGTCCCAGAGTAATACTGTCTTCAGGCGGATCGATACCGGTGATGGCCACACGCGGATCGGTGCCGGCCAGGAAATGCTGTGCGTTCGTGATGCCGTCACTGGTCAAATCCCCATCCGGTCCATTGCGCGGATCGCCGGCCCCGCCCGTGCGCCAATCGTACACCCCGTCATCCAGTGGATCGAGGCCATAGTGCACTTTCCAGCCGTCCGGCAGTCCGTCACCAATGGTGTCGATGACCAGCGGATCGGTTTCCTGAATCAGCAGTTTCGGCCAGCCGTTTGCATCCTGTAAAGCCCCGGTTCCCTCCGGATTGTAATCCTGCAAAAGACGGCTCCAATGCACCGCACGGGACATGATCGGGTAAAAACCATGATCATCGCGGTATTGCGCCGCATTGGAAATGTGCGAGGGCAGATTATTGTTGTCCCAGTAAATGATTTCAAGCCAATCTGCACGCGTGTTCTCATTAGGCATGCGGTTGTAGACAAAAAACTGGGGATAAGTGATCCAGTCTGTATAATCCACTTCCTCGAGGATCTCTTTCTCATGCAGAAGATAGATGTTCACCCGCCCGTTGCGGGCCAGATCCGCCTGACCATCCATCAATCCGTCTCCAATGGTATCCGGACTGTTCGGATCCGTTTCCAGGAATATCGCATTGGAGGGCAGAGCCTCGCGGTCCACCCGCGAGGTGTTGTACACGGTGGGGATATTGGGCCAGACCATAATTTCATACACTTTGCCAGTCTCTTCGTCGATCAAGCCAATATCCACGCGGCCGTTCCGGTTCAGATCCTCTTCCGCATCCCGCAGGCCGTCGCCATCGGTGTCCGCACGGGACGGATCGGTCATGGTGCCTCCGATGAGGTCGGTTCGGGACCGGTTGAAATTGTATTCGGGGTGACCACTGTTGTCCAGCGTATTGAAAATCGGCGGATCCAAGTCGAGAATGAAATTCGGAAATCCGTCTCCGTTGGTATCGACCGTGATGCCAGTCGCCGCCGGATCGATCGGACCCGTCAGTCCGACCTGCAGGCCGTCGGGCAAACCGCCGCCGTCCGTCACCGGCATCAGCGGATTCGTGCGGCCGCTGAGCATCCAGACATGCACATCGCCGTTATTCCAGTCCTCGCTGTCTGTTTCCGGCAGCGGAGTCTGGGTGATTTCCATGTCATCCGGGATCCCGTCGTTGTCGGAATCCCCGCTGGTGTCCGCCTCCGCCATTTGCCGGAACCGGACCGGAATCGTCCGCATGGAACTGTTCAGCGCGGGTTCGCCGATCTCCTCACTGCCAAAAGCCGTGAAGGTGTAGGTCCCCGGCTCCATATCCTGCCAAAGGAAGAACCAGCTTTTGTTGGTGTAGGTTTCTTCCGGAGGACCCTCGAGGGTGGCAGTTCCGGCATTGTTTGCAAATTCAAACCATACATGCCCGATGTCCGGATCGGTATCCACCCGGATGCGGTATTGACGATCTTCAGGCGTCGGGCTCGCCACGTCCGGCAAAATAATTTCCGTCTGCCGTCCGTTGGAGTCGAACTGCTCCGGATCCACAATCACCACATTCGGGGGAATCGGTGTGGGTTCCGCCCGTACCAGACGCGTCGCCTCTAGCACCACCCCGTCGTGACTGTAGCGCACCTCGATCTCATGCAGAGTCTCCGGGTCACCATCGAACAAATTCGGCAGATCATAGGCCAACGCGTGATACTCGGACGTCTCGTTGTAGACAATACTGTAATCATCGCGTCCCCGCGCACTGCCATTGATGAAAATCGTGAAGCGCTCAATCAGCTCCTCCTGATTCGTGCCGTCCGCCATGGCCTGGGTGAAATAGGCTTTGAACCCATACCCCTCCCCGACCACATCCCCGTCATTCTGAGGCCAGGCCACAAACAGACGCCGCTCCGGACCGTTGGTGTTCACCCTCCGCTCCAGGGTGGTGAAGTGACCCGCCTCGTCCGTCATGCTTTCCGTCCAAACCACCCGGGACTCGGAACTCAGCTCCACCAGCCGCACCCGAATCGTCGCATTGCCGGCCGCAGGAATATTGCGGTAACTGAAGCGCCACTCGCGCGGAAAATCACTGTCGATCGCCGGACTCGGCGTGCGTGATTCAATCGCCTGCACCCAACTGCTTTCTTCATCCTCGTTTAGCCCATTCCCGTTGAGCATCTCCGTTACACCATCATCGTTGTTGGGCTCGGAATCCACGATATTGTACCACACTTCCGTCACCGTTCGGTCCGTGCGCACCACCACCCCGTATTCCTGATCAAACAGGGTGTCGTTCTGCGAGGGAAAGACGATTTCTCCGGCCGGACGCTCCAAATCCAGATAAAAGGTCTGCTTGAAAGTGTTGTACAGGGGGGCACCGCTGCGGTTCAAAAACGCCCGGGCCTGAATGAAATTCATCCCCTCTTCCAGCCCGGTTTGGGTGAGAAAATTATCCTCCGGATCTTTCGCCCAGTCGTTGTGGGGGAAATATTCAATCGTGGTTGCGTTGAAGTTATCGACTTCAAACACCGTCATCATCGACCGGGAAAAATTGATTGTCTCCGGATCTGTCGGGAAGCGTGAAGCGACGGGATCGCTTCCGTCTGAATCCCGGAAAATCCCGATTTTATAGCGAAGCTCTTGACCCGCCCCCGGAAGCGGCAGGGTGGCGGTTCCCCACCAGTCATCGCCACTTTGATCGTG
>JAGYLC010000147.1 GCA_018401235.1 Kiritimatiellia bacterium
CACGTAGAGAAAGCCCTCGTCACGAAGTTTCTCGAACGTATAAATGCTGGTACTCAGTGGTTTCATGCCATCACTCTACAACACCAACGCCTCACAGGCAAGCAACGAACATCGTTGAGTGCAACGCCGATCGACAGGACGGATGTGGGAAGGGAACCCCGCGAATGGCAGAGCCGTCCCGCGAATGTTGAAAATTCCAGGTATAGGTTGTCATAAAAATACCTGTTATTTTAAGCTCAAACGGATGCAGAAACACAAACCCGTAGGCGATCACCGCCGCGTTGACGACTGGCGAAACCTCTCCAGCGTTCATTCGTTGATGGGCCGCGATCAGTCCCGCCATCAGGTCCGGAAGGTCCTCCGGTTTTGGGGCGATAAAGTGAACAAGCCCGTTTCGATATGCGACCGTCTGCCCGACGTAATTCTGGGTATCCCGGTAGTCGCTTTCCGAGAACCTCGGATCCACATACCGTTTCGGTTTACATGCGACCTTCCGTTGTCCGGCTCAGTATTCCAATCCGAGCATCCAGAGCGGCAGAACCTGCCCGGAGGGGAGGTCCACATCATCCCGGACAACAAAATCGGCATCCTTCCGCCCCTTTTTCCTGCCTCCGACCTCTACCTTCCGGTGGTCGATCAGGAAGTCATACTCCGCTTCTTTCGCCGCCGCCCAGACCTTGTGCCCTGACTCGATGCAGGCGGTGGCGACATAGGCCTCCCGTGCTGTTCCCCTGTTGCCCCCCAGGAAATCGTAAACAGAGGGTTCGTTCAGAAGCATCTTGGAGCCGACCGAATGCACCTTGGTATCGTTTTTCTTGCGGATGATCCGGATCAGATGTGCGTTTTCCATGGCATCGAGCAACTGGTAAAGTTTCTCTTTGCTCAACCCCCACTCGTTGCAAAGGGAGTTCACTTGCACGACGGGGACCGTGGCGGTGCCCAAGTAACCGATGACCGCATGCATGAGACGCAAGTGATTCTCCGTAATCTGGGGCACCAGGAAAGGAATATCCGCCTCCATGGTTTTGGCAATCGTGGCCATCACCTTCTCCATATAGGTGTCGGAGGATTCGAGGAAGAACGGACGGAAGCCGCCCTTCATGTACTCATGGAAATGACGCTGCACATTGACCTCCCCATGGTTATCTCTCATAAAAGTAAACTAAGTTCTATAATAAAACCAAAAATAAATCAAACAGTTCTTTCAAAAAACTGGTATTCAAAAGTACAGAGGGGTATAGACTTCGCCTTGGGTACCCTCGGCACAGACCTCAAACCGTTTCGGTTAAACGGGCGGCGGCTTTCATCAATGCAGCGGAAAGGGCGGGAAGATTCACGTCGCCATTGCGGGGGGTGATGACGGAGGCGGTCAGCACGCCGAGAACGCGTGCATCGTAATCCCGAAGCAGGATACCGAGGTCAATGACTCCCTCGACCTGCCGACTTTCCCGGCTGAAGGGCCGCGCCTCGCGGATCGCCAGCCCGAGGGCGGTGGGGACCCGGAATCCCTTCGGTTTGGCGATGGCGCCCGCCGATGCCAGTAACGCGCCTGAAACCGTGTCGGGTGGATAAAATCTCGCCCCGGACTTCAAGCTCAGGCGCACCAGCCCCTCCCCGGGCACATCCAGGATCATCAGGGCGGCATCCCCGTCGGGTATGCTCAGGTGTACGGACTGCCCGGTTTCAGACGCAAAGGCGATCATCGCCGGTTCCGCGGCCCGGCGCAGGCGCTGCTGCGGGGGGTGGTGACTGGCCACGCCGAACAATTTGCCGGAAAGCACATAGGCGCCGGAAGAAAGGTGGCGCAGATAGCCGGTCTCTTCCAGACAAGCCACGGGACGCTGTACCTCGGGGATTCCCAGATCCAGCCCCCGCGCGATCTGCGTCAGGGTGGCCGGCTCCTCCCGCCCGGCCATCCATTCCAAAATCTTGAGTCCGCGTTCCAGCGCGGGTACATGGGATACGGGTTTTTTCGATACGGGATTTTTCATTGATAAATATTATTGCATGGAATAAGTTTTTATGCAAGCCTCTTTTGTATGACCCAAATATCCGATCCTTCCTCTTTTGGTGATCGCCTGGAAAACTGTTATTCCGGAGCCGTATACGACACGCTGCGCGCCATGGGACTGCCGAATCAAATTCTTCCCCGCACGATTCGCCCCCTCGATGCCACCCGTCCGCTGGCCGGGCCGATTTTCACCTTCAGCGGTCACGCGGACCACACCGTGGACGGGCACACCACCCTGCTGGAGTGGACACGCATGTTGTCCAAAGCCCCGTCCGGATCGGTGGTGGTCTGCCAACCCAACGACGACACCCTGGCCCACATGGGGGAATTGAGCGCGGAGACCTTTGTGTACAAGGGGGTTCGCGGCTATCTCTGCGACGGCGGTTGCCGGGATTCCGTGCGCATCCTGGAGTGCGGACTGCGGGTGTGGTCGCGCTATTTCACCCCCCGCGACGTGGTCGGACGATGGGTTCCCGACCGCTTCGGCGAACCGATCGTGATCGGCGGGGTGACCATTCGCACGGGCGACTATTTGATGGCCGACCGGGACGGCGCCCTGGTGATTCCGCAGGAACAGATCGGGGAAGTCACTGAAAAGGTCGAGGAGGTCTTGCGCACCGAAAACAAAGTGCGCACCGCCATCCTGGAGGGGGTCGACCCGGTGGACGCGTATCTCAAACACAGGAAATTTTAAATATGGCACCGGACACCCTCCAACTCGCTCCCCAAGACAACATCGTGGTTCTCACCCGCAGTGCGGGTGCCGGGGATCCGATTCGCGTGGGCGATATCGAGGTGAAGTTGTCTGCTCTGCTCGGGGTCGGACACAAACTTGCCTGCCGCGCCATCGCCCGGGGAGAAAAGATTTACAAGTTCGGCGCGCCCATCGGATCCGCCACGCAGGATATCGCGTTCGGCGAACACGTACATTTACACAATATCCAAAGCGACTACCTTCCCACCTACACCCTGGAGAAGGGGCGCGAATTTCATTCCAAACCCTGATTTCCGACATGAAACCCCTTATCGAACAAAGCTGGCCGCGCGCCGACGGACGCAAAGGCATCCGCAACACCCTGGTGGTGGCCTACCTGGTGGAATGCGCCCATCATGTCGCCCGCGAAATCCAGATGCCTTACCGTGAACGCGGCGCGCATCTCATCGGATTCAGCGGATGTTATCCCAACGACTATTCGTTCCGCATGATGAAATCGCTCTGCACGCATCCGAATGTGGGCGGAGTTCTGCTGCTTTCGTTGGGCTGCGAAGGGTTTAACCGCAATGGACTCCGCGAGGCTGTTCGGGAAAGCGGACGGCCCTGCGAACTGCTGGTGATCCAGAACAGCGGCGGCACCCGCTCGACGATTGAAACGGGCCGTGCCCGAATCGAGGCGATTCTCGCCGAGATGGCACGGCAACCAAGAGCGCCCATGTCCCTTTCCGAACTGTGCGTGGGCACCGTTTGCGGCGGCAGCGACGGCACCAGCGGCATCACCGCCAATCCGGGGATCGGCCGGGCCTTCGATCAACTGGTCGGTGACGGAGCAGCCTGTATTTTTGAGGAGACCGGAGAACTGATCGGTTGCGAACATATCATGGCCGCCCGCGCGGCCACACCGGAACTGGCCGAACGCCTCACCGCCTCCGTCGAGAAAGCCGCGCGATACTATACGGTCATGGGACACGGCAGTTTCGCGCCCGGCAACGCCGACGGGGGATTGACCACCCAGGAGGAGAAGAGTATGGGCGCGTATTCCAAGAGCGGCGCCTCAGCGATCAGCGGCCTGATCCAGCCGGGGAATGTTCCGGAAAAAGGAGGACTGTATCTGCTGGATGTGGTGCCGGACGGAGAACCCCGGTTCGGATTCCCCAATATCAACGACAACGCGGAGATTGCCGAGCTGATCGCCTGCGGCTCCCATCTGATTCTGTTCGCCACCGGACGCGGGTCGGTGGTCGGATCGGCCATTTCCCCCGTGATCAAGGTCTGCGGGAATCCGGAAACCTTCCGAAATCTGCGCGATGACATGGATGTGGACGCGGGCCGCATCCTCGAAGGGCGTGGAACGCTGGAGGAGGTGGGCACGGAAATCGTCGACTGCGTCCGGGAAGTCGCCTCCGGCAAACCCACGGCCTCCGAGTCGCTGGGTCATCAGGAATTTGTCCTCGGATATAAATCGTTTTCGCCCCTTGGCCCATCCTGTCATCCCACCTCCCAATGAATCTGCAACTTGAAAATAAAATCGTACTCGTTACCGGCGGTGCCAAAGGCATCGGCGAAGCCATCACCCGCGCCTTTGCAAAAGAAGGCGCGGTCGTTTGCATTTTCGGGCGCAACCCCGAGGAGGGACGGCTGCTGGTCGATACCTGTGCGAAACTGGGACAGCGGGTGGAGAGCTATCATGTGGAAATGACCGATGAGGAGCGGATTCCCGCCGCCGTCGCCGAGGTGCTGGAAAAGCACGGGCGGATTGATGTGGTGGTCAACAACGCCGGAGGCAACGACGCGGTCAGCCTCCGGAACCATCCGGCGGATTTCCGAGCCTCCCTGGAAAAAAATATCGTGCAGTGCTTCGCGCTGATACACCATACGCTTGATGCCCTCATCGCCGCCAAGGGCAACATCATCAACATCGGCTCGAAATGTTCGGTCACCGGACAAGGCGGTACCAGTGGGTACGCGGCCAGCAAGGGGGCGATGAACGCCCTGACCCGCGAATGGGCACTGGATCTCGGCCGCCACGGGGTGCGGGTGAATTGCGTGATCCCCGCCGAGGTGATCACTCCGCTGTACGAACGCTGGCTGGCGCAGGCGCCCGATCCGAAAGCCGCGCGCGAGCAGCTTGACCAAACCGTTCCCTTCGAGCGGCGGACCACCACAGCGGAGGAGATTGCCGACACGGTGGTGTTCGTGGCATCGCCCCGATCCTCCCACACCACCGGACAATTGCTGTTTGTGGACGGGGGCTATGTCCATCTCGACCGCGCCTGCACCCAGCCCACCAGTCATTTAAAAAGCAGTTAATCAGGAATTTCCCCGGACAGAGTCGTCCAAACTTCACTCTTAACCACGGTTTACCTATGTTACTT
>JAGYLC010000148.1 GCA_018401235.1 Kiritimatiellia bacterium
GGCGATGCGGGTGCGTGCGGCGGCCATATCCGCGCGGAGTTCCTCCTTGCGGGCCTCGGATGTGGTGAAACTGTTGATGCGGCTTTGGGCTTTGCCGATCTGGTCCTGGAGGTCTTCGCGTTCCTTGATCCATTCGGTGGCCTGGGGGTTTTCCTGATGGATCCACCAGCGGCGCGAGAGGTCGGGACGGTGGGTGCCGGGGGGGTGTTTGGGGCGGACTTGCAGGGAGTCGAGTTCGAGGCCGGCCTCGAGGGCCTTGGCCTGGACGGCGGGTAGGTCCAGGAACTCGGTGAACACGGCGGTGACGTTGTAGCCGGCCTGGGGGTGGAACCAGACCGACCAGACGAGGAGCCAGAAGCCGACGAGGAGGCCGACGGAGTTGCGGATGATGGCGTTGAAGAGGACGATGCCCGCCGTGGCGCCGCCCATGCGGTTGCGGGCCACGAATTCCCAGAGCAGCGGGCCGCTGGAGGCCCCCTTGATGCCGCCGAAGAGGAAGGCGAGGTTGCCGAAGGCCACGATTTCCCAGAAGCTGGGGCGGTAGCCCGGCTGGTAGTAGACGTAGGCCGTGTAGATCATGTTGACGATCAGGTTGCCGATGGTGGTGATCATGACCACGCGGAGCTTGCCGAACTTGTCGCCCACGTAGCCGCCGACGAGGCCGAGGACGATGCCGAGGGGGACGCCGATGGCGATGGTGTTGCCGAAGGTTTGCAGGTCGTAGCCCCATTGTTCCGTGAAGAGCAGGGGCTGGAAGACCCCCAGGGAGAAGCCGAACATGGTGTTGGCGATCAGCAGCAGGTAAAGTGGCGTGAGGTCTTTGGCGAAGATGTCCGCGAAGACGCTGCGGAGGAAGTGTTTGAGGACGTTTTCGCCCGGCTTGCGCCCGTCGGAGAGGCGTTTGCGTCCGGGGGGGTAGGTTTCTTTCACGCCGATGGCCTCGAAGAGGGCGGCGCCGCCGAAGAGGAGGACGCAGAGGAGGAACATGATGGTGCCGCCGCTGGGGGTGCCGAAGAAGCGGAAGGGGCCCATGAAATAGACATCGTGGAAGCGGCCGAGGAGGAGGGTGAGGAAGACGAGGTTGCCGACGTTCATGAAGGCGGACATGTAACCGGCGGCGTGGCTGCGCTGTTTGGCGGGGACGATTTCGTAGATCATGGCCTGGGCGGGGGCGGCGAGGTCGCCGAAGAAGTCGTAGAGCCAGCGGCAGGCGACGAGGGTCCATACATTGGGGGCAAAGGGCATGCAGAGGAGGACGAAGGCTTTAATGGCATCGGCGGAGGCGACGAAGACCTTGCGTCGTCCGTATTTTGTCCAGATGCGGTCGCTGAGCCAGGCGGTGAGGGGGCCGCCGAGGAAGGTGACGTAGATTTGGATGCTGATGAGGCCCATGATGGCGGCCGGATTGTCGATGTAGCGCTTCATCAGGAGGATGAAGGGGGCATTGACGACGAAGCCCCCGTAGATCGACAGAATGAGGGTGAGCTGGGCGTAGAAAGCCCAGCGGCGGGGTACTTCGGTTTTGCGTGTAATCAGCATGGGAAACAATTCAGATCAAGTGAGCAGATGCCAGCATCTGAGGTAGACTCCGGCGGTCCACCCCATCATGGGGGGCGGGTCGTAGTCGGTGTTGGCGGTGCGGCCGGTTTCGGCGTCGGTTTTTTCGTAGAGTTTGCCGGTTTCTGAGAAAAGGCGGTCAGTGGTGGCGACAAATTTCCGGGCGATGCGGTGTGCAGCATCAGTAAAGCCATATGTGTTCAGGCCTTCAACCGTCATCCAAACCAGGGGTGGCCAGACGGCGGGGTATGCCCACTGGCTGGTTCGGCATCCGGGGCATTCCTCGGTGTAAGCCAGACCGTGTTCGCGTTCGAAGAGGGGGAGGTTGGCGCAGATGCGTGCGGCTTGTTCGGGTGTGGGGATGCCGTGGGCGAGGAGCTGCACGCCCGTGAGGGCGGCGACGGGGGAGTGACGGTGGTGGACATGATCATAATCAAGAAAGAGGCCGCGTTCCTCAGACCAGAGAAGCTGCTGGATGCGGTCGCGGCGCGCCTCGGCGAGGCGGTTCCAGTCGCGGTAGGTATTCCAGCCGAGGGGTTCGGCGTGTTCCGCGAAATAGCGTTCGTACTCGCAGAGCAGTCCGTTAAGGTCTGGCTGGATAAAATCGAGGGCCCGTTGCAGGAATCGGGGTGTGAAATCACAGGTGGCTTCGGCTTCGGCGAGATAATGGGCGCCGACTCTGCGGCGGTCCCCGGGGGGCAAATGGGCATTGGGACAGGCGGCTTCAACGCGTGGGTTGGCTGCGAAGGCCTCTTCATCCGTCCAGGTGCCGGAATGACCATAGTGGCTGAGGCCGGAAGGGTGAAGACGTGCGAGGGTCCAGAAGTGGTATTCGCGGCGGAGGCCCTCCATGCAGGCACGGAAGAAAACCGGATCGGCATCGGGTCCCCCGATATGGGTGAAGTACTCCTGAACCATGCGGCAAAGGTAGGGGGCCTGGGATCGATTGAAGAGTGCCGCGTGGTTGGGGATGAAACCCTGGCGGTCAATCAGCCAGAGCATGTTGCGGATATTATCACGAGCCACATCCTGATGATTTGTTTCATAGAGAGCGTACTGGGTGAAATAGGTGTCCCAATAAAAGAAGAAAGAAAAGGGGCCTTCACCCTTGATGCAGGGGGAGCTGTAGAAAAAGGGAAGATCATCGCCTTGAAATCCGCCTCCGCCTTTGTCCTGACAGATGGAGCGTGCGATTGTGGCCTGGATGTAGTCGGTGACCGGTGTGGATGGCATTGTGGAGAGCTCTGGTTTCAGCACGGGTGGAACGGTTTGAATCTTGTTGCTGCGGGATGGGGTTCAGGGGATCAGAAAGGGTTTCATGGCGAGGAACCAGGCGCGGGCCATTTTTTTCTGTCCGCGGGGGTTGGGGTGGGCCCAGTCAAAGGTGTCGGTTTCGGGGTGGCCGGGATTTTCATGCCAGCCCTGGAAATGCGGAACGGTGAGCACGGGGGATTGTGGGGTGTTGGTTTCGGCTTTGAGTTCCGAGAGTTCGGCCATGACACGGAAGGCCCCGGGGGAGTCGCTGAAGTTGAGGTGGCCGAGCAGGATGACCACCTGCGGATTTTTTTCCCGGAGAAAGGTCATAAACTCGCGGAGGGGGTGTTTGACGGTGTTGGCGTAGTCATCGGATTGCTGATCGTTGGTGCCGAGGTGGATGAGGACGATGTCCGGGGCGGGGGCTGCGTCAGTCCAGGCGGCCATGACTTTATCAACCACCTGTCGTGTTTTGTGGCCATAGTAGCCTTCGTGGTCCGGGTCGAACGGCACGCCGGGGGTGACCTCCGGCCATTGGGCATCGGGATGGAGGCCCCGGGTTTGGGAACCGATGAAATCGCTCTGTATCCCGGCTTCATGGAGGATGCGCTGGAGGGGGAGGCGGTAGGTGAATTCATCGCGGTCGCGTTTGCCGCCCTGGGTGATGGAATCACCCACGCAGAGGATGCGCAGGGGTTCGGCGGGAAGCCGGGAGAGGGTCATGGCGAGGAGGAGAAGAATTGTTTTCATGGGATATTCTGTTTTTATTGTGCCGGGGAACCGATATTCGGGATGGATGGGTTGTGGATTTATTTGCGGATCACTTTCAAATCCAAGCCTTTTCGTTTTCTGGATTTTTCGGTGATGAAAATGAGGAAGCGGCGGTCGTTTTCGTGGTACCACATGTTGCTGTAGATGGCGGCTTCCCGGCTCACTGCGGGATCTGCCAACTGGATGGAAATATGGGTGCCGGTTTCGGAGCCGGGGTTGAAGCCGGTGCCGTGGCCGCGGGGGAGGGATTTGACTTGGTCCCCGAAGAGGACATAGAGGGGGTCATGGGAGGAGAGGTTGAAGAATTGGACAGATCCGTTGGGGTGGAGGTCCTGTCGGTCTGCAATGGGCACGATGGAAAGCGGGGGGGGCTGACCGGGGGTTTCGGAGAAGATGAGCAGCCAGTTTGGGGTGTCGGCGGGGAGTTGGATTTCGGCGGCGGGCTTCAGGTCGGTCTGGATCTGGAGGGTGTTGTCTTCGAGGGTTCGGATGACGGAGCGGGGTGGCTTTTCAAAGAACTGGAGGGGGCCGTTTGAATGGACGGTGACGGGTTCCGAAGGGGTGCGACTGTGGACAAAGAGTTCCCGGTTGACCCAGAGGTGGGTTTCAAAGGTGTCCTCGGGGGCCCGCAGGTTTTCGAGATCGCGTTTGTCCGCCTTCCGGCGTTCGATGAAGGTGCTGAACCAGAGGGTTTGTGAACCGGACCAGCGGAAGGCGCTGAAGGTGGTTTCGGGAAGATCGCGGAGGGCCGGTTGGCCCGGGGCGCTGTCGGCGCCGAGGGGAGGGAGCAGGGTGACGATGGCCCAGAAGAAGAGTGGCGGGAATTTCATGGTTCAGATTTCATCCTCGGTGAGCCAGCGGAAGGACACGATGTGAAAGCGTCTGCCGAAGCGGGTGTTGACGGGGGAGAGGTTGGAGTCCACGCGGATGCCGGATATGGGGCTGCCGAGATAGCGGGGGCCGTGGAGGTCGAGGGTCATGCCCTCCTGCAGGGGGTGGGGGGCAATGCGCTGCAGGTCGTCCTGCGTCATGCCGTTTGAGCCGATGTAGGGGCGTTTGCCGGGGGCGTCGGTTTGGTCGACGTAGTCGGGGAGGCGCTGAACGATGGCTTCGCCGTAGGCGCGGGCCTGGACGGGGGCGTTGGGGCTCTGGGCGCGGGTATCGCCGTAGAAGCGGATGCGGAAGGTGTCGGAGCGGGCGGAGAGGAGGGGGGCGATGGCCTGGAGGAGATCCGCCTGGGAGAGGTGTCCTGCCGCCATGCTCATGATGTGTGTGCCGCCCCCTGAGCCGGAGAAGGCTTCGAGATCGAAAAAGGCCTCGGGATTGTTTGCTTCGGTGCGGTAGGTGTTGAAGCGGCCGGGCTCGAGTTCTTCGAAGGAGCTGTTGATGCCGCTGCGGTCGATGGCGGCCTGAAGTGCTCCTTTAAGACCTGTCTCGGTGACGGGGCGGCCGCCGGGGTCATTGCCGGGATTCTGAAGGCGGCGGTTGACGAAATCGGACAGGGAGAGGAAGGGGCCG
>JAGYLC010000149.1 GCA_018401235.1 Kiritimatiellia bacterium
GTTTACATGGGCAAACTGCCGGTCCGTCAGCGCATCGAATTGGAATACGGCCGATGGACCTTTGTGTCCAGTCCGATCCACTATTGGCGGGAATCGGTGTCGCGTCATTCTCCCTTTCTGATGTTCTGGCCCACCCACCCGGAAGGTGGAAATCCCATTATCGAAGTGAATTCCTTTGAAGCCTACGGACAAAACCTGGAAGAGGGCGAACTTTCGTCAGAACGCTGCCTGGGATTTATTCAGGAGAGAACCCCCGGCACATTTCAACTGCTGATCATCGGGGTACCCGGAAAACCCGCCTTCTGGCGGCAGCGACTTTCGCATTTAATTGATCCGGATCGCCTGAAGCATGTGATCGACCGCGAATTGTTGACCACCGCGGATCGAACGGAGGACGATCCGCCGGAGCGGGTTCGACACGCGATTTCTGTATTCGCGGACTCCAAACTGCTGGAGGTCCAAGTCGATACCATGCCCGGGCCTCCTTCTCCTTCCCATCTGCGGCGAATTCGAAAAGATTTTCCGCTGGTCGTCGACAAGCTTCAATCGCAGGAATTAAGCGCCATCCTCTTTGAATTCGATGAAACATCCTCCCCTTGAATCTGCTATGTCCACTCCTTCCTATTCAATCGTCCTTCGACTTCTTTTGCTTCCAATCTGGATGGGACTCTCCTCACTGTCAGCAGAGGATCTCCCCCACCCGGATTCGCTGGTGGACCATTTGGAGAAATCCATTCAGGATTTTGAAACCGCGTTTGACCGAGAGCGTGTACAGATCCGCGAGGACTATTTGAATCAGCTCAAGCGCCTGGAGACCTCCGCTGTCGAGCATGGGCACTGGACGACTGGTATTTGGGCGCATCGTAATCAACGAATGGTCACGGAGTTGAACGACAACTGGATCGGAGTGTTCGCCGAACCCTTTGCACTCCCGGAAGCGCTGACCCGCCTGCACGATATTTTTGAGGAACGGGTGACCCAACTGCGGGAGCATGGGGTGGACGCGGTAAATCGGCTCGAAACGGAAACCGCGGATCATCTGCTCGCACTGGAAAAACAATATGTACGAAGCGACAATCTGGATTTGGCCCTGGCCACACGTGCAGTTCCTGAACGGGTTCGTGAAACTGAATCCGAGCGCCGATTTAATAAAACGCCTCAGGATTTTGATCCGGAGAGGCCCGAGCGGCTTGACAAAAATGGAGAAGAAGACGGAGGTGGTCCAGGACGATCCGATCCCCCGCCGGATGCACATTTTCCTTTTCAAGGCGAAAATGAGGTATTTCAAGCGTTTATGCAAACGGTGAAAGCCGAATCGGCGGGTTTCATGCCGTCCTCTCTGCCGCCATTGCCATAGGTAATCAGGTTCACTACCAGGGAACCCGCGGCATGGCGGTGGTGGCGATGGTGACCACGAAGCCGCACATTGCAGGACACTTACGACACCTATGCGGAAGCCTCGGAAAGCGAGCGACTGATTGAGGACATTGGCAACTCTACGGTGCGCTGATAATCCTGGCGGTGCGTGACGACGCCACCCCGACGCTTCAGCGGTGCCGCCCAAAGCACTGCTGCGTTTGGGAGCTTCGAAGGGCATTCACGATCTTCCCTATCGCGGCAGTTCCTATCTCCTGATTGACCGGAAGGGTTGATGCCGGGTGATGCCCATGAGACTCGGGGATGGAAAAAGTGATATACCCTCGCTGAGACGAATGTATGGGTTTGGGCGGCGGAGCCGCGTCAGTGGTCAGGGGCGGCGGAGCCGCGTCATTGGTCAGTAGTCACTGGTCAATAGTTGAAAACCTGACCTCTACCCTCTCACCTCTGACCCCTCCAAAGTCCACGATTACCAGGATTGCGTAATTTTCCCTCATCTTCCCCCGTCCAAAAAACCCTTCTTCCGTTAAATCATGCCTTTTTTTACTTCCAAACGGGGAGATCGAAGGTATAGGTTTGCGAGATTCACTCGAAGTGGAGTGAAAGAGATTTGCCTATCCGTTCCAGGTTGGGCACTGACACTATTTTTAAGTTGAAAACGAGGATTTATGAGCGACGCCCACGATCAGATTGAACTTGAGGAATGGCAACAATCCCTGCGGGATGTGCTGAAACTCTCCGGACCCGAACAGGCCAAGAACATTTTCCTGGCCCTGCAGGCGGAAGCCCAGAAGGCGGGACTCACCTTTGAGCACCCTCTCAATACCCCGTACATCAACACCATTCCCGCCACCCAGCAGGCCCCCTACCCCGGCAGCCGCGAAGTGGAGCGCCGCATCAAAAGCATCATCCGCTGGAACGCCATGGCCATGGTCACCCGGGCCAACAAGCAACTCGACGGAATCGGCGGCCACATTTCCACCTTCGCCTCCGCCGCCACCCTCTACGAAGTGGGATTCAACCATTTCTGGCACGGAAAATCGGATAAACATCCCGGTGATCTGGTTTTCTTCCAAGGCCATGCCTCCCCCGGGATTTACTCCCGCGCCTTCGTGGAGGGCCGCCTAAGTGAACAGCAACTAAACAATTTCCGGCGCGAACTCGCGCCCGGCGGCGGGCTCAGCTCCTATCCCCATCCTTGGCTGATGAAGGATTTCTGGAAATTCCCCACCGTGTCCATGGGCCTCGGCCCGCTGATGGCCATCTATCAGGCCCGCTTCATGAAGTATCTGGAGAACCGGGGACTCATCCCCAAAACCAACCAGAAAGTATGGTGTTTCATCGGCGACGGCGAAACCGACGAACCTGAAACCACCGGTTGCATCAGTATTGCCGGACGGGAAAAACTCGATAATCTGATTTTTGTGCTCAACTGCAACCTGCAACGGCTGGACGGTCCGGTCCGCGGCAACGGCAGCATCGTCCGCGAAATGGAGGCCCGCTTCCGCTCCGCGAACTGGAACGTGGTCAAATGTCTGTGGGGCTCCGAATGGGATGCCCTGCTCGACCGCGACACCACCGGAGCCCTGGTCCGCCGTTTTGAAGAAACTGTGGACGGCGAATTCCAGAAATACTCCGTATCCGATGGCGCTTACGTCCGCGAAAATTTCTTTGGTATAAGCGAGGAACTGAAAAAGCTGGTCTCCAATATGGCCGATCAGGAACTGAAAAAACTCAAACGGGGCGGACACGATCCCGCCAAGGTCTACAACGCCTACAAAATGGCCATGGAAACCGAGGGACGCCCCACCATCGTCATCGCCAAAACCGTCAAGGGTTACGGTCTGGGCGAGGCGGGCGAAGGCAAAAACATCGCCCACAACCAGAAAAAACTGAACGAAGATGAACTGCTGAACTTCCGCACCCGCTTTGGAATTCCCATCAGCGACGAAGACGTCAAAACCGCCCCCTTCTACCGTCCGGCCGACGATAGTATCGAAATGGAGTACCTGCGCGAGCGCCGCGCCACTCTGGGTGGACACATCCCCAGCCGGGTGTCGGTGACCAAAACCCTCGATCTGCCCAAAGCCAATCTTTACGACGAGTTTTATGAAGGCACCGGCGACCGCGAAGCCTCCACCACCATGGTGGTCGGCCGTATCATCAGCAAACTGCTCAAGGATAAAAATGTGGGAGAACTGATTGTGCCCATCATCCCCGACGAGTCGCGTACCTTCGGTATGGAATCCCTGTTCAGCCAATGCGGTATCTACGCCCCCACCGGACAGCTCTACACCCCCGTCGACCGCGATCAATTGATGTATTACAAGGAGGCCAAGGACGGCCAGTTGCTGCAGGAAGGCATCAATGAAGCCGGAGCCGGTGCCAGTTGGGTGGCCGCGGGCACCTCTTACTCCGTGTACGAACTGAACATGATTCCGTTTTACATCTTCTATTCCATGTTCGGATTCCAACGCATCGGCGACCTGATCTGGGCCGCCGCCGACAGCCGGACCAAAGGCTTCCTCATCGGTGGAACCGCCGGGCGCACCACCCTCAACGGCGAAGGTTTGCAACACGAGGACGGGCACAGTCACGTTCTGGCTTCGACGGTCCCGAACTGCAAGAGCTACGATCCGGCCTACGCCTACGAGATGGCCGTTATCATCGAGGAAGGCATTCGTGAAATGTACCATGAAGGCAGGGACGTCTTCTACTACATCACCGCCATGAACGAAAACTACGTCATGCCCCCCATGCCGGAAGGTGACAAGGTCAAGGAAGGCATCATCAAGGGCTGCTACAAATTCCGCGGACCCAAGGACGGGCGCAAGAAAGCCCAGGCCAACCTCATGGGCTCCGGCACGATTCTGAATGAAGTGGTGAAAGCGGCCGACATCCTCAGCGAAAGCTACGGAGTCGCCACCAACGTCTATTCGGTGACCAGTTACAAGACTCTCACCGACGAGGCCCTGGAATGCGACCGCTGGAATCTGTTGCATCCGAACGAAAAGGAACAAGTCCCTTACGTACACAGTTTATTTGACGGCGAACCCGACGTGTTCGTGACCAGCAGCGATTACATGAAATCCCTCTCCGACACCCTCGCCCGCTGGTTGCCAGGCCGCCTGCACTCGCTGGGAACCAACGGATTCGGACGCAGCGAAAGCCGAGCCGCGTTGCGCGATTTCTTCGAGGTCGACCACAAATACGTGGTCCTGGCCACCCTCCGCCAACTGGTGATGAAGGGCGAACTGAAAAAAGACGTTCTGGGCAAGGCTGTCAAGGACTTGCAGATCGACGCGGACAAGCTCAACCCCTTGCAGGCCTAAGTTTAAGGAGACATTTTTATGGCGACTGATATCAACGTGCCCGCATTGGGCGAAGGAGTGGAAGGCGGAAAAGTTCTCAGCATCGAAGTCGCGGTCGGCGACGCGATCACCGAGGGCCAAACCCTTCTGGAATTGGAAACCGGCAAAGCCACCGTGGAGGTCCCCGCCCCCGCCGCCGGCACCCTGGAATCCCTCAGCGTCTCCGAAGGCGACGAACTCTCCGTGGGCGATGTGATCGGAACGTTGGGGGGTGGAAAA
>JAGYLC010000015.1 GCA_018401235.1 Kiritimatiellia bacterium
ACAAGGCGGACTTCCCCGAAGGGGTCAACGCTCCCGTACAGTACGGACCCGGTGTGAAGGCGGCGGCGGTCTACCTCAAACACTACCAGTTCATCCCCTATGACCGGACGTGTGAACTGTCAATCCACAACAGGTGTGACGACATTCAGGACAGCTGACGCGTTGCTTCATTCATTCCCCTGCCCTGCCATCACCCCGATGCCCAGATCCCAATGCACCACCATCACCCGGGTTTCGGGGGCGATATGTTCCGTTTCGCCATAAAAAAATGCCAGCCCGTGGGGGGCGGATTGACAAGGCCATCCAAACTTCTCCGGAATCCGTTTGTGGAGATCCAGTCCGTTCAATTGTGGAAAATTCACCGCCGAAAGCACTTTTCCCGTACCGGATTCCAACAGTCCCGGCATCGCCGCCACCACCTGGTGAATTCGGATTCCCGTTGATTCCGCCTCCAGTTGCGCTTGGGTCAGGAAACAATCCATTCGCCGCGTCACCGCAGACCTCGTTTCCAGCCCGGACAGATCCTCCCGGATTTCCATCAGCACCTTCCCTGAAAAATCCAGCAGGGCCCCCTGAAAAAACGGGACATCAAACACCAGAGTGATACAGGCATTTCGTGCATGATCCACATCCCACACCCCCGAGGGCCGCCCCCGCCCCGAAACCACCTGCTCTGCACGATGAATCAGTCCTTCATGTTCCAGGCGCTGGAAATGCAGATTGCATGCTCCGGCGGACAACCCCAGCCGGTTCGACGCCACCGGCTGGGTCATCGGACCCGATTCATCCAGCAGCCGCAGCAACGGCAGAGAACTGCTCCAGTCCTTCAAATTCATTCGCCGTCCAATATAGTCGGCCAAGTTCGGTTTCGTTTCAGTCACGTGGGTCTCGTTAAGTTCATAAACGTTTTCACGAATTAACTCCTTTGAGCCCGTTCGATTAAATCCCGTTTGATGTCCACCCAGGTTAGCCCCTGCAGGTCCCGGGGATCAGGGTCTAATTCAGCGTCGTCAAAATAAACCAGAGACTTCTCCAGGTTCCACATACTCTCGCCTTGATATTTTTTTCCACAAAATTTGATTAATTCCTCTCGGGAATAGTGCTTCAACAACGCATGCACATCCCAAAAATCCTTTTTGGCTCCCCGGTTTGCAATAGCATTTCCCTTGAAAGCAGCTAAATCTTTCAGAGATGCCAAGCGAATACCTTCTATCGTTTCCACTGCCTCCAGCAATGGATATTGATGCGCGATATATTCCATTTTGATTCCGTCCACGTTCCCTCGCACCGTATTTCGCAACGATTCCGCCTGCTTCATTCCCACCGTGTCAATCAATTGCGCCGACAAGTCCTTGGCGTCGAACCCATCGGATGAAAATAAATCGATATCCACCGATATCCGATGTCCAAGTCGAAGAGCCAAGGCGGTGCCTCCCACCAAATAAAAGTCCTTCAGACAGTCCAACCCCATCAGTCTCTTTAACAGGGTGGCCAGCTCCGGTTGTACAGCGTTCAAAAATAGACTCATGCGCTCCAGTTCCCTTGCTGTTGGTTCGCATATGCTCGAAAGGCTTCGCGTGGCAAATTCAAGATCACCGCAAAATACGCGATGGTTTTCGCATGCAAACACCTGGCCCCCAACAACGCCTCCCGAATTTCGGCTTCCGAATAAAATTCCCGGGTCAACCTCACGTCTTCCCGGGAGCCCCGATCCATCACCCGACAAATCAGCCACCGCTTATGGACAGAGGCGTCCACCGCTGCGGGATTCACATCCCAAAACAGGGTGGACGAAAGATTCTGTATAAAGTCCCGTGCATTCATGAGACCATGCTAGAATGCATGCGCACGTTCCGCAAGGGAAATTCATTATTCAGAATCAACTGTACGCCAATTGCGCAGTCGCGATGGTCGCTTGACCAGACCGGAACCGTACCCAGTGCGCACTGAAGCCGGATTCGAACACATGGCAGACGTATCCATTGGCGGGGATCTCCACTTCGCGCAGCACCTGCCAACTTCCGTTGCCCATGAAGTCCACTTCGATTTGCATGTTCACGGGAGCGGATCCCTTCTGACTCAGGTGGGCGCAGGAATTTTCAAATCCCGTCATCAAAAACGGATCGGACGCCTCGTCCGCTTCCACTTCTGTTTCCCACCAGGGACCTCCCCAGCCTTTCACCGGACCGAATCGCCATAAATCCTCGGTTTTGCCCAGCCACAGACCCGACTGCGGTTCGGCGCAAAGTCGATTTTCTTTTCCGTGCGCACTGGCATTGTCCTGGGTCGTCACCAGCATTCCCTGCCAGGAGCAAAAATCGGTATGCACCCACAAATGACTGGCAATGGGCCGCACCCCCCAGATATGTCCGTCGAAGGCCCAGGGAGAGAGTTCGTAATACATGCCGTGAAGATCCAACAGGAACCGTTCATGCTCCACCTCCCGAATCCGCGGCCATTCCGTCTGCCAGGCATGCTCATAACAGTGCGAGGCTTTCGGCAACCGGTAGCGACGCCATTTGCGGTCGCGTTTCAGGTACATCATCAGAATAGCGCTGGATCGATCCCAGCCGGTTGCGAAACAGGCATCCGAAAATTCACCCCGCCCCGTAACCTCTACGAAAGGACCTTTTTGCACAATTTCCCAGGCCCCTTTTCCATCCCACTGTGCCAGACGACCGTCCACCACTTTGCCCGTATGATCCTCCTCTTCATAGGAGTTGTTGGCCACCATCAACCGGTCATCGAAGGTGTAGCAGGCCTTGAAATGCGCTTTGGATTCGCTCTGCACGCCCAATTCCTCCACCAGAGAGGCGATTTGCCTGCACTCCAGCGTATGCACATTCAATTCAAACAGCTCACCCTCCATTCCCAACATGTAACAGAGGTTTTCCGGATCAAACAGGTGGGCGGAGGTCCCGCTCACCCGTACGTCGATCAATTCCGGGACCGTGCGCACATTCTGTTCTTTATCAATGATGTGGGGGCCGATGATCAATTGACTGGACTCATAATGAATCCAGCGGTTTGCGTAGGTGCCGTCCTTGCTTTCCGGATGCCGATGCCGCACCAGATCGTCCCCAATCCAGAATAACCCGCCACCCGATCCGGACCTGCCCGTATGGGATACGTAGGTGATCGTCCAGAGCCGACCACACCAGGGCATCAGCGCCCCATAGGTCATTTCCGAGCGGGGGGGGGGCAAAATCGGCACGAATGGCAAGGGAAGGTATTACCCCTCCAAATGAGGCGGGAGTGACAGGAACAGGTGAGTCAGTAGCGGATAGTGAATTCATAATAGATGAGGGAACAGGGTTGGATAGTTTCGGCAGTGACGATCACTGCATCTGGCTCATTTGTACGCCGGTCCCGAATAATCACCAGAGGAAAGGTTTGTCACATTTAATCAATTCGTTTAGAATTCCCATCATATGCGATATGATCAATGGCTCCAACTTCGAATCGGTCTGTTAGCCTGTTATCAGGGGAAGCCCGCCGCGTTGATCTCCGAACGCCTCTCTCCGGATTACATCAGCATGTGGCTTATTCATCGGGGGAACGTCAAGGTCACGACTGACACCCGTCGATACAGTGCCGGCAAAGGACAGGGAGTGATCGTGGGTCCCGGTCCCCGCCGTCAGGAATTCAGCCCGGACATCTCGTTTCATTCCTTTTCGTTTTTTGCAAACTGGCCTGACGGGAAATCCCTGTTGGGCTCCGGACTGCCTTGTTGCTTTGACTTATCGGGTCGATCCTTGGTCCACCGGCTGGATCGAATGAACACGATGTTCGAATCTTTCAGTCCCCATCACGGATTTTTCTCCTTTCAAGAGTCTGTTTCTCTTACTCAATATTTTCGAATACAACAGGAATTCCAGGGGATCTTACTCGACTTGCTTCCCGTACTGGAACGAAACGGGGTTCAGATCACCGACCGAAAGGAACTCGATGCACGGGTGCTCCGGGCCATCGAGTATATGGAGCATCCTCCGGATCGAATGAAACCCGTCACCCTGGCCGTATTGTCCAAAGCCTGTGGCGTCAGCCCCTCCCATTTGGACCGATTATTCCGAAATGAACTGGGCACTTCTCCGATGTTCTGGTATCAAAAGCACCGTCTCCAACGGGCGCGTCACCTTCTCCACCTCGGCGAAATGCCCGTCAAACAGGTGGGATTCGAGCTGGGTTTTAAAAGCATCGCCCATTTTTCCAGTTGGTATAAAAAGCAGGCCGGCCACTCCCCGAGCCTGGAGCCCGGATCCATCTGCATTTGAAAAATATTTAAAAACCGTCCCCTTCCATACCCTCAGGATACGTGCGGATAAAAAAATTACACCTCTTCATCCTGAACGGTATTGGTCAGCGAACCGATCCCGGCCACGCTAGTGGTCATGCGGTCACCCGCCTGCAAATACCGGGGCGGATTCCGGGCAGCCCCTACTCCGGGCGGAGTACCGGTGAGAATCACGGTTCCAGGCAACAGGGTGGTGCTTCCGCTTAGGAAGGTGATCAATTCCTGCACGGAAAAAATCATGTCCGAGGTGTTGGAGGATTGCTTCACCTCCCCATTGAGTTCGAATGTGAGATCCAGGCGGTTTGGATCAGACAGTTCGTCCGGTGTCACCATGACCGGGCCCAGCGGACAAAAAGTATCGAAACTTTTCCCCCGGACCCACTGTCCCCCGCTGTAAATTTTCTGCCAGTCCCGGGCACTGACATCATTGGCAACGGTATAGCCGGCCACATAGTCCAGCGCATCTTCCTTTCGAATATTTTTACAGCTTTTGCCGATTATAACCGCAAGTTCCACTTCGTAATCGACCGAATCACTCGGAAGAAATCGCGGCAACCGCACAATATCCTCGTGCCCGATGACAGAGGCCGGATTTTTCATAGCTACCACCGGATGCTCCGGGATCGGTGTGTTCATTTCGTTGGCGTGCTCACGGTAATTGACCCCGATCACATACACCACCCGCGGTTCCAGGGGGGGGAGAAACCGCTGAGGTTGTACACTCTCAGCGGTTGCCGTCCATCCTTTGTCCGGAGAGCCTTCACAGCGAACCCAAGGTAAGCGTCCGGCGAACCACATCTACCAAGAAATTTGTTGGGATGGTATAGCTCCGGTTTGATGCCCCGCATGGTGCGGGGCGCGAATTGGAGAACCAACAATGAGTACACGACGCAAACAGATACCGCACGCCAGGTGGATCGAACTGATACGGGAACAAGAGACTTCGGGAATTTCCCTGGATGAATTTTGCCGGGAACGGGACTGGGCATTCGCACCGTCATCATCAGGGAATACTACGACGGAAATGGATTGCGGATCGGTTTGTTCAGGTGGAACGCCTTCTCGGCCAGCGGCTTGCGCCTATAGTGAAGGCTGGACGTTGGAGACCGGAATTTGATGTGGACACGTTTCGTCGGTTTTTATCGGTGGCGGTCGATGAGTCTGAGCATCGGCACCCGCCAACGAATTTTCGTGTATCAACAACCCTGTGACATGCGGAGATCCTTCGACCGTTTAGCGGGGATGGTCGAGCATGAACTCAACGAGGATCCATTGCGGGGTGATTGCTTCGTTTTCAGCAACCGCCGACGGAAAATGATCAAGGTTCTTTACTGGGATGGCGACGGGTTCGTCATCTGGTTCAAGCGTCTGGAGAAAGATTTGAATCCGGTATCGATTTTTTCCACGATTCCTGTAGGGTCCACAGGTATGGAAACGGCACCCGCATCTCTTCAAGAACTCCCCCCGGAAATACGGGTATTCGTCGAGGGTTTGCTGGCGGAAAAGGAGGCTGCTTTCCAAAAAACACTGGCCGAAAAGAATGCATTGGTTGAAAAACTCGGCTCCAGTCTGGAGAAGCTTCAGCATCAATTTGAACTTATGGTCAAAAGGTTCTTCGGAAGGAGAAGCGAGAAAATCGACCCCAACCAGTTGCTGATGGATGCGATGATGCTCCAAGCCCAGGACACCTTCGCGGCCCCGGCACCGGAGATTCCGGTTGCGGCGGCGCCTGCGGTCTCCAAGCCGTCCCGGCGCAACGGGCGCGCTCCGATAGCGGACCACTTGAAGCGTAATGAAATGCTACATTCGGAAAAAATACGGATCTCCCATGGGAGCGGAGGAAAACGGCGTGGTGACCGCGCCGCTTCCGCCGAGTCTGTTACCCCGGTGCCTGACTGACGCGTCCATGCTTGCGCACATCGCGGTATCGAAGTTCGACGACCACCTGCCGCTGTACCGTAACGAAAAGATGTTTTTGCGCCAGGGAGCGGAAATCAGCCGGAAAACGATGGCTGATTGGATGCGAAATCTCGCCGAGGGCCTTCGCCCGCTGGAAAAACGGCTCAAATCACTGATTTTGGAGAGCGGAGTCGTGCATCATGACGATACCCCGGTGAAACGACTGGATCCCGGCGCGGGTCAAACCAAAGAAAGCCGGGTGTGGGTGGCGGTATCCGGGCAGGGTCCGCCGCTGGTGCATTTTTCGTTTACGCCGAACCGAAAACAAGGGCCTGTTCTGGAATTTTTCCGTGGATACGGCGGTGCGGTGATGTGTGATGAATATGCCGGCTATGCAAATGTGGACTACGGGGTGATGCAATCCTGCTGGGCGCATGCGCGACGGAAAATCCACGACGATTGCAAAAGCCAGCCACCGTATCGTGCGCGGGTTCTTCTGGAGATCCATAAACTCTATGAGATCGAGGAGCGCATCCGGGATGCCTCCCCCGGGGAGCGCGCAATAATACGGAACACCGAGAGTCGCGCGCAACTCGCCAAGGTGTTCGAAGCGGTGGAAAGCGGCAACTCATTTTCGCCGGGCTCGGCTCACGGGAAAGCCCGGAACTATATCCTGGGTCACCGGAAACAACTCAGTGCCTTTGTGGAGGATGAGCGATTGCCCATCGACAACAATGCCGCAGAGCGAGCGATCCGCCGCGTGGCGATCGGGCGGAAGAACTGGTTGTTCCTCGGGAGCGAAACCGGCGGTGCGACCGCCGCCACCCTGATGACTCTGCTGGGCACCTGTTGGGCGAACCGCATGAATCCGCTGGCGTACCTGACCGACGTGATCCAAGCACTGCCCCTCACACCCGAAGACCAGCTCGATAGCCTCCTGCCTCACATCTGGATAGCAAGCCGCCCCGGCGACCGCCTGCCGCCCATCAAGTAACCAACTCTCCGGCAGCCCCGGGGCGATGGGGTGGGGTTCGCCGGACGCTTACAACTGGACAGCCACCGGAAACGACAACAGGCGCAGCACCCCGACCTCACCATGACTGGGATGTACAACGTGCTCGAAAAACTTCGGAGCGGCGATCCCCTGAGCGCCAAAGAAAAGATCATTCACGAACAAGGCCTGGTCTCGGTTCTCAAACAGCTCCACGACGATCTCGACACCGCCGTCGCCACCGCCTACGGCTGGCCGCCGACCTCGACGAGCAGTCCATCCTCCAACGCCTCGTCGATCTCAACCACCACCGCGCTGCCGAAGAAGCCAACGGCCATATCCGCTACCTAAGACCCGAGTACCAAAACCCCGAAGCCCCTCGGGAGAAACAAGCCGAACTTCTCACCACGAAGGACACGAAGAGCACGAAGGAAAATTCTGACCTCCGACCTCCGACCTCTGACCTCCGGCGTCAGCCGTGGCCCAAAACCCTCCCCGAGCAACTCCGCGTCCTCCGAACCCTCCTCGCCGCCAGTCCCACCCCCTTAACCGAAACCCAAATCGCCAAACACTTCACCCGGGCTGGGGTGTGAACAGGATTTGAAGTTGGCCTTTGAGTGCTACGACATATGCATGGGAAATGAATCCGCCCACCGGAAAGCCGCGCGCATGTGCCGGGAGGGGATTGGGACGATGCGGGATCTTGATGCGGCCATCCGGCACGAGCAGATCGCCGAGGCTTGTCAAACGGGTGCGTATTGGGATTAAGCCCTGTGGTGGACGCGGGGTAGTCCCCTTGCGTCGCCCGGGGTTGTGGACGAGGTGGGGCCCTTGGCCATGGATTCCGCGGTTTCGGATTCCCGATGAAGAAAAGCTCTGGATTGACAATGTGGATGGTAGCACTATTATATCGATATGAAATCCTTACATATTCGTAATTTGGAGGAGGAGACCCTGGTTGGGCTGAAAGCGCGTGCAAAAAGGCATCGGCGATCTTTGCAAAAAGAGGTGGAAGTGTTACTCCGCGACGCGGCGAGGATGGTGAATCCCCATGATGACAGCAGGGAATCTCCTTTAAAGGACCTGCACATTGTTCACACAGGCCATACGGACTCCTCTTGGTCCCGGGACACCCTATACGGTGATGATGGACGCTGACCAAATTTTTGTGGATTCGAATGTCCTGCTGGCATAAAGAAGCTGAAATTACTTTCGTAAACCGCTTGCCATCCGGCGGAAAATCCTCTACATGCGCCTTTCCCGAGTACAAAAATTCCTGATTTCAGTACTTTGGAACCCATGAAGCTCTTTGTCGCGTTCCGCGGCGGCGAGCCAAGCATGAAAAAACAACCGAAAACGAAGACGTGAGGATGAACACGGCGGATGTCCCGCCGGCTGAGCGCTTCGGATACGCAACGACGTGAGGTCCCCGACCACAGGTCCTGCGAATCAGTCAACGGAACCGCTGCGTGATGCGTCGGTTCCTCCGGAAGTTCACCTGAACTTCTCACAATACTGAGGAACTTATGAACGGACAAAAAATTCGTATTAAATTGAAGGCGTACGATCACCGCGTACTCGACCAGTCCTCCGGGGACATCGTCGAAACCGCGAAACGTACGGGCGCCCGCGTTGCGGGACCGATTCCGATGCCCACCCGCATCGAACGGTTCACGGTCAACCGCGGACCGCACGTGGACAAGAAGTCCATGGAGCAATTCGAGATTCGCACCCACAAGCGCATGCTCGACATCATCGACCCTACCGCCAAAACGGTGGATGAGCTGAAAAAGCTCAACCTGCCCGCCGGCGTGGACATCACCATCAAGATTTAAGGAGATCTCCATGACAGCAATTATTGGCCGTAAAATCGGTATGACCCAAATTTTTGATGATTCCGGACGCCAGATCCCGGTCACCGTCATTGAAGCCGGACCCTGTCCGGTGGTGCAGCGGAAAACCGCCGCAACCGATGGCTACGACGCGGTCCAGCTCGGATTCACCGAACAGAAACCGCAGCGGCTCTCCAAAGCCGCCCGCACCCGCTTCGAAAAAGCGGACGTGAAGGCGCAACGGGTTCTGCGTGAATTCCGCATTGAAGCGGAAAGTGAATTGAAGGCCGGCGACGAAGTCAAAGCCGACATTTTCAAGGACGTCACCTACGTGGACATCACCGGCACCAGCAAGGGCCGCGGATTTCAGGGCGTAGTGAAGCGACACAACTTCGGCGGGGGCCGGGCCAGTCACGGGGGTAAATCCGTGTTGCGTCGCGGTGGATCCATCGGGATGTGCGAAAAACCTGCGCGGGTGTTCAAAAACACCAAGATGCCCGGTCAAATGGGCAACGTACGCGTAACCACCCAGAATCTTAAAATCGTGCAGGTGCGCGAAGACGACAACGCCATTTTGGTGATGGGCTCCGTGCCCGGACCGAACGGCGGTGTGGTGTTGGTGCGCAAGGCCATCAAGAAAGGCTAAGGAACCGACATGAGCAAACTTCCCATATTAAATCAACAAGGCAAAGCCGCCGGTGAATACGATATTGCCGACGAGCTGTTGACCTACGACAAAGGCCTTCAGGCCCTTCAAGACGCCGTGGTTCGCTATCGCGCGAATTGCCGTCAAGGCTCCGCTTCCACCCTGGGCAAGGGTGAAGTGGCGGGCAGCAACCGTAAACTCTGGAAGCAGAAAGGAACCGGGCGTGCCCGTACCGGACTGCGTCAATCTCCGGTCTGGCGTGGCGGTGGAGTGGTCTTCGGACCCAAACCCCGCGACTACAGCAAGGCGCAGAACCGTCAGGAAGCCCGTTTGGCCTTCCGCCGCGCGGTGAGTGAAAAGATTGCCGGTGGAGAGATCAAAGTGGTCGAGGATCTGGAGATCGCGGAAGCGAAAACCAAAGCCTTCGCCTCGCTGATGTCCAACCTGGGCGTTCAGGCTCCCGCTCTGTTTATCACCCACGAGGTGAAAGCGGATCTGGTGCGCGCGGCCCGGAACATTCCCCGGGTGGAAGTGACCACTTCCGACAACGTGCACACCTACCAGTTGCTGCGTTATCCGACTATTGTGATTACCCGCGAAGCCATGGCCGCTCTGGAAGAGCGCCTACGCAAATCGAAAGGAGCAAAGGCATGAAGCCCGCACATCAAATCATCGACACCATCCTGCTGACCGAAAAGGGAACTGCGCTGATGGATGGACTGAACCAGTATGTGTTCAAAGTTCATCCGGATGCCAATAAGCAGGAAATCAAACAAGCAATTCAGACCCTGTTCAAAGTGGATGTGACCAATGTGCGCACCATGAACCGCAAGGGAAAGAAGAAGCGTGAACGCCGCCCGAATTATGGACTGACCTCCGCCTGGAAACGCGCGGTGGTGACCCTGGCGGACGACAATTCCATCGACCTTACCTGAGAGAGAACACATGGCTTTAAAAGAACGTAAACCCACTACCGCCAGTAACCGTCACACGGTGCTGAGCGATTTCGAAGGCCTGGACAAGGTGCGCCCCGAGCGTTCCCTGACCGCGCCGCTGAAGTCCAAAGCCGGCCGCAACTCCGCCGGACGCATTACGGTGCGCCATCGCGGGGGCGGTCACAAGCGGACCTACCGCAAAATCGACTTCAAGCGTAATAAATTCAGTGTCCCCGGCAAGGTGGCCACCCTGGAATATGATCCCAACCGCTCCTCCAACATCGCGTTGATTCACTACGCGGACGGCGAAAAGCGCTATATTCTGGCTCCGGCCGGATTGAAGCAGGGCGATACCGTGCAGGCCGGTCCCGGTTCTCCGCACAAAGTGGGAAACTCCCTGCCGATCGGTGAAATTCCCCTGTCAACCGTCATTCACAACATTGAACTGATGCCGGGTCGCGGCGGACAGATTGTCCGCTCCGCCGGTAATGGAGCGATTCTGATGTCCAAGGACAGTGCATACGCCCAGGTCAAACTTCCCTCCGGCGAATTGCGCCTGATTCACCTCACCTGCGTGGCCACCATTGGCCGGGTCGGCAACAGTGAGCACGGCAGCCGTTCCCTTGGGAAAGCCGGTCGCAAGCGCTGGATGGGCATTCGCCCGACCGTTCGCGGTGTGGCCATGAACCCGGTGGATCACCCGATGGGTGGTGGCGAAGGCCGTTCCTCCGGTGGTGGACATCCGGTCACTCCATGGGGTGTAATTACCCGTGGTAAGAAGACCCGGAACCGTAAGAAAACAACCAGCAGCCGCATCGTCAAACGGAGAAAATAACTATGGCACGCTCAATTAAAAAAGGTCCGTTTGTAGAAGAAAAGCTTTTCCAGAAAGTGGAAAAAATGAACTCTGGCGGACGCAGACAGGCGATCAAAACCTGGTCGCGCCGATCCATGATTCTTCCTGAATTCGTTGGCAACACTTTTGCGGTGCATAACGGCAAAGTGTTCATCAACGTGTTCGTAACCGAAAATATGGTGGGACATAAACTGGGTGAATTCGCGCAAACGCGCTCGTTCAAATCCCACGGCATATCCGCCAAGTAATCAACATCAAAATCCCGCGATTGCGGGAAGAAAGGTACCAGCCCCGCTTCGGCGGGGCTTTTTTTTGGGGTGGGGGCTAGGCGAATTCCGGTATGGAATCTCTCCGCACCCCGAGGCGAGCTCCGAGTTTGGTTTATTCGAGGAACATCCATTTGGATTTGCGATGAACTTTTGTAAAATTCGTCTTCAAACGGAGGTCGGGCTATCCGCGTAAACCTCTGCTCCGGGTCGCTCCGGTAGTTGGGAGTGGAACATGCCGGAGGTTTCCGGATTCAAGCTGAATCCGTGAAAGCGTTATAGGGAGTGGAAAGGCAGCGTTTCATGAAACCATGGGGTTGACTATGGTAAATCTGACGTTTACTAAAAAATGATGAAATCCATCCTTCTTTTTTTACTCCTGGGCTGCCTGACGATCAGTGGCTGCGGCACAAAAAATGAGTTCCAACCCCCGCCACCTCCCTTAGTATCCGTTGCCACGCCCGCAGTAGAGGATGTGGTGTTATACGAATCGTATCCGGGCCGAATCGAGGCAAAGGACACCGTACACATCGTGGCCCGGGTATCGGGAATCCTGGAAAAAATCCATTTTACGGACGGAGCCAGAGTGGAGGAAGGCGATCTGCTTTTCAGTCTGGAACAGGAGAATTATCGGGCGGCCGTCAACGCGGCCAAGGCGGACATGGCCCGCGCACAGGCGGCTCTGGGGCTGGCCGAAGCCTCGCTGAGTCGTAAACAAAAGGCCTATGAGGTGCAGGCGGTGTCCGAACTGGACATTCTCTCCGCACAGGCGGACGTGGAAGCGGCTAAGGCGGCGGTAAATGTGTCCGCCGCCGGCTTGGAGAAAGCGGAACTCAATTTCTCCTATACCACTCTACACGCTCCCATGAACGGGGTTATGTCCAACTCCTCCGTCAGCGAGGGAAACCTAGTGGGCCCCGGAGCCGTGACCCAACTCTCCGTTCTGGTGAGCACGGATCAGGCCAATGTGACCTTTCACATCGATGAACGGCGCCTCTTGCCCAAACTCCGCCGGCAGGAGGGGAAGGAAACCCGGGGACTCGACACCCTCCCCCCGGTGAAGCTTCAACTGGCGGACGGTGTCGAATATCCCATCGACGGGCGGGTCGATTTTATTGACAACATCGTCGATCGACTCACTGGCACCATGAGGGTGCGGGCGGTCTTCGGGAACCCCGACAACCTGCTGTTTGACGGCATGTTTGCGCGGGTATTGGTTCCCGTGCCCACCCCGGCCGCCCTGCTGATTCCCGAGGAGGCGATTCAACGCGACCTCATCGGCCCCTTTGTGTACACGGTGGGGGCGGGTGAAGTGGTTGAAAGCCGCTATCTGGAGATCGGTGAACTCACCGGACAACGCCGAATCGTTCTCAAGGGCTTGCAACCCGGGGACCGCATCGTGAGCAAGGGACTGCAGCGGGTTCGATCTGGTTCCACCGTCCGCGTCGACACCGGTACAGGAAACTAATTCCATGTTCAGCCACTTTTTCATCCGCCGCCCGATTTTTGCGGGAGTCATCTCGATCGTCATAGTGATTTTCGGTCTTATTTCCCTGTTTTCGCTGCCGGTTGCCCGCTACCCCGAAATCTCACCACCTACCATCAGCGTCAACGCGGTGTTCCCCGGCGCGGATGCGCAGACGGTGGCGGACACGGTGGCCACCCCTATCGAGCAGGAGGTCAACGGGGTTGAGAACATGCTGTATATGCGCAGTGTATGTGGAAACGACGGAACCTACGCGCTCACCGTGACCTTTGCCCCCGGCACCGATTTGGATACCGCCAATGTGCTGACCCAGAATCGCGTCGCCACCGCCCTCGCCAAGCTACCGCAGGAGGCGCAACGCATGGGGGTGAATGTAAAAAAACGGGCCACCGATGCCAATATCTACTTAGTGCTGTACAGCCCGAATAACAGCATCGACGCCCTGTTGCTCTCGAATTATGCCAATATGCAGGTCCGCGACGAACTCGCCCGGGCGCCGGGAGTGGGGCAGGTGGACAGCTTCGGAGTGGGGAATTTCAGCTTGCGAATCTGGCTGGATCCCGAAGCGATGCAAGTGCGGGATGTCAGTGTAGACGAAGTGATCCGTGCGGTGCGTGACCAGAACGTGCAAGTCGCCGCGGGCAGTATCGGTGATCCGCCGGTGCCGGAAGGGCAGGTGACCACTCTTTCCGTGCGCGTTCAGGGTCGCCTGCCGGATCCGGCCTCCTTTGAACAGATCGTGGTTCGTGCCGGCGCGGACGGACAAATGCTCCGCCTGGGGGATATCAGCCGTATCGAACTCGGCTCCACTTCCTACCGCATGAACGCCTCTTTCAACGGAAAAGAGGCGGCCGCGCTGGTGGTCTATCAGGTTCCCGGCGCCAATGCCCTGGAAGTCGTAGACGGAGTGAAAGAACGTCTCCAAACCCTCAGCGACGCATTTCCGGATGATTTGGAGTATCATATTGTCTACGACAACACCGACGTCATTAAGGCCTCCATCCGGCAAGTGGTCAGCAATCTGTTTGCAACTCTCATTCTTGTGGTGATCACGGTTTATCTCTTCCTGCAGAACTTTCGGGCGACCCTCATTCCGTCCGTGACCATTCCCGTCTCTCTCATCGGCACCTTTGGAGCCATGGCCGCCCTGGGTTACTCCATCAACCAGTTCACCCTGTTTGGACTGGTACTGGTGATTGGGATTGTGGTGGACGATGCCATCGTGGTGGTGGAAAATTGCACCCGCCTGCTCGACGAGGGCAAGAGCCCGAAAGAGGCGGCCATGCTCACCATGACCGAAGTCTCCGGTCCCGTCATCGCCACCACCCTGGTGCTGCTGGCGGTGTTTGTCCCCACCCTCATGCTCGGCGGCATCATCGGCACCCTCTTCCAACAGTTCGCGGTAACCATTTCCATCGCCACCGTCTTTAGTTCCATCAACGCCCTCACCCTGAGTCCCGCGCTCTGCGGCGTACTCCTGAAACCGGGAACCGGCGGCACCCAAATCGGCTTTTTCCGGGCCTTCAACCGGGGAGTGGACGGCAGTCGCGCCCTGTTTACCCGCATTGTCCGCGCCACCATTCGCCGCGTGGCCGCGGGAACGCTGGTGTTTGTGGGTCTGGTGGCACTGGCCCTGTTCGGGTTGGGCCGCCTTCCCTCCGGTTTCGTCCCCCAGGAAGACGAGGGATACTGCTTGGTCAATCTCAGCCTGCCCGACGCCGCATCGCAGGAACGCATGCTCGCGTTCAGCGAGCGGGCCGAAGCCATCGTGGCCGATATTCCGGGTGTACGCGATTATCTGAGTATCTCCGGCTATTCCATTCTCGATTCCGTCGCCATTCCAAACGCCGGATTTATCGTGGTGGTATTTGAGCAGTGGGGCGACCGCAGCCAAGAGGAACACCAGCGCTACATCCTGGCCCAAATGAATCAGCGCTTCGCCTCTCTCCAGGAAGGAGTGGCCATAGCCTTCCCCATGCCCTCCCTCCCCGGGGTCGGACTCACCGCCGGCATCACTATGATGATGCAGGATCGCGGGGGAACCGGTATGGAACTTTTGCAGTCCATCGGCTTGGACTTTATTACGGAGGCCAACACCCAGACCGGTCTCACGGGCATGTACAGCCCCTTCCGCTCCGCCGTGCCCCAGTTAGAGGTGGAGGTGGACCGTGATCAAATTCTCAGCAAAGGCATCCCCCTCAACACCGTCTTCAGCGCCCTGCAAACCTTTCTGGGTTCCGCCTACATCAACGACATCACCCTCTTCAACCGCTCGTTTCAAGTGAAGGCCCAGGCGGATCGGGCCTTCCGCACCCGTCCCGAGGACATTCTCAATCTGGAAATTCAGGCCCCCGGCGGCGGTAGCCTCCCCCTGAGCGCACTCGCCTCGGTGAAACACGTGGTGGGTCCCCAAAGCATCACCCGCTACAATACGTACCCTGCTATGAAAATTCTGGGTCAGCCGGCCGAGGGATTCAGCACAGGGGACGCCATGGCTATCGTCGAAGATATGGCCCAGCGGAGCCTCCCCGCTTCGGTGGGGTTTGAATGGACTGAACTCTCTTTTCAGGAAAAACTAGCCTCCGGATCTATGGGAGCGATTTTTGCCCTGTCTATCCTCCTCGTCTATTTGGTGCTGGCGGCTCAATACGAAAGTTGGAGTCTTCCCCTCAGCGTCTGTTTGTCCGTACCCACCGCCCTGCTCGGCGCGGTCGCGGGTATTACCCTGCGGGGATATGACAACAATGTCTACACCCAGGTCGGAATTGTCTTGCTGATCGGTCTGGCCACCAAAACGTCTATTTTACTTGTGGAATTCGCCAATGTTCAACGAAAAGAGGGCAAAAGCCTCACCGATGCCGCCGTCGGCGCGGTGGATGTGCGTCTGCGGGCAGTGCTCATGACCGCGTTTTCGTTCATCCTGGGCGTCCTCCCCCTGCTTTTCTCCTCCGGAGCCGGATCGGAAAGTCAAAAAGTCATTGGTACCACCGTCTTTTCCGGTATGATTCTTTCCACCGCCCTCAGCCTGGTGGCCGTACCCATGCTTTTCTATCTGGTGGCAAGACTCGCCGGGGAGAAGGATGAGCCTCTCGACACCACGAAGGAGGAATCCGCATGAAAGCTACTTGGGTAGCCTGTTCTCTCGCCTGCCTTCTGCTTGCCACGGGATGTGTGCGTTCCAGAAACTCCGACCCCGCCCGCAACCACGAAATTGAGATTCCGGAAGCCTGGGTGTTCGACACCGGGCCCGAGCGTCTCGCCGACCGGACCCTGGCCGTCTGGTGGACGCAATTCGAGGACCCCGCCCTCACGGCCCTGGTAGAGGAGGCCTTTGGCGCGAACGTCGACCTGCAAATCGCGGTCGAACGGGTACAGGAGGCCTCCGCACTCCGCGTGGTGGCCGCCGGGGGACGGCTCCCTTCCGCCAGCGGCAACGCCGCGGTGGTGCACACCCGTCTCAGCGATGCCGGGGGCGGAGCGGTCGGGGACCGCAGCTTCACCTTCAACAGCCTGGGGCTGGACGCAAGCTGGGAGATCGACCTGTGGGGACGCATCCGTCAGAGCATCGAAGCCGCGGATGCCAACGTCCAGGCTGCCCTGGAAGGCCGTCGCCTGGTTCGGGCTCTCGTCGCCGCCCAGGTCGCGGGCAGCTATCTGGGAATCCGGGAATTACAACTCCGTCAGCGCTTTGCCGAAGAAAATGTAGCCCGACAACAGGAAACCCTCAAGTTGACCCGTGACCGATTCAGCGCGGGACTGGTTCCAAAACTGGATGTTCACCAGGCCGAACTCAACCTTGCCCGAACCGAGGCGATCCTGCCGCGGCTTCGTCAACAACATCAAGCCGCTCTGCGTTCCCTGGAAGTGCTCACCGGACGCACTCCGGGCACCCTGGCACAGCGCCTGGAGCAGGAAGCGGAAATCCCCATGCCGTCGGATATCACCCTCCATGAATTTCCTGCCAATGTGATACGTCGTCGCCCGGATTTGCGGGTGGCGGAGCAGGAACTCCTCGCCGCCGCGGCCCGGGTTGGGGTGGCCAAAGCCGATCTCTATCCCCGCATTTCCCTGACCGGAAGTTTCGCTTTTGAAGCCCGGGAAACTGGAGACCTGTTCGACGGCAACGCCCTGGCCACGAAATTCGGACCTTTCCTCTCCGTGCCGATCTTTCAGGGGGGACGACTGCGGGCCCAGGTGGACGCGGCGGAATCGCGGGCGCTGCAAGCCGAACTACGCTACCGTCAATTGGTGCTTTCATCTCTGGAGGAAGTGGAGAATTCCCTCAGCGCCTTTCGGGAGGAACAGATTCGAGGTACCACCCTTCAACAGGGTGTCCAGGCCTCCAGCACCGCTGTTCTGCAAGTCCGCAGTCTCTATGAAAACGGACTGGTCACCTTCCTCAATGTGCTGGATGCCGAACGAAGTCTCGCGGCGGTGCAGGACGAGGCCGCGGCCAGTCTCGGACAGAGCGCCCGCAATCTCGTAACCGTCTACCGCGCGCTCGGAGGCGGCTGGGAACTGGAAGAACGTTAACCTGTTTGTCCGCGGGACCGGAGGGAATCACCCGCACTTCCTGATTCCCCTGTTTGGCGACCCCTTATTTCAATCCACCGAAAGTCCTTCATCTGCTCACATGACGCAACAGATTCACGAAGATGAGTCAGGCGGATGTTGAAAAAAAGCGCTTGTTTGCGGATCAGAGCTAAACGACATTCGCACGGCCTGAACCGCGACCGCCACCCAAATTCCGGAAAAAATCATTCCGATCAACGCGATCAACAATCCGCACAAGCGTGCCAGAGGCCTCACCGCCACCACGTCGCCATACCCCACGGTCAGCGCCGTCACCCAGGCAAAATACAAACCGTCCTGTACAGGAATTCTCTCCAGACGCGCCAACAGAATTCCCAAAGCAAAAATCGTCCCGGCCAGAGTTACCCAAATTGGGGACAAATAGGCCAGGGACCTGAAAAAACTCTTGATAAAACGAATAGAAATTTTCATGGCATCACCTGAAATGAACCCCGGCAGAGATAGATTGAAAATTGGATCCTCGTCAGGGTCGCGGCCGGCGCCGAAGAGATGAGCGCAAATTTTATCCCGCACAAAAAACCTGTCATTTTTGAAACGCTCATTTAGTCATCCTGTTAAGCTTATACAACCGATCCATTCTGGTATTACAGGTACAATGTTGAAAAAAAGTAGTCAAACGCATTCAATGATGAGTTGGGCGCATTCCTGAAAGGGTATAATGACTTTTACGCAAGTAGGGAATGGGGGTTTGAGGTTCCGGAGCGCTTAGCTACAGGTCCCATTCACCCGTCCGCAAGCGAACGGGGGTCTTTTCGTACATACGATCAATAACGGGTTAAGTGGAATCAATCAGCCAGGCAGGTACTATTATATGGGGAGTCATTGAGGGTACCTCACCGATCTTCTTGCATCCCGGTGAGGCGTATGGTAGGTTCCGACCACTTAAAACAAACAGGATCGAATATGAAAAAAGTAGGATTTATTGGTTGGCGCGGCATGGTGGGCTCGGTGTTGGTGGAGCGGATGCGGCAGGAACAGGACTTCGAAGGCGTGGAGGCGGTATTTTTCTCGACCTCTCAGGCGGGTCAGCGCGGTCCCGACGTGGGAGCGGGCGCGACTCCGTTGCGCGATGCCTCGAATCTGGAGGATTTGATGGACATGGAGATCCTGGTGTCCTGTCAGGGGGGAGACTACACTAAGGAGATTCATCCTCAACTGCGGCAGGCGGGCTGGGAAGGGTTTTGGGTGGATGCCGCCAGTGCGCTGCGGATGGAGAAAGACAGCACGGTAGTGCTGGATCCGGTGAACCGCAAGTTGATTGACCAACGTTTGGAGAGCGGGACCAAGGATTTTATTGGCGGAAATTGCACAGTCAGTCTGATGTTGATGGGGTTGCAAGGACTGTTCGATGCGGGACTGGTGGAGTGGCTCAGCGCCATGACCTATCAGTCGGCTTCGGGAGCGGGGGCGCAGAACATGAAGGAATTGGTAAGTCAAATGGCGGCATTGGGCGCGGCCGGCTCCGAGCTGGCCTCCGACCCTGCGTCGCAGGTGCTGGAACTGGATCGGCTGATCACCCGAAAAATGCGGGATGGATCTTTACCCTGCGAAAACTTTGGCGCCCCGCTGGCGGCGAGTTTGATTCCCTGGATCGACAGTGCCATGGAGTGCGGACGCACCCGGGAGGAGTGGAAGGGGATGGCGGAGACCAACCGGATTTTGGGGAGTACGGAGCAGCCGATTCCGGTGGACGGACAGTGTGTGCGGGTGGGGGCCATGCGCTGTCACAGTCAGGCCCTGACCCTGAAATTGAAACACTGACGTGCCCCTGGGCGAAATCGAAGCGATGATCGCCGGAGCCAATGAATGGAATTGCCTTGGTTCCCAATACAAAAGAGGCCACCAGGACAGCTCACCCCGGCCGCGGTTCAGGGGCTCTCAAACATTCAGTGGGACGACTGCGTAAAATGACCATGGGACCAAACTACCTGACCGCCTTCACGGTCGGGGATCAACTGCTCTGGGGCGCGGCCGAACCCGTGCGACGGATGCTGTTGATTCTGTTAGGACAGCTTTAATTCGCGAGGCAGGATGTCGTCCGCCGCGATGTGGCAAGTGGGCAGTATGTGTAAAGGTTTGGCCCACGGATAGCCTCGCCGGACCACGGATGGTTTATATTTTTTGGGAAGGCCCACGGGTCGCTCGCGGTTTGGATGGTTTATATTTTTTGGGAAGGCCCACGGATAGCAGCGCCGGACCACGGATGGTTTATATTTTTTGGGAAGGCCCACGGATAGCCTCGCCGGACCACGGATGGTTTATATTTTTTGGGAAGGCCCACGGATAGCCTCGCCGGACCACGGATGGTTTATATTTTTAGAGGCCGGATAGCCTCATGAGACCACGGATGGTTTATATTTTTTGGGAAGGCCCACGGATAGCAGCGCCGGACCACGGATGGTTTATATTTTTTGGGAAGGCCCACGGATAGCAGCGCCGGACCACGGATGGTTTATATTTTTTGGGAAGGCCCACGGATAGCCTCGCCGGACCACGGATGGTTTATATTTTTTGGGAAGGCCCACGGATAGCTCGCCCGGACACCCGGATGGTTATATTATTTTTAGGAAGGCCCGAGATAGAAGCGCCGGACCTGGATGGTTTATATTTTTAGGAAGGCCCCTGGATGGCACCTCGCCGGACCACGGATGGTTTATATTTTTTGGGAAGGCCCACGGATAGCTGCGCCGGACCACGGATACAGAGGCGAAGGGAAATTGGCAGGTACTTATGGCTTTTCCACAAACACATCCGTTGTCCGGCAAAGCCTTTCGTTGGTTTCTCTCACTCTTCCATCCGTGGTCCGGCGAGGCTATCCGTGGTTCATAACTCCTTCTAATTCTATGCAGATGATTACGATATCGGATATGGATTGTCTGAAATGTCAGGAAAGTTTCGACCAAACTTGTTTGACCTCCGGAGATCTCTGGGGTATATCGCGCCCGTCACTTGGACGAAGGTGTGACATCAGCTTACCCCTACAAACAAACGTAACTCAAAAAAGGATACAGATACATGTCAGCAAAAGTTGGAATTAACGGATTTGGACGGATTGGCCGCTTGGTCTTCCGCGCATCAATGGATAACCCCGCCGTAGAGGTTGTGGGTGTGAACGACCCCTTTATCGATCTCGAATACATGGTCTACATGATCAAATACGACACCATTCACGGCCGTTTCGACGGAACGGTTGAATTGGCGGACGGAAAATTGACCGTGAACGGCAAAGAAATCAAGGTCTACAACGAAATGGACCCGGCGGACATCAAATGGTCCGAGTGCGGCGCCGACTACGTGGTGGAATCCACCGGTGTCTTCACCACCACCGAAAAAGCGTCCGCCCACTTGAAAGGCGGCGCCAAGAAAGTTGTGATTTCCGCTCCTTCCGCGGATGCGCCGATGTTTGTGATGGGTGTAAACGAAAACAGTTACACTTCGGACATGAACGTCATCTCCAACGCTTCCTGCACCACCAACTGTCTGGCCCCGCTGGCCAAGGTGATCAACGACAACTTCGGCATCGTCGAAGGTCTGATGACCACCGTTCACGCGGTGACCGCCACTCAGAAAACCCAGGACGGACCTTCCAAGAAGGATTGGCGCGGCGGACGCGCGGCCGGATGGAATATCATTCCCTCCTCAACCGGTGCGGCCAAAGCGGTTGGAAAAGTGATCCCCGAACTGAACGGCAAACTGACCGGGATGGCTTTCCGGGTTCCGACCTCCACGGTTTCCGCGGTGGATCTGACCTGCCGTCTGGAAAAAGGCGCCAGCTACGATGAAATCAAAGCGGCGATCAAAGCGGCTTCCGAAGGCGCGATGAAAGGCGTGTTGGGCTACACGGAAGACGACGTGGTTTCCACGGACTTCATCCATCATCCCGAAACCTCGGTATTCGACGCCAACGCCGGTATCGCGCTGAACGACAACTTCGTGAAGCTGGTGGCCTGGTACGACAACGAATGGGGCTATTCCACCAAAGTGTTGGAACTGATCGCCCACGTGGCCAAACAGGGCTAATCGAACCTTGGTTTGTTTCGTCATCCCGAAGTCCTTCTGAAGGGCTTCGGGATGGTTTGCGCCCGGGAAAGGAAAATTTATGAATAAAAAAAGTATTACCGATATTGATATCAAGGACAAAAAAGTCCTGATGCGGGTGGACTTCAACGTCCCGGTCAACGACGATGGAACCGTCGGCGACGATACCCGGATCGAAGCGGCTCTGCCCACCATCCGCTACGTGCTCGAACAAGGGGCTTCCCTTATTTTGATGAGTCACCTGGGACGTCCCAAAGGTGAAAAGAACCTCGACTACACCCTCAAACCGGTGGCCGCGGCGCTGTCCGACAAGTTGGGCATTCCGGTTGAATTCGCCACCGATTGCGTCGGCGACGACGCCACCGCCAAAGCGGCAGCGTTGCAGGGCGGTCAGGTGCTGTTGCTGGAAAACCTGCGTTTCTACCCGGAGGAAGAGGGCAAAGGCGTTTCCAGCGAGGATCAGGACACCTTCTCCAAAGCGCTGGCCGCTCTGGGCGATGTGTATGTGAACGACGCCTTCGGCACCGCGCACCGCGCGCACGCCTCCATGGCCGGAGTCACCAAATTTATGGAAGACTGCGCGGCCGGGTTCCTGCTGGAAAAGGAAATCACCTATCTGGCCAAGACCCTGGAATCTCCCGAGCATCCCTTTGTCGCGATTATCGGCGGAGCCAAGATTTCTGGAAAAATTGATGTCATCATCAATCTGATGGATAAAGTGGACACCCTGTTGATCGGTGGAGGCATGGCCTACACCTTCTTCAAGGCGCAGGGCCGCACCATCGGCAATTCCATTCACGAAGACGACAAGCTGGATCTGGCCAAACAGATCATGAAGGACGCGGAGGCCAAGGGCGTGAAATTCCTGTTGCCCGTGGACAACGTGATCGCGGATGATTTCAGCGAAAGCGCCAACACCGACATCGCCACCGGCGACATCGCGGACGGCTGGGAAGGACTGGACATCGGACCGAAAACCCGTGAACTGTTTGCTGCTGAAATTCGTAATGCCAAAACCGTGATTTGGAACGGTCCCATGGGCTGTTTCGAAATGGAGCCCTTCGCGGCGGGAACCAACGCGGTTGCCCAGGCGATTGCCGACACGGATTGCGTCAGCATCATCGGCGGAGGCGATTCTGTCAGCGCGATCAACAAAGCGGGACTCGCCGACAAAATCACCCACATCAGCACCGGCGGCGGCGCCAGTCTGGAACTGATGGAAGGGAAGGAACTTCCGGGTCTCATGGCTCTGACGGATAAGTAATTTAAAAAAAAGGAAAACACATGCGTAAAAAAATCATTGCCGGTAACTGGAAAATGAACAAAACCGTGTCCGAAGCGGAAGCGCTTTCGGCCGCGATCAAACGGGAACTCGACACCGAAGCCAAAGTGGACGTGGTGCTGTGCCCGCCTTTCACCGCCATCAGCGCGGTGAGTCAGGCAGTCTCCGGCACCCAAATCGCGGTGGGTGCCCAAAACATGCACTTTGAGCCCTCCGGCGCCTACACCGGGGAGATCTCGGCGCAGATGTTGCGCGAGCAGTACTGCCGCTACGTGATCCTCGGACACAGCGAGCGTCGTCAGTACTTCGGCGAAACCGACGCAGGGGTCAACAAAAAGACCGTGGCCGCTTTGGCGGCTGGACTGAAACCGATCGTGTGCGTGGGTGAAACCCTGGAAGAACGCGAAGCGGGAAAAATTGAAGAAGTGATCACCACCCAGATCAACGGCAGCCTGGCCGGAATTTCCGAGGCCGACCTCAAAAACGTGGTAGTGGCCTACGAACCAGTTTGGGCCATTGGCACGGGTAAAACTGCCTCTCCAGAGCAGGCGCAGGACGTTCACGCCATGATTCGGGGATTGATCGCCAGCCTGTGCAGTCAATCTGCCGCAGATGCGGTGCGAATCCAGTACGGTGGCAGCATGAAACCGGACAATGCCGCTGAATTGTTGTCCAAACCGGACATTGACGGCGGATTGATCGGGGGCGCGGCCTTGGACGCCTTGTCCTTTATTGCGATTGTCAAAGCCGCAAACGAAGCGTAAGGGGAACTCCACCTCATTCCCACGGAACACCTATGAATATTCTTATCGGCTTTTTAATTGTACTCGAAATCCTGGTCAGCATTCTGCTGACCTTGGTCATCCTGGTTCAGCCCTCCAAAAGTGGAGGCGGACTGGGTGGCGCATTGGGTGGCGGCGGCATGAGCGAACAATTGTTCGGTGCCCGCACCGGCAATGTGCTCACCAAAGCCACCATCGTGCTGGCCAGCGTCTTTTTACTGAACACCATCGGCCTGGCGGTGATTTACTCGCGTCAGGATCGCCTGATCAGTCCGGCCGATCTGCAGCCCCAACCGGGGATGTCCTCCGCTCCGGCGGACAGTGAGGCTGCGGAAGGCCCTATAGACGCGTTGACCGTGGAACCGGAATCCTCTGATCTTCCTCAGGAATAAAGCCGAAACTTCCAAACTCTGAGCTTGCTCGAACGTTGAACGTTGAACTATCTGCGGACGATAGGCGTAGTTACCTCCGGGACGGAGGGATAACTGCGGACGAAAAGCGTAGTTCCCTCCGTCCCGGAGGGAAAATAGCAGCGGTCTCAGGCACTGGCACGTTGAGCGTTGGACGTTCAACGTTCGATTTTGAATACGTGAACTCTGAGCTTCATTTCAGAGATCCTTCCAGTGCGACAGGCAGGAATGCCTATCTCACCTTGGCTCTGGAGTTCTCCCTCCGGGACGGAGGGAGCTACGGTTTGGGGGAATCCGAACGTTGAACGTTGAACTTCGAACGTTGAACTATCTGCGGACGATAGGCGTAGTTCCCTCCGTCCCGGAGGGAAAATAGGAGGGGTCTCGGGCACTGGCACGTTCAGCGTTCGACGTTCAGCGTTGGAAGTTCAGCGTTCGGATTTGAATACGGGATCTCTGGGTGTCATTTCAGAGATCCTCCCAGTGCGACAGGCAGGAATGCCTATCTCACCTTGGCTCCGCAGGGGACCCGTGACTAATGACCCGTGACTACTCCCTGGGAGGGGGCGAGTTATCGTAGCGGCTGCCAGAAGACTTGCAGGAGCAGACCCGGTAAAAGATGAAGGAGATTCCCAATCATATGGCTTGTATCATATGCCGTATCCAAAGCAGTCGCAATAATAAATAAGGACGAATGGGGATTGCCGGGGAGGGCTAAACGATGTATTCCTGCACTTGAGTGGTGGTCAGTCGCTTCCCGGGAGACCGGGGGGAGGAAAGTCCGGACTCCATAGAGCAGGATGCCGCGTTGTCAAAGCGTGGAACCCCGTGTGAATCGCGGGGGATGGAAAGTGCAACAGAAAGCAAACCGCCCCGACACCCGCCTTGCGGCGTGGTCGGGGTAAGGGTGAAAGGGTGGGGTAAGAGCCCACCGGGCCTGAGCGAAAGCAGGGTCGCATGGCAAACCCCATCCGGAGCAAGATCACATAGGGAACGGCACGGGTGGCTCGCCCGGCTTTCGTCTTCGGACGAAAACCGTTCCGGGTAGATCGCAAAGATACATGACTGACATGCGGACTTCGGTCCGCATACAGAATCCGGCTTACAGCCACTCGTTTTTTTTAGTTGGTTTTTGAAGTTTTGAGCTTGTCTCTCAATACGGAAAGCCGGATACAGGTCGCGTTCTCTATAGTTGGGAACCGAGAGAAACCAGAAACGTAAAGGAAGATGCACATAGGAAGAAAAATGTAATGACTCTATTAATCGCCGGATTGGCGTTTGCCAGTACCACTGTGATGGCCGGAAAAGTGAAAGACAACTGCGGAGGCCGAATTAGACCGGTTTCTTCGTCATGTCTGGGAGTTACAGGAGTTGCGAAGTCGGTATTTCTTTTTTAAAGAAAACTGCGCGTTTAATTTGCTCTATCCTATCGAGGCAGCCCGTCCGTCGGTGAAGCTGGTGCGTCGATTTCGCATGAGTGCGGTGCCGGTGAGCTTATTGCAACAACTGGCGGATACGGGGGTGACGGGCGATCCGGTGTTTCGCCCTTCGAAAGCGAGCGTCATGCAGCATTTGGCGTCCTTGTTGTCGCCTGAAGAAATCGGGCGCACCCGGGAACTGGTGGAGGCCGTTGAGCTGGGCGGTTCGGTTTGCGGCGGAGGCGGATCCCTTCGATACGGATCACCATCGGGGGATCGGCCGATTCGCCACCGGTTTTACAGAACGGATCGGAGCGAACGGCCTGGGATATCTGATGATGAGTCAGTTGATTCGGGGGGACTCGAATTTGGATGCAAAGGTCGGCTGGGAACCCGGGGGGGAGTGGGGGCTGCTGCATTCCACCAGCCAATTGCGGGCGGGGGTGAGGGGCTGGCATCACTGGGGGGTGTGGGGATCATCGGATGTGCGTCACCATCTGGAAGCTGAAATTCGGCTGCCGTTTGATCGGAATGTGTCGCTGGGACTGGGATATACCCATCTATGGGAGCGGGACCAGAATGTGGGACGGGCTCACCTTAGGATATATAGGACATTTTAGGGGTCGGGCGGTCGGATCCGACTGATCCGACTGATCCGACTGATCCGACTGATCTGACCGATCCGACTGATCTGACGGATGGGGGGGCGCTCTGAATTTATGGGTCAAAATGTCTCGATTGTTAAGGTAAAATTTGTTTAGATAGTGCGTATGAAATCAGGTTTTTTAGAACAATTGTTGCGGCGGATTGACCGAATTGATTCGGGGAGTTTGCAGACACATTTTTTGCGTTTGGCGCGGGAAAAAGGCTTGTTGGAAACGATTTTGCAGTCGATCCGGGAGGGATTGGTGGTGGTGGACGGGCAGGGAAAGGTGGCGTATGCGAACGAGGCGGTGGCCCGATTGCTGGGAGGGGATGCGGAGGAAATGACGGGACGGAGCCTGGATCAGGCCTTGCCGTCGCTTGACTGGGAGGGCTTGATGGGATTGGACCCGGAGGCTTGGACGCAGATGATGAACCGGGAAATCGAGATCACCTATCCCGAGCACCGGGTTGTGGAGTTTTACGTGGTGCCGTTGCAGGTGGTGCAAGGGGCGGAGGAGGATGCGGAGGGGGCGCTGATTTTGTTGAGGGATGTGACCAGCGAACGGGCGCGTCAGGAATCCACGGTGGAGACGAAGCGGCTGGAGGCGATCACCCTGCTGGCGGCGGGCGTTGCCCATGAAATTGGAAATCCTCTGAATTCCCTGAACATTCATTTGCAGATCATGGAGCGGGAATTGCGGGACGTGAAAGAAAAGGAGATTCGGGATTCGTTGCAGGAACTGGTGGAGGTGTCCAGCAACGAAATCAAGCGGCTGGACCAGATTATTCATTCTTTTCTGCGGGCACTGCGTCCGACTCAGCCCCAGCGTGAGCCGGTGGAGGTGACGTCGTTGTTGGAGGATACCTTGAAAGGGATGGAGCGCGAAATTTCGGATCGGGGGGTGTGGGTGGAGCGGGAGTTCCCCGAGAAACTGCCGACCCTGCAACTGGACAAGGGGCAAATGCACCAGGCGTTTTACAATTTGATTCGCAACGCCCTGCAGGCGATGACGGGCGGGGGGATTCTGACCTTGGGGGTGCGGGTGTCGGACACCGCGGTGGCGGTTTCGTTTTCGGATACGGGATCGGGCATTCAGGCGGAAGATCTGGGGGCGATTTTTCAACCGTATCATACGACGAAAGAGGAGGGCACGGGGCTGGGTCTGATGATTGTGCAGCGGATCATGCAGGATCATGGGGGGCAAATCGAAATCGAGACCCGGCCCGACCAGGGTACGACGGTTACCCTGCTGTTACCCCGTTTTGAAAACCGGATTCGGTTGCTTACCAGCCGACAGGAGTCCGAAGCATGAAACCCACTATTTTAATTGTCGATGATGAACGAAACACCCGCGAGGGCCTGGCCCGCGCCTTGCGTCGGCAGTATCGGATTCTGCTGGCGGAGAGTGCGATGGCGGCATTGGAGGTGCTGAAAACGGAATCACCCGAGGCGGTGTTGACGGATTTACGCATGCCGGGAATGGATGGAATGACCCTGGTGAAGCGCATTCTGGCTTCGGAGCCGAAACCGGTGTGCATCCTGTTGACCGCATATGGGAATGTGGAGACGGCGGTGGAGGCGATGAAGTGCGGGGCCTATGATTTCCTGACCAAGCCGGTCAATCTCGACCGCTTGGAAGTGTTGCTGAAACGGGCGATCAACACCCGCAAACTGGAGGAGTCGAACCGTCAGTTGCATCAACAACTCGATTCCAAATACGGGATGGAGCAAATCATCGGGACTTCGTCGGTGATGCAATCGGTCTTCGACACCATTCGACAGGTGGCACCCAGCCGGGCCACGGTGTTGATTCAGGGGGAGAGCGGAACCGGCAAGGAGCTGGTGGCCCATGCGGTGCATCGCCTGAGTCCGCGGGCGGACAATCCTTTTATCGCGGTACACTGCGCGGCCCTGGCGGATACTCTGCTGGAGAGTGAACTGTTTGGACACGAGCGAGGCGCGTTTACCGGGGCCACCGAGACCCGCAAGGGACGCTTTGAATTGGCGGACGGGGGGACCTTGTTTTTGGATGAAATCGGCGAGATTGAACCCGCCACCCAGGTGAAGTTGTTGCGGGTTTTGGAGGAGCGCAATTTCGAGCGGGTGGGGGGGATGCAGAAGATCGAAGTGGATCCCCGCCTGCTGGCGGCGACCAATCGGGATCTGCGGCAGATGGTGGAGGAGGGGAGGTTTCGGGAGGATTTGTTTTTCCGCTTGAACGTGGTGCAGGTGACCCTGCCGCCGCTGCGGCGGAGACGGGAGGATATTCCGATGCTGCTGCATCATTTCCTGAAGGAATTCCGGGAAGAGAATGCCAAGGAACTCGACGGATTCACCGCCGAGGCCCTGGACAGTCTCACCCAGTATGCCTGGCCGGGAAATATCCGGGAACTGCGCAATGTGATGGAGCGCATGGTGGTGTTGTCGCGCGGGGATAAGTTAAGCCTGCGCGATGTGCCTCTGGAGATCAAGGAAGGCAAGGCTCCGGCCGCATCCTCCGGTTCCCTCAAAGGGGCCACCTCCATGCAGGAGGCGGAAAAAAAGATGATCATGCAGGCGTTGAGTGACAACCGAAGTAACCGCACCCGCGCCGCCGAGCAGTTGGGCATCTCCCGCCGGACCCTGCACCGGAAATTGCATGAATTTCAGTTGGAGGAGTATTAGAGTCTTCTGGAAGAAGATGATACAGAAAAGTGTTTATCCGGCTTTGGAAAAGAAACGGAAA
>JAGYLC010000150.1 GCA_018401235.1 Kiritimatiellia bacterium
CGCCTCCCGCCGCGACCACGCGAAAAGCGATTTCCTATCCATCAGCTCTCCCCAAAAATCCAGCCCGAACATTGGCGTGAATCAATTCGGGCTTTCTCTTGACTCCCTTCCTGGAAACGTGCTTTCGTGCGCACACCATTTTAACGCCTTCACCCCCCTGTGCCGGTGACGGCGGTGAAAATTGGAGTCCCAGCGGCTTTGGTTTTAAGATACGCCCCGTGCGACATCGCTTTCCCGGCATACCCGTCCTCCCCGCGAGGAAGCGGGAGTGGTCGAAGGTGACCTTCACCCCAAACCCCAACCCAGGAGAAATACATGAAGAGCAACTGGATACGTTTGACCGCAGGAATCCTCGCCACGGGAGCCATCGCTTCCCTTCAGGCCGTGGAATTCGGCAATCTGAACATCGGCGGCGCCATCCGCGCCAACTACGTCAACGGCGACTACAGCTCAGACGGCAGCGACGCCGCCCAACGCGGCGACAACGGAGGCAACTTCGAACTCGACACCTTCCGCATCAACCTCGACTACGCGGACGGCCCCTTCATCGGCAAAGCCGAATACCGCTGGTACAACGGCTACAACATGCTGCACACCGGCTGGCTGGGCTACAACCTGGACGAAAACCGCCAGGTGCAGGTCGGCCTCAACCGCGTCCCCTTCGGCGTCGGTGCCTATGGCCCCGCCAACAGCTGGTTTTTCGATCAGCACTACTACGTGGGCCTTTCCGACGACATGGACTACGGCATTAAATACACCTGGAGCCAGGACAACCTCGCCGTCGATTTGGCCTACTACCTGCAGGCCGAACACAGCTTTGTGGGGGCCACCGAAGAAAGCGCACGCTATTCCTACGACATCATCGACAACGGCGACCCCTACTCCCACTACGAGGAGTCCCATCAGGTCAACGCCCGCTTCATCTACACCATCGAGTCGGACCGCTATGCCAACGACCTCGGCGTCTCCCTGCAATACGGACGACTGGACGCTGACGAAGCCTTCGCCGAAGACGCCGACGCCTTCGCCGTCTCCGCGCACAGCAAAGCCACCCTCGACGCCTGGACCCTGATGCTCCAGCTTTCCTACTATGACTACGGCACCGACTACAAAGAGTCCGCCACCGACGGAGCCGGCAACCCCCTCAGCGACGACCTCGTGACCATGGGCGCCTACGATTTCGCCTGGCCCGTGGCCTCCAAGGGCACCATCCCCGCCATCGCGCTGAGCTACACCCTGGAGCCCGAAGTCGAATGGATCGACAGCCTCACCTTCTACAACGACTACAGTGTAATCCTGAAGGACGGCTCCGACATGAACGGCGACTTCAACGACAGTGCCCTCAACGCCACCGGGGTGGCCATCGCCAACGGCGGCTGGTACATCTACGTGGAATACGCCTACTCCAACGGCAACTTCTTCATCGGCGACGAAGGCGATGCGTACGGCGACACCTACGCGGAAAGCAGCGTGGGCGATTTCGGCGCCAATCGCAACGACGACTGGAACGGCCGCTTCAACATCAACTTCGGCTACTACTTCTAAGGAATCTATATGGAAGATCTTGTACGAATCGAAGGCCTGTTCAAGGTCTTCGGCCACGATCCGGAGCGGGTATTCCCGCTCCTGGATCAGGGCCACACCAAAGCCGAAATCCTGGAAAAAACCGGGTGCGCCATCGGCATCAACAACGCCTCCTTTACCATCCAGAAAGGAGAAACCTTTGTGGTGATGGGACTTTCCGGCAGCGGAAAGTCCACCGTCATCCGCTGTCTGAACCGCTTGATCGAACCCACCCGCGGGGTGGTGGAGATCAACGGGGCGGACATCATGAAAATGTCCTCCGAGGAATTGCTGCAATGCCGGCGGAAAACCATGTCCATGGTGTTCCAGCATTTCGGCCTCCTCCCGCAGCGCACCGTCGTCCGCAACGTCGAATTCGGACTCGAAGTGGCCGGCATCGACCCGGAGGAACGTCGCACAAAAGCCATGAACGCCCTCGAACTCGTCGGCCTCAAGGGCTACGAAGATCAGCGCCCCGGCGAACTCAGCGGGGGCATGCAACAACGCGTCGGCCTCGCCCGCGCCCTGGCCAGCGACCCGGAGATTCTGCTGATGGACGAGGCGTTCAGCGCCCTCGACCCCCTCATCCGCGCCAACATGCAGGATGAATTGCTCGACCTGCAGGCCTCCATGCACAAAACCATCGTCTTTATCACCCACGATCTGGACGAAGCCCTGAAAATCGGCGACCGCATCGCCATCATGAAAGACGGCGAAGTCGTGCAAATCGGCACCCCCGAGGAAATCCTCACCCATCCCGCCGACGACTACGTCAAGGCCTTCGTGCAAAACGTGGACAAAAGCAAAGTCATCACCGCCGAGGCCGTGATGCGCAAACCGCAAACCATCACCGTCCCCAAAGACGGCCCCCACGTCGCCATCCGGGCCATGGAGAAAAACAACACCTCCTCCATCTTCGCCCTCGACGCCGACCGCAAACTGCAGGGACTCCTCACCATCGACGAGGCCGTGCGGCTGGAAAAGGAAAAGGTTTCCGACGTGCGCGAGCATCTCATGACCGACCTGTACGCCGCCGAACCCGACACCCCGATGGCGGACCTGCTCTCGCGGGCCACCACCGCCCGCTACCCCATCTCCATTGTGGACGCACAAGGCCGCTTCCGCGGCATCGTCGACCGCGCCATGGTGATCGGCGAAGTCCTCGGCGACGATCACGAGGACACCTCCACCGTCCACCTCGAAGCCCTGACCGAAAGCCAGGAAATCAAAATGAAACAGGAGGCCGGTCATGAATAAAATTGAAATTGGCGATAAATTCTCAACCATGGTTGATTGGATGAGAGATAACTGGGGTGGCCTGTTCGAGGCCATCCACGCCGGGGTAGAGGGCATTTTCATACCGCTCTCCTCGGCACTCTTGTTTCCTCATCCCCTCATTATGATATCCATTTTCAGTCTTATTGCGTTGTGGATATGTGGACGAGGGGTGGCCATTTTCACTGTTCTTGGCATGCTGTTGATCCACAATCTCGGTTTCTGGGAACCCACGATGGATACACTGGGTCTGGTAACCACCGCCGTCATGCTCGCTCTGCTGATCGGAATCCCCTTGGGAATCTGGACCGCGAAAAGCAATATGGTACAAAACACCGTAAGGCCCATCCTGGACTTTATGCAGACCCTGCCGGCCTTCGTGTACCTGATTCCGGCTGTTTTATTCTTTCAGTTGGGAGAAGTTCCCGGGGTCATTGCTACCCTGATTTTCTCTCTGCCACCCTGTGTGCGTTTCACGGGCCTCGGGATTCGACAAGTTCCTTCCGAAATCCGGGAGGCCGCCATCTCCTTCGGTTCCAGCCCTTCCCAATTATTGTTTAAAGCCGAAATCCCCGTGGCTCTGCCCACGATCATGGCCGGGATAAACCAGACGATTATGCTGGCGCTGTCCATGGTGGTCATCGCGGGTCTTATTGGCGCCAGGGGCCTTGGAAAAATCGTTGTGCAAGCCACGCAGCAAATGAGGACAGACTTGGGCTTCGAAGCGGGAATCAGCATTGTGATCCTAGCCATTTTTCTCGATCGAGTCACACAAGAACTCGGAAAACCCTCAAAAAAGGGTTCTCATTAACCAAAAACTCAAATTGGAGTAAAAAAATGAAAAAAACAAAAATGACACGGAACTGCGGACTTGCATTCGCACTTGCCGCCGTAATGGGGCTCGGGTTCCTTTCCGGCTGCGCACAATCATCCAACACCAAAACCGCCAAACTCGCCTATCCGAACTGGGCGGAGGGAATCGCATATACCCATCTTGCAATGGTGGTGCTGCAAGACAAAATGGACTACGACGTCGACATCACGTCCGCCGACGTGGGACCGGCCTATACCGCTGTGTCCCAGGGCAGCGAGGATGCCTTTATGGAATGCTGGCCAGGGCTTCACAAAAGTTACCTCGAAAAATTCGAGGGGAAACTTGTGGACCTCGGCGAGGTGTACGAGGGGACGGAAATGGGGCTCGCGGTTCCCGCTTACGTAACCATCGACACCATTTCGGAACTGAATGAGCACGCCGAAAAATTCGGCGGTCGGATCACTGGAATCGATGCCGGTGCCGGAATCATGATCACTACCGAAGAAGAGGTGATCCCGATGTACAACCTCGACATGGAGCTGCTTTCCTCCAGTGGCCCCGCCATGACGGCGGCTTTGCAGGATGCAGTCGACAACGAGGAATGGATCGTGGTCACCGCCTGGAAGCCCCACTGGATGTTCGCACGCTGGGACCTCAAATTCCTGGAACAGGACGAAGACAAAGTCGTGTGGGAACCGGGTGTGATCAATATCATGGGCCGCGAGGACCTCCGCGAAGAAAAACCGGAATTGGCGCAGTTCCTGGCCAATATGAAACTCAGCGACCCGCAACTCGCCGACCTCATGCTCAAAGTGAATGAATCGGACGACGACGTCGAGGCCGTCGCCCGCGCCTGGATGGAAGCGAATCCCGAGGTCATCGAAGCCTGGATTCCCGAAACCGCGGCCATGTAAACCCTCACGGTTTTCATGCCACCAGGGCCCCGCTTCGGCGGGGCCTTTTTTGTATCCCTCCCCCCGCGTGGGGCGGGAGAAGGTTTGGTCCTCACGAAGGGGCGTAAAAAAACGTAGCTCGGCGGACCCCGCCGAAAATGATTGGCTTTGCCCTGTTTACGCGGCGGACCCCGCCGCCCCCCACGACCGGGTTCCAGTCCTCACTCGTACGGGCCAAGGATCCGCGCACGGGCGGTGAGCCTCTCCCGCTCTCCGCCATGATTGGAGCGGACCTACGGCCCGCTGCC
>JAGYLC010000151.1 GCA_018401235.1 Kiritimatiellia bacterium
CCTGTCCACGTGTTGCGGAGCTTTGTTGAACACCGCTGGAACACCTCGGCTGTGTCATCGCCGAAGCGCAGCCAGCAGACGATTCCAGACGAGGAAATGGAGCGGCTTTCCCGGGAGGCCAATGAAAGCCAGGGGGAAGAGGAGGAAACCGCCAGCCAGGTGCTGCCCGTGGATCCCGGCACCCGGGAGTGGCTCAAAACCTTCAGCGTGCGCACTTCGACCCTGGCCTTCGCCAAGGCGCTTCAGAATTACTCCGCCTCGCTCAACACCCACTTCGCCGGATACGGCGGGAGCATCGGCGTGATCTGTTCCTTTAAGCAGCAGACTCAGCGCATGCAGGAAATTCTGCGGGAACGGATGGACCTTTATCCCCGCCTGGAGCTCGACCACAACTTCCGCGTCTGGTTCGTGGGCGACGTGCAGGGCGAGGAGCGGGACACCGTCTACTACTCGCTGGTGCAGGACAAGAAAATAGGCAACGCCGACCTCCGGCAGATCTACCCCACCATCGGGGGTACCGCCGACGACATCCGCAAACTCAAGATGCAGCGCCTGAACGTCGGATTCAGCCGCGCCAAGGATCACATGGTGTTCGTGCACAGCATGGAGATCGGCGACTACAGCGACACCCGCCTCGGCGACGCCCTGCGGCACTACCGGGAGCTGGCCGAGCAGACCCACGACCATTACATCGAGGATGAAACCGTCTTCGACTCCCCGGCAGAACGACAGCTCTATCAGCAGATCACCCAGACGGGCTTTTTCCAGGAGAACCGTGAGCGCCTTCGCCTCATCGCCCAGTTTGAAATCGGACGCTACATCCGCCGGGAATTCCGGAAATACATCCCCGCCTCCCGGGGCGATTTTCTCATGACCCTGACCCCCGAGGCCCCAACCCCGGTGGCAGTGCTGGATCGGAAGTTGCGGGAGGTGTTTGGGATATCATAAGGTTATTACTGAAAGCGTGTCATTTACTAATTAGTAATATTTATTAATCTAGTAATTTCCTATTGCTTTATTACCAATAATAGCCCATATTACCCATGAGTAATACAACCGGAATCAGTAATATGGAAATTTCATCACAAGATCAGCTTCTGGAGCAGTTCCAAAAACAACTACAAACAGAATCCGACTGGCGTTGGGTGTCTGGAGAGAATCTGGGTCTGGATCTTGACGGCAGGACCGTGTGGTTCTCCCTCAAGGCGCACGCGCATCCCCATGTGCTGGATCTGGAAGAATTGGCCAAACAAAAAGATCCGGCCTCGTTGCTACTGGTACCCGATCTGACCGATCGTCAGTTAGAAAAGTGTAAACAAGCCCGACTAAGCGTCATCGACTTGAATGGACGGGCTTGGATTCGGGGAAAGGGGGTCTGGATTGAGCGTCCAGCTTTGCCGGGCAGGAAGTTCCGCAATGCGCAGGAACCCCGGAACATTTTTCAGGGTAAGAGTGCCCGCATCGTCCGAAGTCTCTTGAGCGACCGGGACCGAAAATGGACACAAGCAGAACTGATTCAGCAGACGGAGGCCAGTCAGGGTTTGGTTTCCCGAGTGACAAGCTACATGCTGAAAGAGGGATATGTGTTTAACCCTGCGGAACGATTCTATCAGGTAAACCCCACCTTGGACTTGTTGCAGGCCTGGAAAGCGGCTGACAGCTTGAAAGACCGCGTCACTGTGACCCGGATCACTGGCCTGGAGACTGACCCTTGGCATTGGGCGGATCGTCTGGAACATTGGGCGCAACAGAAGTCGGTGGATCTTGCCTTTACGCAATGGACCGCCGCATGGGAGCGCCATGGGTACACAGAACCCGTCATCTGCTCCGCATATGTATCAGAGTTGCCTTCCAAAGCTCAACTGGAGGAATGGGGGGCTCGAGAGGTATCGGAGGTCGGGGTGCTTTGGTTGTTTCAACCCCGGGATAAAGGTGTTTTTCTGGAGACGCAACGCCCTCTGAATCGATCGCTCGTTTCCGATGCACAAATCTATCTTGATCTCAAAAACACCGGACTGCGGGGGCCTGAGGCCGCACAAGCCTTGCGTGAGTGGGAGGGTTTCTGCCGACCATGAAATACGAGACCCATGCCGAATACGACCCGCGTCACTCGGAAATGGCGCAACGGGCCTTTCTTTCTATTTGGAGCAGTTTTACCCGCTGGCACGAGGACCTGGTTTTACTGGGTGGCTTGGTTCCCCGCTATATCTGTTCCCCCATTCCTTCCCATTCGATTCTGAAACCCACAACCACGATTGACGTGGATCTGGGCATCGCCCTGGGAACGGATTCCGGTCAGTACGACCCGATTTCTACTGCATTGGCGGGGTTTGCAGAGGAAGTGAAAGTAGGAAACCGAGCCTGCGTGGATGCTTTGAAATGTCTGGAAACGTTATTCAACAACGAAAATGCTCCCGGTCCTGTACGCGCCAGCCATTTTCTTCTGGGGCTGTCGGGTGAAAGTGGACATGCGGATGAAGCATTCAGAAGAACTCAGATCCGGCAACAGATGGTGGATGTGGCTAAGGCGCTAAGGGGAGTGGTCTAGTTCCCGGTTCCTCAGGATAAACCAACGGGGTTTATCGTGCAATTTTGGTTTATCCCTGGAGTTCCCCCATTTTTTTGGGGACGGGATCGAGCTTGGCATCCAGAAGGTATTTTTTTTTAGACAGGATGAACAGAATCTTCAGGATCAACTCCTGTTTACTCTTATTCCTGTATGGTCTCCCCTACCTGTTCACGCAGACGGACTGGATCGAGATTCAGCAGAGCGGCACCTCGGCTCAGCGAGATACGTTCCTCCACCACCGCACGCAGGACCAATTGACGGAACCGGGAGTGGGATTCGTTCCCTTTGTAGGTCTCGTCACCCGGTTCGCCTTTGCTGCGCCAGCCATGAGCGTTGACGTATTTCCAGAATTCCCGGTACAGATTTTCATCGATCAGATTCAAGGCGCGGGCGCGGAACACAATCGACATGATCGAAGCGCCGAAAAGCTGTTTGATCGCCACCAACTCCTGAATGCCCAGGCTGTGCCGCTTTTCGCCAAAGGCATCCACGAAAGCCTTTTCCGGCAGCATCAGCTCCCCGGCGAAACTCCAGACGATATTCTCCTCCTCCTTCTCCGTCAAATCCTCCGGAACCCGGGCCATGACGTGGGCCAGCTCATGCACCTCGGTCGCTCGTTTCCGCAGCAGGTTCCGATTCAGCCAGCCGGCAATCACCACCACCGGCCCCCGTTCGGTGGCGGAGCAGAACCCGTCAAAGGCCTCATTCTTGCAGGGAACCTCACATACCTTGATGCCATTCAACTCCATGAGTTCATGGAGATTCGGGAGCGGATCAATCCCCAGCTTCCATGCCTCCCGAAGCTGACGGGCCATTTGAGCTGCGTCCTCCGGCGTGCGGACGGGATCTTCCGGCAGGGGGTTGTGGAAGGGGCGCGGTTCCTTCATCAAATCCTCAATCTCATAATAGCGTTCGAAGAAATCCACCGCCCGGTTCTGGATAGCCTCCTGTTCCCGTTTTCCCAACCCGGTCTTTTTGCGAAACCGCACAGGCTTTACCAAATGAGCCTGGAAGGGACGGAAGAAGAAATCCACGGGTTGCCGCAGTGCGCCGGCCAGTGCAATCAGATTGGCCGACCCGGGCATCATCTCTCCTTTTTCATAGCGGGAAATCGCGGTGTGAGACAGCGATCCGCCAGTGGCTTCGGAAACACTCCGAAGAGACATATCCAACATTTTGCGTGCCTGTTGGATTCTCAATCCCATATCTTGTGCTTTGTTCTCCATAATGTTTACACATACTATAAATATCCGTATTTGTAAATAGTAACGTGACCCGCAGATAAACCCCGGGCGCATCCACGAATTGGTGACCACCATCGTTTTTAAAGACTGATCTGTAAGACGGCCGTTTGCGAATCGTAGCCGTCGGCGTTTACACCACGGGCCGCTGGATGAGGCCGAGGTTGCGGCCCGTGGCGTAAACGCCGACGGCTACTCTTTGCACGATGCCTTCCGCGATATTCCAAATCTTCGAGGGGATTCAGCTCTTGTCACCAATTCGTGGATGCGCCCGCTGCCCGGCACATACATAATCGGTGTTTGCATTGCCTTTGGGGCATGGCGAAGCCACATTGAGTCTCTGTAAAGCGGTGCCTCGCAAGCTCGGAACCGCACTCCAGGGACGCTTCGCGTCATTTTCCCCATGTCCTGCATAAAGATAGAGGGTGCATCCGGTCGGGCCTATTCCTCCTCAAATACCTCCCAGCCGCCGCCTAGGGCGCTGGTGAGGGTGATGAGGCGGAGGACGGCGAGGGTTTCGCTGGACACCCATTCGTCTTCGACGTTGATGAGTTCGCGTTCGGCGTCGAGTACGGAGAGGAAGTCCTCCTCGCCGGCGTTGGTGAGGTTGCGGGCCGGTTCGACGGAGCGTTCCTGACTGGTGAGCGCCTCCCTTAACAGGGCATTTTTCTCGCGTTCCCGCAGATAGCGCACCAGCGCGGATTCGACGTCTTCGAAGGCCTCCAGGAGGGTTTGTTCGTAGTCGGCCAGGACCTCCCGCTGTTCCCCCTCGGCGCCCTCCACCCAGGCGGCCACCGCGCCGCCCTGGAGCAGGGGCCAGTCGAGTTGGGGTCCGATGCGTTTCCAGAGTCATTCAAGGGCCTCAAAACGCTACAAAGTACGGCCTGACCCTCCCTCCCTCCAGTCGAGTTGGGGTCCGTAGCAGTTCCAGAGATATTCGAGGGCC